>NZ_JAGHWU010000016.1:0-339402 GCF_017746145.1 Xanthomonas sp. D-99 | reverse complement strand
TTGAGCCGGCGGTTCTCCTCCTCCAGCTCCTTCATGCGCGCGACCATGGACACGTCCATGCCGCCGAACTTGCTGCGCCACTTGTAGAACGTCGCCGAGCTGATGCCGTGCTCGCGGCACAGCTCCGGCACGGGCGCACCGGCCTGGGCCTGCTTGAGCACGGCGATGATCTGGCTGTCGGTAAAGCGGGACTTCTTCATGGAACCTCCTCGAGAAAGGGTACGAGAAAATTCCACTTCTGGCGTCTGCTAATGGGCGGGGGGATTACCCCGCGACGGTGGGCGGGAAACGACCAGTCGGCTTGGTCGGTACTCAGAGTTTTCAACAAGCGATCAGCACTGGCGACACGGCGTATTCGCTCTTCAACAAAACCATCAGCAAACTATCTGGTGCGGTGTCCTCGCCGATTGCGGGACCGTTGGCGGCATGGATGCCGCCATCGAGCCCCCATGGACGGGTTTACGGCGTGTCCCGCGAGCGGTGAGGGCACCGCGCACTCGAGCTCGAGTTCTTCGCGTTCGCTGCAGGGCCCTTGCCCGCCACCATCGCGGGACACGCTGCAAGTGCGTCCTTGTGAGCTCTGTGGCGGCATCCATGCCGCCACGGGTCCCGCGACGGTGAGCGGGCAAGGACCAGTCAAGTTGGTCGGTGCGCAACGTTTTTAATAAGCAACTAGCAATGCGCTGGCGCGGTGCTTCTGTTCTTCAACAAGCAACCGGCCAATGACGACGAGCGTTACGACAGCAAGGCTGCGATCAGGCGCCCTCGCGCAGTAACTGTGCGTCCAGCTCGGCCAGCCGCTGTGGTGTACCGACATCGGTCCAGCGCCCGGCATGGTGGATGCCGTCGATCAGGCCTGCCGCCATCTGCGCGCGCAAGATCGGCGCCAGCGCAAACCGCGGTGCCGTGCCGGTCTGTACTGGCAACGGACCAATCACCGATTGCCAATCGCGCAGCAGTGCAGGTCGATACATGCCGATGCCGGAATAGGTAAGCGTTGCGGGCAGATCTGCGCGCACCTTGCCATCCCCATCCAGCGCAAAGTCTGCGCGCGCTGCATAGACGGGGCGATCGACAAGCACCAGCTGCGCCAGCCCTGCCGGTGCCCGCGACAGCCGGGCAAAGTCGAAATCCGTCCAGATGTCGCCATTGACCAGCAGAAACGGCGCATCGCCCAGCAGCGGCAGCGCATGCAGCATGCCGCCGCCGGTTTCCAGTGGCGTCGCACCTTCATACGAGTAGGTCAGGCGAAGACCGAACGCGCTGCCATCGCCCAACACCTGCGGGAATTGCTCGGCCAGCCATGAGGTATTGATCACCGCCTCGTCCACGCCCAGCGCCGCCAGCTTGCGCAGGTGCCACACGATCAACGGCGCACCACCGGCCGACAGCAGCGGCTTGGGCGTGTGCTCTGTCAGCGGGCGCATGCGCTCGCCGAATCCTGCGGCAAAGATCAGCGCCTTCACATCGGGGCCTGCTGCGCACGCGCAGCCAACGCGGGTTTGATCACCCCGTCAAGCAGGCCGATTAACGGCGCAAGCTCGGCGTAGCGCGGCAGTACTTCGTCCAGATACGCAATGAAACGCGGCACATTGTCCAGATACCAATGCTTGCCATCGCGATGACTCAGACGCGAGAAAATCCCCAGGTTTTTCAGGTGGCGCTGCACGCCCATCCAGTCCGCATCGCGCAGGAAGTGCGCCAGCGGCGGCACCGGCAACCCGGCCGCCGTTGCTCGTGCATGATAGTGCTGCAGCCAGCCGTCTACCCGAGCGATCGGCCAGCTCACCGAGGTGTCCTTGAACAGGCTGATCGGGTCGTAGGCGATCGGGCCGATCACGCAGTCCTGAAAATCCAGCACCGCCGGGCCATCGGGCACGGGCATCAGATTGCGCGGCATGAAATCGCGGTGGGTGAACACGCGCGGCTGGGCCAGCGCGTTGTCCATCAGACGGCGCTGCACCAATTGCAACTGCTCGGCATGGGCGCAGTCCAGCTGCACGCCCAGGTGGCGGCCCAAGAACCATTCTTCGAACAAGCCGGCATCGCGTTGGAGCAGCGCTTCGCCAAACACGCCACTATCGGCAGGTGGGGGGATTTTTTGCAGCAGCAGCAGTTGGGCAATCGCGCCATCCAGCAAGTCGTTGGCGTTGGCGTCGGTGAGCACCTGTGCCAGCGTTGGCACGCCCAGGTCCTCCAATAGCAAAAAACCGTTTTCCAGGTCCTGGGCAAGCACCTGCGGTACGCGTACCCCATGGGCGCCCAATAGCGCATGCATGCGCAGCCACGGCGCAACGTTTTCCAGCTTTGGCGGCGCATCCATCAAGATGCGGTCCACGCCATTCCCGCGCGTGCGCCAATAACTGCGAAACCCCGCATCGACCGATGCGCGCTGCAGCGAGGCCAGTGGATCGTCGAGCGCTTGCTGTGCCCACCGCAGGCGAAGCGCGTCGCGCGCAGGATCCGGATGAAGTGACGTCATGGAGAAAAGAGGCGTAGGGAAGTAATGGATAGACGCAGCAGAAACGCTTTGAAACGCTCAGTGCTTGCTGCCACTGAACAACCGCAACAACGCCAGGATGGCAATCGCTCCGAGCAGCGCGCCAAGGAAACCGGCCGGCTCGCCCGCGCGGTACCACCCCATGTAACGGCCAAACCAGGTCGCGACCACGGCACCGGCAATGCCTAGCACGATCGTCAGCAGGCAGCCCAGACGTTGCGTACCAGGCGTAATGAAACGCGCCAGCAGCCCAACCACAAAACCGACCAGCAGAATGTAGAGCCAGCTGTCGCTACCAAACAGATGATTCATCGCAGCACCGAAGGTGGACGGGATCGGCAGACTAGCATTTCGGATGTCGCTGCCTCACGCAGCGGGCACAGGAGCGCGCAAGCGGATGCACTGCCTTCAGGATGGCATGGTCATCGGCTCCTGCTGCCAGGCGCTCATGGCTTCGGGCAGTTCTTTCCCGGGACGTTGTCTTCCTACAGAGAAGTCGTCTTTCAATAAAGAAATCCCTGCGGGAACCTTGACGATTTAGGTGTGCAAAAGACACCAGTTCTGCGCTGGGCAATGCGCACCAGGCACGTCCCGAAGAAGAGCAACGGCTATCCCCTCTCCCAACGGAAGCGGGGTTGGGGGAGGTGCGGGGCCAGGCAGTGCATGAAGCGGGTTAGCCCGACGACCAAGGTGCACCTGCAGTAGTCCTCATTTAAAAGCGCAGACCGACCTCTCATGACATCGATGCGCGCCAACCGCACGCATCGATGAAGCCACAACTCAACAGCAACCATGCCCACCATGACGGGTGCCGCTATCGGCGGCCACCGGCGAGCCGCTGGTTTCGCCGCGCAGGCAGGCGGCGTGATGGTCGGCAATCACCTTCGAGACGCAGGCAGTCACGCGCTTGCCCATCGGGATGTGCAGGAACTCGTTGGGGCCATGCGCATTGGAATGCGGGCCGAGCACGCCAGTGATCATGAACTGCGCGCCGGGAAACTTCTCGCCAAGCATGCCCATGAACGGGATCGAGCCGCCTTCGCCCATGTACATCGCCGGCTTGTCGAAAAAAGCCCGGCTGGCGTCGTCGATCGCCTTCTCCAGCCATGGCGCCATCGCTGGTGCATTCCAGCCAGACGAGGCCTTTTCCAGATCGAGCGTCACCTGCGCACCATTGGGCGGGTCGCGCAGTAGCGCTGTCTTGAGCAACTCGCCGCACGCCTTCCCGTCGGCCGTTGGCGGCAGTCGCAGCGACAGTTTCACCGCGGTCTGCGGACGCAGTACGTTGCCGGCCGACGCCAGCGGCGGCATGCCGTCCACACCGGTGATCGACAGCGCCGGGCGCCAGGTGCGGTTCAACACCAATTCGGTGAGGTCCTCGTGCATCGGCACCAGGCCATCGACCATCGGGAATTTGTCGAAGATAGCGGTATCCAGTGTGGCAGCGGCGGCCTTCGCTTGGGTCAGCCGCTCGGCCGGCACCTCCACATGCAGGCCATCGAGCAGGATGCGGCCGGTGGTTTCGTCTTCGATGCGCGACAGAAGCTGGCGTAGCAGGCGGAAGCTGGACGGCACCACGCCCGAGGCATCGCCCGAGTGCACGCCTTCTTCCAGCACCTTGACCGTCAGGTTGCCGCCGGTCAGCCCGCGCAGCGACGTCGTGCACCACAGCTGCTCGTAATTGCCGCAGCCCGAGTCCAGGCACACCACCAGCGACGGCTTGCCGATGCGCTCGGCAAGATGGTCCACATAGGCCGGTAGATCGTAGCTGCCGGATTCCTCGCAGGCCTCGATCAACACCACGCAGCGCGCATGCGGCAGGTCCTGGTTGCGCAGCGCCAGGATCGCGGCCAGCGACCCGAAGATGGCGTAGCCGTCGTCGGCGCCACCACGCCCATACAACTTGTCGCCGCGCAACACCGGCTCCCAGGGCCCGAGGTCCGCATCCCAGCCGGTCATCTCCGGCTGCTTGTCCAGGTGACCGTACAGCAGCACGGTGTCGTCCCCCGATTCGGGGCCGGTGGCCGGGATCTCGATGAAGATCAATGGCGTGCGGCCTTCCAGGCGCACCACCTCCACCTGCATGCCGTCGATGGCCTGCGCGCGCGCCCAGGTCTCCATCAACACGACCGCCTGCTCCATATAGCCATGGGCCACCCAATCGGCATCGAACATCGGCGACTTGTTGGGAATACGGATGTAATCGACCAGTTGCGGGACGATCTCGCGGTCCCAGGTGTCGCTGACGAATTGGTCGATCTTGGCGCTGTCCATGGAGGCTCCGAATGCGTGACGTAGCCGGACATTCTACGCCCGCCTTGGGGGGTAGGTATTTCCCTACAAGGCGGCGCGCAGTTCACCGGCTGTGTGAAAAGTTCGTTGGCGATAGGATTGCTGCATGTGGCGCGGGACACTGGCTCCGCTGGCAGGAATGCTGGCTAGGACCATCACCCAAGCCACAAGGAGCGTTGCAATGAAGTCATTTACCGTAGTCCTGAAGTCCCTGCTAATGGCGTTGCTGTTGTCCTCGAATGCGTATGCACTCGATAAGGTCGATATCAACACCGCGTCTGCTGAGGAATTGGACAAGGTGCTGATGAATGTCGGGCGATCAAAAGCCGAGGCAATCGTCGAGCACCGTCAGGCAAACGGTCCCTTCAAAAGTGCCGAGGAACTGGCACTGGTCAAGGGCATCGGACTCAAGACGGTCGAACGGAATCGCGACCTGATCGAAGTTGGAGCCACGATGGCTCCAGCCAAGAAGGCTGCCAAGGGGGCGGCGGTGAAACCGGTGGGACGGCGTTAAGGGGAAGGGATCCGAGATACGGTTCGACGCGAGGATGCGTGGCCGCAACCTAACTGGACAGGATGTCCGGGGGATGGCTGGAAGCCGACAAGGACGTGGAATCGCCCGGTGTTGCACTTGGATGTGCAGCCGGGCGTTTTTCGTTTGGGTCTCTGAAGATCTTGGGATCGCGCATTGCCAGGGTGCTGTCAGGTTGACAGCAAAACCAGCGGGTGGTCTTCAGTCGGATATCGACTGCGCTGCAAAGCCTCGACGTGTTCGAGTGACTCATGCGTAGCGAACACCCGTCGAGCCCGCATCGTGTCGTTAGCCCGCTTCCAGATGTTCAGGTCGCTGGCTATGCGTCTTGCCGATAAAGGCAGACGAAGCGGCAAACTACGGCCTGACCTCGGGGCGCGAGCTTCAGGCACAATGCGCCGATGCAGCTGACAGACCTGAGCAGCCGGGTGATTCCGGCCAATGAATACCGCCGTGAGCGGTGGCGCAATCAGTTGGGTTGGACCCGAGAGATCCTGCGTCTGGGCGATAAGGCGCAGTGGGCATTGCGGCTGTCGATTGCCGAAATCGAGCAGGATGCCGCGTTCTCTGCATTCCCGGGCATCGATCGTGAGTTGGTGCTGCTTCGGGGTAGTGGCATGCGTTTGACGTTCGGCAGTGGCGATGCTGATGTCGAAACCGAAACCGAAACCGAAACCGAAACCGAAGCCGAAGCCGAAGCCGAAACCGAAGCCGAAGCCGAAGCCGAAACCGAAGCCGAAGCCGAAGCCGAAACCGGTACCAGTGCTAGTGCTAGTGGCAGTGCTGGCGCTCGTGCGAACGTCAGCACCGAGAATGCCGAAACCGAAACCGCTGCGGATGCCTGGAAGGGGATGGGTTCAGACGCTAGTGGCGCAGAGAGTGTCGGCGAGCATGCTGCTGTCGATGGATCGCTGAGCGCTGGTGAGCGCGTCGTTGCCAACGCTTCCCGCAGCAGGCGTGTCGACTTAGTGCCGCCCTATCAACGCGTGCGATTTGCCGGCGAAGATGCGGTTGAGGCGGTGCTGCTGGACGGTCCTACCCAGGATTTCAACCTGATGTGGCGGCGCGATTTGCTGCGGACCGAGCTGCTGCATCGTCCGCTGGTCGGCACCATGTTGTTCTTTGCCGACCCGGGTAGCGCCTGGGCGATTCATCTGCTTGCCGGCCAGGCGAGTTTCGGGCGCGATAGCGGTTTGCCGTCGTTGGCCGCTGGCGATACCGCGTGGCTGAGCGCAGCGACGCGCACCCGTTACGTGCTCGACGGTGGCGGCGAGTTGTTGGCGATCCGGGTGAGTCCGTTGCTGGAACCTTGAGCCTGACGGACACCGCTACTTGGTCCTGCCCGCGGCGGATCGGTCAGCGGCGCAAGCCCCTGCTGGTTGTGTGCGGTCCGGATATCTTGGATGTGCGTCTGCCCGCGGTTTGTAGCCCGTGCTTTTGGGTCGCGAGCGGACGGTGTCCTATGTCGCAGGCGTGCTGGACGAAATGCAAACCGTGGCGTCGACGCGTGTCTGGCCGATTAGTGGTATGAAAGGTTCAGCGGCGCGGGTGACGCGGATCATCAGTACACATCGCGTCGGTAGCGGCCGTCGTGTATCAGTTGCTGTCTGACCGATGCACCCAGGATATTGTCTAGCGCATGGTCTACCTCTGGCGCCATGCCGCGAAGGCTGCCGCACACATAGAGGCAGGCACCTTGCTCGACCCATACGCGCACCTCGGCGGCGGCCGCACTCAGTGCGTGCTGCACATAGCGTGCGGGTTGATCCTGATCGCGCGAGTACACGCGGTCCAGACGTTCGAGCCAGCCGGCTTGTTGCCAGTGCTGCAGTTCCTCGGCGTAGAGCGCATCGTGCGCAGCGCTGCGTTCGCCGAACACCAACCAGTTGCGCCGCGCTCCGGCAGCGATACGTGCGCGCAGATGCGCGCGCAGGCCGGCGATGCCGGTACCGTTGCCGATCAGCAGCATGGGCCGATCGGGAGCCGGCGGGTGGAAGCCGGGATTGCTGCGTAGGCGCAATGCAATCGGTGCGCCGATCGGAGCATGCACGCACAGCCAGCCGCTGCCCAGGCCCAGGCTGCCGTCGCTGTGGCGGTGTTCGCGTATCAATAGTTCGATCTGACCTTCTTCGGGGATCGAGGCGAGCGAGTAGTCGCGATGCGGGAGGGCGACCAGATTGCGCACCAGCGTTTCAACGTCCAGTGGCGATGCGGTGCCGATCCCGGAAGCTGTACCCATCGTCGCAGTCGCCTGTGCCTTCGTCTCTTCGGTTGCGTTGCCTGCGGCCAGCGCCACATCCACCCATGCGGCGATTTCCGCGTCTACCGTCGCAGCTGCTTGTTCGGCTGCTTTTCGGGATGGGGCTGCATTTTTCTCCCTGCCGACAGCCAGATCGGCAGGAAGCTGCGCGCCGCTGAGCCAGTCGCGCAGCATGCGGTTGTCGATAGACTGCGCGCCATCGCAGCGATGCCGGCGCAACCAGGCGTCCACCGTGGCAGGTGGATGGTGTGGCGCGATCTCGGCGATGTCGCCTGCTTTCCACGTGGGTAATTGGCCATCGCAAGGCGTCAGCCGCAGCCGATAGATCGGCGCGCCGGCACTGCCGGGATTGACCTGGACGCGCTCGCGCAGTTGCCAGGCTGCGTAGGTCGGTACGCTCCAATGCGGCTGCGTCGCGAGCGCGGGCGCCAGTTCGGCCAGTTGTCGCTGCCATTGGTGCAACGCACGCGGGTCAGCGTTGTCGACCTCGATGCGCGCGAACAAGCGTGTGGCACCGCGCGCCTGCAGGCGATCGTCGAGGCGCCGGCCGAATGCGCAGAACTGCGCGTAACGCCGGTCGCCCAGCGCCAGCACGGCGTAGCGGAGTGCGGCCAGATCCTGGCCATCAGCGGTCAGCCAGCGGTACTCGGCGGCCTGCAGATGGTCGGGTGCATCGCCTTCGCCGGTGGTGCTGACGATGCACAACAACCGCGCCACACGCGCGAGCTGGCTGGCATCCACGGCGTCCATCGGCAGTGCATCAGCGCCCACCCCGGCCGACTGCAAAGCGGCAGCGCTGCGTTCGGCCAGTTCGCGCGCGAATCCGGTCTGGCTTGCCCAGGCGATCAATACGCCATTGCCGTCGCCGTCGCCGTGGCTGTGTTGCGCGGTAACGTAGTTGGATGAGCGCCATGCGACGAGTACGCACAATGCGGCGTACGCCACCGTGCCCAATGCCGCCAATTGCCAGCGGTGCGGCGTCGGTGGGCTCCACCACGCGCCGCCATGCAGGCTTCCGAACCATGCGAGCAGCGCCGCCAATACGAGCATTACCATGCCGTTGCCGACCCAGGCGAGTGACATTGCTAGGCGCATGATGCGCCCAGATGCTGTTCGAAGGCAGGGCTCATCGATTCGTGGAGCGCACCGTTGTTGCGCGACAGGAAGCGCACCGCCAGATGCGCAGTGCGTGCATGGGCGAGTCCGTCATCTACGCCGAGCACCGTCATTGCCGTGGCCCACGCATCTGCATGCATCGCATCGTGTGCGAGCAAGGTGACGGCGGCAGGCGCATGCGGCACCGGTACGCCGGTGCGCGGGTCGAACGTGTGCGCATAGCGGATGCCGTCGGCGTCGAAGCGGTGCCAGCGATCGCCGGAGGTAGCCACTGCCAGCCCATCCAGCGCGAGAACGCGTGCCGGCAATGCCGCGCCGGCATCTTCGTCGGGCGCGGATTCCACCAGCACGCGCCACGCGCTGCCGTCGGGTTTACGGCCGTATCCGAACAATTCGCCGCCGACCTCGATCAAAGCGCTCGCGATGCCGGCCTGCACCAGCGCGTGGTGTACGCAGTCCACGCCAAATCCCTTGGCAATTCCCGAAAGATCCAGCGCCACTGCGCCAGGCTGCAGCACGCGCATGCCGTGCAGATCCAGGCGCTGCCAGCCGCAACGCAAGCCGGCCAGCCCGATCTGCTCGCGCGTGGGCACCCGTCGTCGGCCGCCTGAGGCGCCAAAGCCCCACAGCTCCACCATTGGACCGATCGTGGGATCGAAGGCACCGCCGCTGGCCTGGGCGATGTCCAGCGCGGCGCGTAACACCGTATGAAACTCGACAGGCAGCGTCTGCCAATGACCCGCCCTGGCACGGTTGTAGCAACTGATATCCGATTCGGGTTCCCAGGTGCTCATCTGCTGGACGACGCGATCCAATGCGGCCTGGATACATGCGTGCAGCGGATGCAGGTCGCGCCCGCGCGGCGCCACCAGCTTCACGCTCCAGGTGGTGCCCATGCTGCGCCCCCCCAGGGTGGCGATGTCGTGGTCTGAAGGCGCTGCGGGCATGGCGTGATCGGATGGGGGCGGGAAGCGGCAGCATGCAGCAAATGTGCCCTTGCTGCCGTGCGGGACAGCTTGAGGCCAAGAGCGTCACGATCAGCCGTCCGTGCGTGGAACAGCGCAAAAACCAGTGTGTGCGAAAGATACTCCCCGCAGCGCGCGTTGGCCGCGCCCGCCTGGCGGCGAGCGCTGTGGTCTTTGTGCGCTGCGCTTATTGCGGCAGCACTTCCAACGTGGCGACATAGCCCAGGCGACGTTGCTTGGCTTGCGGCAGCGAGGTCTTGGTGTCTTCGCTGGTGGTTTCCAGCCAGTACATGCCCGCTGCCGGCCAGGTGACGCTGAAGCCGCCCTTGGCATCGGTCTTGAGCTTGATCTCGTTCTGCGCATCGCGATAGCGGGTGCCGCCGCGCACGATGTCGATCTCCAGTCCCGCGGCCGGTTTGCCGTCCAGCTGCAGGGTGAACTGCGCGGCTTCGCCGGCGACCAAGTCATTGGGATGGGTGACCGGAATCAGCTCGATGCCCTTGCCGCTGGGCTTGAACACGCTGGTCGTCGGTGCGCCGCGGGTGACGAAGGTTTCCACGCGGCTGAGCGATTGCGAGACCTGCAGTTCCTTGGCGTCTTTCGGCACTTCGGTGGCGAAACTGGCTTCGTTGCCGCGCCAGCGCTTGGGTTTGCCGTCCTCTTTCCAGCTGGCGAACAGGCCAGCGTTGACGATGGCGAGCTTGTAGGTGCCGGGCTGGGCGAGCTGCAGGTCGAACACGCTGCGGTACTTGCCGGTGGCCGGGTTCTCCGGCTTGAGCGCGCTGCCATCGGGGGCGGTGATGCTCAGGTTGTCCAGCCGCAGCGGCACGTGATTGAAGTAGAACAGGTCGTTGGAGACGGCAGCATCCACGGTGATCCACGGCGCGTCGCCAGCGATGACGGTCTGCGATGGCAGCAACCAGGCCTTATGGGCAAGTGCGCTGAGCGGCAGGGTGGCAAGCAGGGCAACCAGGACGAGCGAACGTTTCATGACAACTCCTTGAAAGACGATGACAACGATGGGGCGCATGTAGGATCAGCGCGAGACTGCAACGCTGTCTGGATGCGTGGAAAGCGCCAGGCGTTAGACAAAACGCGTTGCCGCAACGCGAGGTGTGCACTGAAAAATCCACGCGCTGGAGAGCGCTGCGAGCGCCAACGCAGCGGTCAGGGCTTTGCAACCAGACTGACCGCACCGAGCTCGCTGCTGCCGCTGGCTTTGGCCGTCTGCGCGGACGTCGCCGGCCAGGTGAAAGGCAGCTTGACCAGTTCGCGGCCGCCAACTTCGCGTGCGGCTTCCACCACCAGCGTGTATTGCCCCGCCGGCAGCGACTTCAATGCGCCCTTGCTATCGGAAAACGACAGCGCATGCGCGCCGGCCGGCCGGGTGGGACCGGTGACGCCATCGACCGGCACGCTCAGGGTGCGGCCGCTCTTGCGCCACCACTGGCGCAGATCCGGCAGCCATTTGGTGCCGTGGCCTTCGGCGGTGTCCCTGGATTGATACCAGACCGCCAGATTGGCGGCGACCTTCTGATCTGCGCCTTCCAGCCAGACCGCGACATACGGGCGGTGGTATTCGGCGACGTTGAGCTTGGGGATTTCGACGTTGATGTCGAGTGTGGCGGCATACGCCGGCATGGCGAGCAGGCCGCTCAAGGCGATGGTCAATGTGGCGCGCATGATCGTCTCCGGTAGAAAGATTCAGTGGACCAACAGCAGGGCAAGCAACAGCGGAATCAGCAGGCCAAGGCCGACCAGCGGCCAGGTCATGTGCCGCTGCCGTGCATGCAGGTGGAGAAGGAACAGGCCGGTGATGCAGAACACCAGGCAGGCGATCGCAAAGACATCGATAAACCAGCCCCAGGCCGGCCCGGCATTGCGGCCTTTATGCAGATCGTTGAGATAGGCGACCCAGCCGCGCGCAGTGCGTTCGTATTCGATCGCGCCGGTGCGGCGGTCCAGGCTCAGCCAGGCGTCGCCGCCGGGGCGTGGCAGCGCGACATACACCTCGTCCGCCGACCATTCGCCGTTGCGCGTGCCGATGCTGATATCGAGCTCGCGCCCCAGCCATTGCGCCACGCGCGGCGGCAGCGGTGCATTGCCGTCCTGCCGGTTGCCCAGCGTCTGCAGCAGCGCGGGTGGCAGCGTCAGCGTGCGTTGTTCGGTCGATGGGCTGGCTTCGATGCGCGCGGCGTGATTCAAGGTCAGCCCGGTGACGGTGAACAACAGCATGCCAATCAGACACAGCGCCGAGCTGATCCAGTGCCACTGATGCAGCATGCGCAGCCAGAAGCCGCGGCGTTGCTGCGCGCTGGCGAGGCGAGCGTGGTCTGAGGTCGACATGCTGCGCTCAGGCCACATCTTCGGGAACGCGGGGCTGCAGTTGCCGCTGCCGTGCAGCCACCTCGTGCAGCAAGGCGCGCAGGCGCGGATGGCGCGCGCCGGCCAGCAGTGGTGCGAGCTGTTGCAGAAAGCCGGCGTGGCCACCTGCGATGGCGCGGCGCATCCATGTCTCGGCCTGATCCAGCTCGCCGCTGTCGGCAAGCAGGGTGGCGTAACCGGCCTGGCCGCGGAAATCGCCCGCTTCGGCAGAGCGGCGGTACCACACGCATGCGGCCAGAGGGTCTGCAGCGCAGGCCAGGCCCTGGTCGAGATAGCGCGCCAGGAAGTTCATCGACTTGGCATGCCCGGCTTCGGCCGCGCGGCGGTACAGCGCCAATGCCTGCGCGTGGTCCTGCGCCACGCCGCGCCCGGAGGCGTACATGTGCGCCAGGTTGTACATGCCCCATGCCAGGCCGTGTTCGGCGGCGCGGCGATACCACAGCACGGCCAGCACCGCGTTGATGGCGGTGCCGAACCCGAGTTCATGGCAGCGGCCCAGCTGGTTCATCGCCTCCGCACCCCCTGCGTTGGCGGCCACTTCGTACCACAGCATCGCTGCAGCCGGATCTGCGGCAATGCCGCGTCCTTCGGCGTACATCTGCGCGAGCAGCAATTGTGCGCCTACGTCATGGTTCGTAGCGGCTTTGTGCAAGCGCGCACGTGCCTGTTCCGGCTGCGTGCGCAGCAATGCGCTCAGCTGCGCGATGTCCAGCGCCGGCTCAGACATCGGCCCATTGCCGCAGCAGGTTGTGATACACGCCGGTGAGCTGGATCAATGAGGGATGCCCGGGCGTGTCCTGGGTGAGGCGGCGGATCGAAACATCCAGCTCGAACAACAGGCGGCGCTGCGCGGCGTCGCGCAGCATGCTTTGTGTCCAGAAAAAGCACGCCACGCGCGCGCCACGTGTGACCGGCATGACCCTGTGCAGACTCGTGCCCGGATAGATCACCAGATGCCCGGCCGGCAGCTTGACCGACTGCGTGCCATAGGTGTCTTCGATGACCAGCTCGCCACCGTCGTAGCTGTCCGGGTCGCTGAGAAACAGCGTGGCCGAGACATCGGTGCGCACCGCTTCGGCGCCGCCACGACTGCGGTCGTACCGCACCGCATTGTCCACGTGATAGCCGAACGACTGCCCGCCGCTGTAGTGATTGAACAGTGGCGGATAGATCCTGCGCGGCAACACTGCCGAAAAGAACGTGCTGCTGCGTGCGAGTGCCTCCAGCACCAGCGCGCCGGCCTCGCGTGCAACTGCGCTGTCTTCGGGCAACTGCGCATTGTCCTTGGCCTGTGCCGACTGGTGACCGGCGGTGATGCGGCCGTCTGCCCAGTCGGCCACGTCCAGCTGCGTGCGCAGCTGGCTGAGTTGCGCGGGGCTGAGCACATCGGGGATGGGCAACAACATGCGGTGGTCTCCACGTCGCCCGCGCAGCGCGCACGGCGTGCCTGAGGGTTAGAAGCTGAAGGTGGCGTTCAACACTGCCGAGCGGCCGTCACCCGGCAACGCCCAACCGCTGCCCGCCGTGACGGTTCCTGCGGCGTTGACGGTGAGGTTGTTGCGGATGCTGGTGTAGTACTCCTTATCGAACAGGTTGTTGACGTTCAACTGCAGGCTGAGCCACGCATTGACGCGCAGGCCGACCATGGCGCGATGCACCCAATAGGCGTCGGTCTTGCGGTAGACCGCGGTCGAGGTGTTGTTCGGATAGAAGCTGCCCTGATAGTTGACGCCGTAGCCGAAGGTCCATTGGTTGAGCTGGTAGGTGGTCCAGAGATTGCCGGCGTTACGCGGGGTCTGCACCAGTTCGCGCCCGGCGATGGGGTCGCCTGTCAGGCTGGCGGTGCGATTGGACACGCTCTGCAGCACTTCGCTGTCCAGGAAGGTGTAGTTGGCGAAAAGGGACCAGCGCTCGGTCAGGTAGCCGGCCGCGCCCAGCGCAATGCCGTCCACACGTGCCTTGCCGTCCAGTACCTGCTCGGGGACCAGCGGGTCGCCGCTGTTGACCTTGTAGTTCTCGCGTTCGTTGCGGAACACCGCGGCGGTCAGCGCCAGGCGCTCGTCCAACACGTCCCACTTGCCGCCCAGTTCGAGATTGACCGCGGTTTCCGGTTCGACATTGCAGTTGGCACCCACGGTGGAGGTGGCAATCGGCGTGCACGAGCCGTTGACCGAGGCCTTGGATGGCGTCTTCGCATTTGCATAGGACAGATACAGGCTGGCGTTGTCGACCGGCTTGAACACCAGTCCGGCGCGATAGGAAAACAGATCGTCCTTGCTGCCGGCCGGGAAGCCTGCGGCCACGCCGGTGATGCCGCCGGTAGCGTTGACGGTATAGGTGGTGGTGTCGCCTTCGTTGTGCTCGTAGCGGCCGCCCAGGTTGAGCATCCATTGCTCGTTGAACTGCAGCGTGTCGAACAGGTACACCGCCTGGTTGGTCAGGCTGCCCTTGCTGCGGCCAGTGCGGAAATAGTTCTGCGGGCCGGTCCAGATGTTGTAAGGGTTGTCGAACGACTGCAGCGGGTAGGTGATGCCGGTGGTGGAGCCGTCGGCGTTGCGGAAGAGCGAACCGCTATCCAGTTCGAAATCTTCCTTGCTGAAGGCGACGCCGGCGACCACGCGATGTTCGATTGCACCGGTGTGCAGCGTGGTGGTCAGATCGGTTTGGCTATGTGCGATGAAGTTTTCGGTGTCGCGCACCAGTCCGCGTGGCCCGCTGTTCGGGTTCCAGGTCGACGGCGGCTGGCCCACGCACGCGCGGCCGGTGTAAGCATTGGTGTTGTTGGCCAGGCACCAGGTGCCCTCAGGTGCGGTGGCGGTGGTGCTCTGATCCACACGCTGCAAGCGCGCCAGGCTGCGCAGTTTGACGTTGTCGTCGAAGTCCATTTCCAGCACGCCAGTGAGCATGTCCACGTCGATCTCCTGACGCGACACATTGCGATAGCCGTAATAGGTTTCGCGGTCCACGCCCGGCAACGGGCCATCGTTGAACGGGCTGAGCGCGAACGGCACGCCATACTGCGGCAGGTTGTTGTCGTGCTGGTGCAAGTAGCTCAGCGTAAAGCGCGTGTCCGAACCCAGGCCGAAGGCCACCGACGGCGCAACGCCCCAACGGTGACGGAATTCTTCGTCGCGGCCCGGCACGTCCTGGGTGTGGCCCATCGCATTCAAGCGTACGGCGGTGCCGTTTTCGAAGTCGTAATTGCTATCGGCAGTGAGGCGGCCGTAACGGTCGCTGCCGCCGCCGATCATGACGTTGGTGAAGTTGCCCTGGCCGGCGGTCTTGGTGACCAGGTTGATGTTGCCACCGACCGAGCCTGCGCCGGACATGGCCGAGTTGGCGCCGTTGATGAGCTCGACGGATTCGAGGTTGAAGGTGTCGCTGCGGCTGTACTGCGCGCTGTCGCGCACGCCGTCTGTGGTGATGTCGCTGCTGGCGGTGAAGCCGCGCAGGTTGATGCTGTCGCCGTAGCCGCCACCGCCTTCGCCCGCACCGAAGGTGATGCCGGGCAGGGTGCTGAGTACATCGCGCAGCGACAGCAGATTCTGCTGGTCCATGGTCTGCTTGGTGACCACGGTGATGGTCTGCGGCGTGTCGCGCAGGGCTTCTGTGTACTTGGGCGAAGACGGCTTCTGCGCACGTTCCTGCTGCACCCGGATCGCATCCAGATCCACCGCCCCTGGAGGCGCCGACACATCGTCGGGCTGGGCGAAAGCGGGGGCGGACAGCGTCAGCAACACGGCCGAAGCGAGCGGGGAAATGCGAGGCGTCATGGAAGGTCTCAAGGAGGATGCGAGGCTCCCACCTGGCGATGGCTTGGCGGATGCGGGATGGAATGCGTGGATGCTGCGCCGGCTAACCCGAAGCGCTGCGCCGACAGCCGCCCGGGCCAGGCAAGCCGAGGCGCTGCGCAAGGGCGCGCAGGCGAGGCGAACGAGCGGGGCAGGCGTCGAGCGGGGCTGGGTGCATGGGATCGCAGGCAGGCCAGTTGTTAAGAAGGCCTTAAGGATACGATCTTAAATGCAAATCATTCTTCTTTGCAATATCTGCCAGTCGGTGGCAGACGCTGCGATGCGTGGCGCCGTGCATCGGCACCGTCGCTGCAACGCTCCCGCTTCAACGATCGTCGCGGGTCCAGATGCCGTCGTGTTCGCGCTTGACCGGGAATTTGGGCACGGCCGTGTAGGCAGGCGCGCACAGAGGGCGGCCGTCGCGGACATCGAAGCGCGCGCTATGCAACTGACATTCGATGGTGCCGGCTACCGGATCGAAGCTGCCAGGCGACAGCTCGTAGTCTTCGTGGCTGCAGCGGTCTTCCAGCGCGTACAAGGCGCCATCGAGGTTGAACACCACGATCGGCGTATCGGTGACCTCGTCCCAGACGGTCTGCATTTCACCGGGCAGCAGCGCATCGCTGGCACAGACGAAGGTCCAGGTGTCGCTCACGGGCTTGGCCCGTTCAACTGCTTTTCCAGCACTTCAAAACGCAGATCCTGGCGCAGCGGAATGCCGAAGCGCTCGTCGCCATACGGGAAGGGTTTGACGATGCCGGTGCGACGATACCCACGCCGTTCGTAGAAGGCGATGAGTTCATCGCGCACATCGATGACGGTCATGCGTATCACCGGCAGCTGCCATTGGCGATGTGCAAGGCGCTCGGCTTCGGCCAATAGCGTCTTGCCGAGCCCGCTGCCCTGCAGCGAAGGATCCACCGCAAACATCCCGAAATACCCGGCGCCGTGGTCATCGGCAATGTGCGCACAGGCCACCAGACGCCCATCCTGTTCGACCACCAGCACCAGGCTGCGTTCGCGCAGGATATCGTCGCGCAGCACGGCCGGATCGATACGCGCACCCTCGAGAATATCGGCCTCGGTGGTCCAGCCCACGCGGCTGCTGTCGCCGCGATAGGCCGAGGTCACCAGCAGGACGAGGGCGTCGATGTCAACGACGGTGGCGGTGCGGAAAGTGGTGGTCTGCATGGGCACAGTTTAATCGGGAATGGGAAATGCGGAATGGGGGAAGCGCTGCGCTGCCCGATGAGCCGTGTTCCATGCATCGCATGCCACCGGCGTTCGGGAGAACCGCTCTTTCGATTCTCCATTCCCGATTCCCGATTCCCATCAGCCCAACAGTCGACGCACCTTCACCAACGCGGCGACGAAGCGTTCGATTTCGTCGTGCGTGTTGTAGAACGCCAGTGACGCGCGGCAGGTGGCGGCGACGCCGTAGTACTGCAGCAGCGGATGCGCGCAGTGTTGGCCCGAGCGCACCGCGACGCCTTCCAGGTCGAGCAGGGTGGCCAGGTCGTGCGCGTGTGCACCGTCGATCAGGAACGACACCACCGCGGCCTTGTCGGGCGTGGTGCCGAAGATGCGCAGGCCGTCGATGCGTTGCAGTTCTTCGGTGAAGTGGGCGAGCAGTTCGGCTTCGCGTGCTTCCACGTGCGCCAGGCCGATCGATTCCAGGTAATCCACTGCCGCACCCAGGCCGACGAAACCGGCGATGTTGGGCGTGCCGGCTTCGAACTTATGCGGCGCATCGTTGAAGACGGTGTTCTCGAAGCTGACTTCCTTGATCATCTCGCCGCCGCCCAGAAACGGCGGCATCGCCTGCAGATGCTCGCGACGTGCCCACAGTGCGCCGGTGCCGGTGGGGCCGCACATCTTGTGCCCGGTGATGGCGTAGAAATCGCAGCCGATGCTGGCCACGTCGATGCGCCGATGCGGTGCCGCCTGCGAGCCGTCCACCATGGTGACGATGCCGCGCTTGCGCGCTTCGCGGCAGATCTCGCGTACCGGGTTGACCGTTCCCAGCACGTTGGACACGTGGGTGATCGCCAGCAGTTTGACGTCAGGTGTCATCGCCTTGCGCAAGCCATCCAGATCCAACGCGCCATCGGGCGTGATGTCGGCCACGCGGATGGTGGCGCCGGTACGCTGGGCCACCAACTGCCACGGCACGATGTTGGCATGGTGCTCCATGCGCGAAATCAGGATCACATCGCCGGCGCCCAGCCGCGGCAATGCCCACGAATACGCCACCAGATTGATCGCGAAGGTGGTGCCGCTGCACAGCACCAGCTCATCGGCGCGGACGTTGAGAAAACGCGCCAATTTGTTGCGCGCGCCCTCGAACGCGTCGGTCGCCTCGCTGCCGAGCGCATGCACGGCACGGCTTACGTTGGCGTTCTGGCGGCGGTAGAACTCGTCGGTGGCGGCAATCACCTGCAGCGGCTTCTGCCCGGTGTTCGCGTTGTCGAAATAGATCAGCGGCTTGCCATGCACCTGCCGCATCAGCAGCGGGAAATCCAGGCGCACGCGGTCCCAGTCGGGCGTTGCGCTGGGCGGAACGGCGGACACGTTCATGCCACGCCCGCCGAATTCAATGCACGGTCCAGTTGCAGCGCCAGCACGGCGCTCAAGGCGGCCGGCAGCACGCGCAAGGGTTCGTGACAGAACGCGGCACTCAGCAGGCGCTGCGCCTGTTGCTGCGGCAAGCCGCGCGAGCGCAGGTAGAACAAGGCGTTGTCGTCGAGCTGGCCCACCGTGGCGCCATGCGCGGCCTGCACCTCGTCGGCATCGATCACCAGCACCGGCTGGGTATCGATTTCGGCATTGGACGACAGCAGCAGATTCTTGTTGGACAGCCGTGCATCGGTGCCGTCGGCGCCTGCGCGGATGCGGATGCCACCATGGAAGACCACGCGGCTGCGGTCCGCGCCCACACCGCGCCATACCAGTTCGCAGGCGGTGTCGCGCGCGATATGCTCGATGCCCAGCCGCGTGTCCACATGCCGGCGGCCGTTGCCGAGCAGCACGCCATTGGCGGTGAGCTGGGCGTTGTTGCCTTCCAGGCGCACGTTGAGCTCGTGCCGCGACAGGCCGGCACCTAGCTCCAGGTCCACACGCTGGTAGCGCGCGTCGCGCGCCAGCACCGCGTCGGTGCGCAGCAGCGACGTCGCATGTGCGCTGCCGGCCTGCACGCGCGCGTGCGACAGCGCTGCGCCCTGTGCCAGATGCACGTGCATCACGCTGTTCTCCAGATGCGCGGCGTCGCCGACATGCAGGTGATGCTCGATTACCTGCAGCGCAGCGCCGGCACGCAATTCGATCAGATGGCGGTGATGCCACGACAGATCCTGCTCGCCGGCCACGCCGACGAACACCAAATGCAGTGGCAGCTCGATCTGCGCGCCGGCATGCACGCGTACCAGCACGCCTTCGTCGGCAAGCGCGGCATTCAGGCGCGCAAAGACCTCGTCGCTGCCGTCGAAGCGGCGGCCCAGCAACTGCTGCGCCTGGTCGCTTGCAGCCAACGATGCAGACAGGGTGTCCAACTGCACGCCTTCCGGCAACGTGGACAGATCGCTGAGCGCCTCGGACGGGCGGCCATTGACCAAGACCAGGCGTGGCGAAGGGATGTCGTCCAGCGCGGCGGCATCCACCAGCGTCGGGACCAACGGGGCGGGCTGAAAGCTGCGCCGTTCCAGCTGCCGCAACGAGGTGTATTTCCAGGCCTCGGCACGTGGGCCGGGCAGGCCGGTCTGCAGGGCGGCATCGAGCTCGGCGCGGCGTGCATCACTGCCGCTGAACCCGCGCGCCAGGGAGTCGAGCAGGGCACTCATCAGGCGGCAACCTCGGGAACCACGCGGTCTTTCAGGAAGTGATAACCGTGCTTTTCCAGTTCCAGGGCCAGTTCCGGGCCGCCGCTCTGCACGATGCGGCCCTCGGCCAGCACATGCACCACGTCCGGCTTGATGTAGTCGAGCAAGCGCTGGTAATGGGTGATGACCAGGAACGACCGCTCGGGCGAACGCAGCGCGTTGACGCCGTCGGCCACGCTCTTGAGCGCATCGATATCCAGGCCGGAATCGGTCTCGTCCAGAATGGCGAGCTTGGGCTCGAGCACGGCCAGCTGGAAGATCTCGTTGCGCTTCTTTTCGCCGCCAGAGAACCCTTCGTTGACGCCGCGATGCAGCAGCTCGTCCTTCAGATGCAGCACCGCCAGCTTCTGCCGCACCAGCTTGAGGAACTGCATCGAATCCAGCTCGTCTTCGCCACGCGCCTTACGCTGCGCGTTCAGCGCGGCGCGCAGGAAATAGGTGTTGTTGACGCCGGGAATTTCCACCGGGTACTGAAAGGCCAGGAACAAGCCAGCGGCGGCGCGTTCTTCCGGCGGCAGGTCGAGAAGATCCTTGCCGTCGAACTGCACGCTGCCTGCGCTGACCTCATAGCCGTCTCGACCGGCCAATACATTGCCCAGCGTGGATTTGCCGGCGCCATTGGGACCCATGATGGCGTGCACCTGGCCGGGCTGGATGTCCAGCGACAGGCCCTTGAGGATGTCTTTGCCGGCGATGCTGGCGTGGAGGTTGGTGATCTTGAGCATGGGATTGGGGATTCGAAATTTGGGATTGGTAAAAGCGAGTCAGCCGGTCGGCATCGGTGTGGGGTTCTGCGAATTCCCTATCCCCAATGCCGAATCTCTAAGGCAGCGTCAGCCGACGCTGCCTTCCAGCGAGACTTCCAGCAGCTTCTTGGCTTCCACTGCGAACTCCATCGGCAGTTCGCGGAACACCTGCTTGCAGAAGCCGTCGACGATCAACGACACCGCATCTTCCTGGCTGATGCCACGCGCGCGGCAATAGAAGAGCTGGTCGTCGCTGATCTTGGAGGTGGTGGCCTCGTGTTCGACGGTGGCGCCCGGGTTCTTCACCTCGATATAGGGAAAGGTATGAGCGCCACACTGCTTGCCGATCAACAGCGAATCGCACTGCGTATAGTTGCGTGCACCATCGGCATTGCGGTCCACCTTGACCTGGCCGCGATAGGTATTTTGGCCACGCCCGGCGCTGATGCCCTTGCTGACGATCTTGCTCTTGGTGCGCTTGCCGATGTGGATCATCTTGGTGCCGGTGTCGGCCTGCTGACGATGGTGGGTCAACGCGACCGAATGGAACTCGCCCACCGAATCGTCGCCAATCAGCACGCACGACGGGTACTTCCAGGTGATCGCAGAGCCGGTTTCGACCTGGGTCCAGGTCACCTTGCTGCGCGCGCCACGGCATTCGGCACGCTTGGTGACGAAGTTGTAGATGCCGCCGCGCCCTTCCTCATCGCCCGGGTACCAGTTCTGCACGGTCGAGTACTTGATTTCTGCATCTTCCAGCGTCACCAGCTCGACCACCGCCGCATGCAGCTGGTTCTCGTCGCGCATGGGCGCCGTACAGCCTTCCAGATACGAGACGTAGGCCTTGTCTTCGCACACGATCAAGGTGCGCTCGAACTGGCCCGTATGGCCGGCATTGATGCGGAAATACGTGCTCAATTCCATCGGGCAACGCACGTCCTTGGGGATGAACACGAAACTGCCGTCGGAGAACACGGCCGAGTTGAGCGCAGCGAAATAGTTGTCGCCCACCGGCACCACGCTGCCCAGGTACTGCCTGACGATCTCCGGGTGCTCCTTGATGGCCTCGGACATCGAACAGAAGATCACGCCTTTTTCGGCCAGTTCCTTGCGGAAGGTGGTGCCGACCGAGACCGAATCGAACACCGCATCGACGGCGACCCCGGCCAGCTTGGCGCGCTCGTGCAACGGCACGCCCAGCTTGTCGTAGGTGTCCAGCAATTCCTTGGGCACCTCGTCCAGCGAGGCGTATTTCGGGCCCTTGGGCGCGGAGTAATAGCTCAGCGCCTGGAAGTCGATCGGCGAGATCTGCAGCTTCGCCCACTCCGGCATCGGCATCTTTAGCCAATGGCGATAGGCCTCTAGACGCCAGTCGGTCATCCATTGCGGCTCGTCTTTCTTGGCCGACAACGCGCGGATGACGTCTTCGTCCAGGCCGGGCGGGAGCGAGTCCGATTCGATTTCGGTGATGAAGCCGGCGTCGTAGCGTCGACCCAGCCGTTCGAGGATCTGCGCGTTCTGTGGGGGAGCAAGTTCGGTGGCCATTGGGCTGCCTACAGGTCAGGTGGTCGCGACGCGTGCGGCGATGGAACGCCGACGGGTGTCGCCAGGGAGAGAAAGGGGCTGCAACATCTGCGCGAGCGTGACGCGACGCAAGGCATCGCCGACCACGTCGTTGATCAGGCGCCAGTTCGAGCGCACGCCACAGCGCTGCGCGATACCGCACTGGCTGTGGTCCTGGCTGCATTCGGTGATCGCCAACGGACCTTCCATCGCTTCGACGATCTCCACCAGGGTGATGTCGCTGGCGGCGCGCGCAAGTCGGTAGCCGCCGTGCACGCCGCGCAAGCCTTCAACCAGGCCCGCCTGCGACAACGGCTTGAGAATCTTGCTGACAGTCGGCGCTTCCAGACCGGCCTGTTCGGCCAGCTCGCTTGCGCTGAGCACCTGATCGCAGCGTGCCGCCAGGACGGTCAGCACGACGGTGGCGTAATCGGTGAGTTTGGTGACGCGCAACATGGAGGAGAAGACGAAATCCGAAAGCGGACCGAAATTGTACTCTTTCCAGTAAGGCAGGGCCAACGGCGCGGTTCAGCCGCCGGCAAGCGTGGCCCGTTGCGGTGCACGCTGCGCTTGTGCTTGGCGCATTGGCGCGCTGCGGTCACAATGAGCGGCCCCATCACTGGACCCCTACATGTCGCGCAAAGTTGCCGCCCGCAAGTCTCGTATCCACGGCAATGGCATGTTCGCCCTCGCCCCGCTACGCAAGGGCGAGCGCATCATTCAGTACAAGGGACGGCTGCGCACGCATGCCGAAGTGGATGCCGACGACACCGGCGACGTGGAGAGCGGGCATACCTTCTTGTTTACGCTCAGCGACGACTACGTGCTGGATGCCAACTACGAAGGCAATGTCGCGCGCTGGATCAACCATAGCTGCGATCCTAATTGCGAAGCGGTGATCGAAGAAGCCGAGGGCGACGACCGCCGCAAGGACAAGATCTTCATCGAGGCCAAGCGCGACATCAAACCCGGCGAAGAGCTCACCTATAACTACGGCATCACCCTTGCCGAGCGTCACACGCCACGCCTGAAGAAAATTTGGGAATGCCGCTGCGGCTCGAAGAATTGCACCGGAACGATGCTGCAGCCCAAGCGCTGAGCATGAAGGTGGCGTCAGGCGCTGACGCCACGCACACATCGGTTCACAGGTGCGCAACGGCACGCTTTCTAGGTTTGGGCTTCTTTTTATGAGGAGCCCCATATGTCTTATTCGCTTACAGGCAAGACGGTTGCCGTGCTGGCCACCGATGGCTTCGAGCAATCCGAACTGACCGAGCCCAAGCGCCTGCTGGAAAGCTGGGGTGCCAAGGTCGAGGTCATCGCGCCAGGCGACGGTGCACAGATTCGCGCTTGGAATCACACAGATTGGGGCGATTCGGTAACGGTCGATCGGCAGCTAGATCAGGCAACAGCCGAATCCTACGACGCGCTGGTCTTGCCTGGCGGCGTACTCAATCCCGATACGCTGCGCACCGATGAGCAGGCAATCGCATTCATTCGCGCGTTTTCGACCGCACAAAAACCAGTGGCGGCGATCTGCCATGGACCGTGGCTGTTGCTCGAAAGCGACTTGGTCCGCGACCGCCAGATCACCTCATGGCCGTCGGTCAAGACGGACCTGATCAATGCCGGCGCGCGCTTGCAGGATGCCGAAGTGGTGGTCGATGGTCAGCTGATTACCAGCCGCAAACCGGACGACATTCCTGCGTTCGCCGCGGCAGTGGCCGAGGCCTTGGCTGCATAGGCTCCTCACTGGCCAGTGTCAGCTCGAAACAAGAAGGCCCGGCGCAGGTGCGTCGGGCCTTTCAATTTGGAGTGGTGCGTGGGTTGCGCCATCGACGCCAACCCACGCGGGCCTACTTCCCGGACAGCGCTGCCGCGGGCACCAGCTGCTCGATGTTCTGGTTGAAGTTGACCGCCACACGCCCGTTCTGAATGCCGACCGATTCCACCTGCACCGCACCCATCACGGACGCAATCGCCGGATCGATCCGGTAGATCGGTTCCTTGCGCGCGTAGTCGGCCAGCCAGGTATTGAGCAGCTGCCGCGTGCTGTGGTCGAGCTTTGCGCCCGCGTGGGCGGGGCGGAAGTCGTCGATGCTGGGTTGGTCGAGATAGAAGCCCTGCTTGGCCACGTCGTAGCGCAGTGCGCTGGTCAAGGTCACATTGCCGACCGGTGCAGGAGCGCCGCCCGCGGTCGCCACGGCAAGATCGAACGCCATCTTGAGCCGATCGCCTGGCGGCAACGAGAGCGCCGGGTTGCTGACCGTCATTGCGATCAGCCCGCCCAGTGTGTCGTGTGTCTGCGGGAAGCGGCCACCCAGATACTGCTGCAGGTCGCTGGCCTGCACGCTGATCTGTTTTCCCTGGATCTGCGGTGCGGCCCAGGCGCTGGTAATGGGCATTGCCAAGGCGAGGGCGAGCATGGATCCGGCAAGCGAACGCAGTTTCATCGGGTGACTCCGGCAACATGTGACATCACCTTAGTCGGCGCCGGTGAACCACGGGTTAGCGCAACACCGGTTGCAGCGTAGCCGAATAGATTTCCCAGCCATCGCTACCGGCGCGGGGTTGCAGCCGGTATGCGCCGACCAGGCGTTGCGTGCCGGTGGTGGTGCGTACCGTCAATTGCACCGGCACTTCGATACGCTGTGGCGGCTGCGCCTGATCCAGCGCAATGGGCGGGTCGTTGTTGATGCGTATCGATTGGATGTTGGCGATGGCGCGCAAGGCAGCGTCGTCCGGCACCGGGGCAGGGCGGCCGCCGGTCCATAAGGCATCGGCCTGCGCGCGCGCCGTTCCCGGCAACGCGCCGAGGTAACGTTGAACGGTGGCGCTTGCTTGGGCGTAGTTGGCCAGCGCAAGAGCATCGGTGGGATTGGCCGCAGGGGCAGGTGATGCGGTCGTGGTGCCGGCAGTGCCCTTATCGAGAGGGCGCGATGTGCTCGCAGCATGCGTCGCCGACGCGTCGGTTGCCTGCGGATCGCCAGTGCGATGACAGCTGCAACCAGAAAGTGCGGCTGCGACAACGAGTATTCCCATCCAGCGCATGGCGCGTCCCCATCCCCGAGGTGCGCAGTGTAGCGGGTACGTGCGGCGATGCGTCTTCAGGCACCGGTGGCGGGGTGCACGCGCTGCAGGCGTTCCAGCAGTAGCTGCAGTTTGGGACGCAATGCGTCCAGTGCATCGCTGGGCTGCGCGCGTGGGCGGGCCGCCAGGTCTTCCAGCAATTGCGAGCCTACGGTCAGTGCCGCGCATTCGTCGCTGCTCAGATCGCGGCGCAGGTGTAGTTCTTCGAGCAGCCGCATCCAGTCGGCGCGCGAACGTTGTTCGAATTCGATGGTGCAGCGGTCGTCACAAGGGCGGCCGTCGTTTTCGATGGGCGTGACCGTGATGCGATAGCGTTTGCGGGACATATGGGTCGCGTCGTTCTGGGCTGTGCTCACCATAGGCGCAGGACGCAACCGTCTCGATAGGGTGGCCCATGACGCAGTGTTCCAACGTGCTCAGTTTGCTGGCTGTGCGGCGGGTTTGCGCAGGAGCGGCAGCGGATCGTACGCACCGTTGCGTCCATAGACACCATAGTGCAGGTGTGGCGGCGTGCCGCGCGCGTTGCCGGTGGTGCCGACCTTGCCAAGCAGGGTGCCGGGCTCGACCACATCGCCTACTGCTAGGCCGGCAGCCCAGTCGTCAAGATGCGCGTAGTAATGCCGTTCCATCGCCGGACCCAGGAGCCAGACCTGTTTTCCGCCCAGGCCCTGGTCGCGGATGGCGCTGACCACGCCGCGCGTTGCCGCCACCACCGATGTACCGCGTGGCGCGAAGATATCCACGCCCGCGTGTGTGCGGTCGCGGCCACGGGGTGCGCCAAAGGTGTCGGCAATCTGTCGCGCACGCACGCCTTCCACCGGCACATGCAACTGCGCAGGTGGCGGCATTTGCGACAGCTCCCAGCTGGTACGGAGCTGATGGGCGATTGGCAGCTGCCAGGCCCAGCGGGTTGCTACTGCCAGCACGCACAACAGCGCAATGGAGACAACCATGCTGCGCAGCCGACGTGCGGGGCTACGTGTGGAAGCTCGGCGTGGCGACGATGGCAGGGTGTTCGACGGACCGGTCACGGGCACCTGCAGATGGCGAATCAGCATGCAGGGTAGGGCAGTGCCGATGAGCGGTATGTGCTGCACTGTCTGGGACGATAAAAAAAGACGGCCCGCAGGCCGTCTTCGTGATACCGGATGCGTGCTCGATTAGAGCGCCGCGTCCTTCAACTTCTTCAGTGGACGTGACTTGAGCTTGGTGGTCGCAGGCTTGGCGGCGAACATCTGCTCTTCCTTGGTGAACGGGTTGATGCCCTTGCGCTTCGGCTTGGCCGGCACGTGCACGGTGGTCAGCTTGAGCATGCCCGGGATGGTGAAGCTGCCGACGCCCTTCTTGCTCAGCGATGCGTGTGCGGTGGCTTCCAGCGACGCCAGCACGGCGCGGACGTCCTTCGGAGCCAACTGGGTGCTTTCGGCAATGTGCGCGACCAGGCCGGTCTTGCTCAGTGCTTCCTTGATCGGCTTGGGCGCAGCGGACTTGGCGGCAGCGGCCTTGGCCGGCTTTGCGGTCTTGGTCGCGGCGACCTTTTTCACTGCCTTCTTGGGGGCAGCCTTCTTAGCGGCGGTTTTTGCCATGAGTGATGTGTTCCGTATTCGTTGGTGGTGTTGGGTCTGCCGACCCAGTCGGCAACGCGAAATGTAGGGCAACTGCTGCGCGCCGCCAATAGGCAAACGATGAAACAGCACGAAAAAAGCATCTTTCGACGGGGATTCGTTCACCAGCGGCAGAAAAAACGGACAAAACGCATCGGCTTGCCCGTGCCATGCGCACGTTCGCTGCAGGTCTGACGCACAGCAGCAGATCGTTTGCGCGAGCAAAGGCCGCAACGCGCATCCGTGAGGACGATGCAGCCAGCCGATAAGGCCAGCCGTTTTGGGGGATGCACGTAACGGGGGCCACGCGCCGACGAGATGGCTGCCATCGATTGCAAACGTGGACGCGCGTTGCATGTGCGGCAAATAGATCGGTTTTTGGGCGCGATGCAGCCTTCGGCGCCGTATCGCCCTGCATCCACCTTCCGGCGATCCAGGCGCTGGCGCGGCGCTTTGCGCAGATGTTCGAATTCGTTTTCGTCTTGCCATGCGCGCCGCGCAAAGGTGCCACGCGATGCGCTAGATACAGACGCCGCCGCGTTTCAATCAGCCATTGGCAGCGGACAAACTGCGGCCGCGTTCGGTCGCTGCGGCAATGGCCTGGGCGGTGAGGGCTTCAAAGCCGCCGGCCTGGAACGTCTCGATGGCGGCGTGGGTCGTACCGTTTGGCGAGGTCACGCGGCGACGCAGGACCTCCGGTGGTTCGCCCGATTCGGTGAGCATGCGTGCGGCGCCGAGCAGCGTTTGCAGCACCAGGGTGCGCGCGGTTGCGGCGGGCAGGCCCTGCGCTTGCGCGGCAGCTTCCATCGCTTCTGCCAAGAGGAAGACATAGGCCGGTCCGCTGCCGGAGACCGCGGTCACCGCATCCATCTGCGCTTCGTCGTCGATCCAGACGGTGACGCCGGCGCTGCCCAGCAGTTGGGTGGCCTGTTGGCGTTGCGTCGCGGACACACGCGCGTTGGCGTACAGCCCGGTGACGCCGGCGCCGAGCAAGGCGGGTGTGTTGGGCATGGCACGAACCACGGCGATATCGCCGCCCGACCAGCGCTGCAGCTGCGTGGCGGTGATGCCGGCCGCGATGGAAACCAGCAGCGGTTGTTTTGCCTGCGCAAGGTCGGCCAGTTGCGTGCACACCATTGGCAAGATCTGCGGCTTGACCGCCAAAACCCAGGTCGTGGCCGCATCGACAGCGGCGCGCGCATCCTCGACGACCTGCACGCCGAAGTCGCGCGCCAAGGCTTCGCGTAGATCGGCCACCGGCTCGGCCACGCGGATGCTGGCAGCCGGCGCCCCCTGCCGGATCAGCCCGGCGATCAGGCTACGCGCCATGTTGCCGCCGCCGACGAAGGCGATGGACGTCGTAGCGGAAGACGAGGGCGAGGACGAAGCAGGTGTGTTCATTGCAGCACCTTAATAAGACGAGTCGATGTGGGAGGCGATGCGATCAGGCAGAGGCGTCCGGCGCCCGACCGCGCGCGCCGAACAACGCCGTGCCCACCCGCACCATGGTGGCGCCGGCCGCGATCGCTTCGGCGAAATCCGAGCTCATGCCCATCGACAAGGTGTCCACCTGCCGATGACGGGCCTGCAGCTGCTGGAACAGCGCCTGCATGCGCGAAAACGCAGCCTGGCGTCGTGCCTGATCGGGGAACGGGGCAGGGATCGCCATCAGTCCGCGTAGCTGCAAGCGTGGTTGCAGGGCGATCGCTTCGGCCAGGCTGTCGATCGCTTCGGGTGCGCACCCATGCTTGCTGTCCTCGTCGTCGATGTTGACCTGGATCAATACATTCAACGGCGCGCGGTCGTCCGGGCGGTGACGCGCCAGCAGCGGAATCAATTTGGCGCGGTCCACCGTCTGCACCCAATCGAAGCATTGGCTCGCCAGTTCGGCCTTGTTGGATTGCAGGTGGCCGATCAAATGCCATTCCAGATCCAACGCACGCAACTGGGCGATCTTGGCGTCGGCTTCCTGCACGTAGTTTTCGCCAAAGGCGCGCTGGCCCTGCGCGGCCAGGGCGGCAACGGCGTCGGCCGGCTTGGTCTTGGAGACCGCCAGCAGCCGCACGTCGGCACGCGCTTGTGCGGCCGCTGCGGCGTGGATGGCATCGAGAATCTGTTGCAGCGACGAAGCCGGCACGTGGCGTTCCGGAGAAGGCGGGAGCGCTATAGTGCCGCCCGCAGACGCTTCCATCCAGTTGGGGGCTGCCGGACGCCTGGATCGATGCGCCGGCGCTGCGCGCGTTTAAGAGGAGTGTCTGGAAGCAAGGTGGGCAACCGTCTCCAAGCCCGACCAAGGCCCGGGGCGATGGACTGGCAGTGCGACCCGCTACGCGCGGGCAAGCGCTGCGCTCGCCAGCAAGTCCTTGATGCCACCGCGCACCAGCCATTCGGCCTTGGGCCGTTCCGCAGCCGGGCGCAGGCAACAGTTTCAGCCAGACGCGTCGCGGCCGGCCTGAACCGGCGACAGGCCGCTTCCCGCCGGCAGCCAGAACGCTATACTGCCGGCCGGGGAGTACCTTCCAATCGCAGCCTAGGGGAAAAGCAGCGCATGGATATCGCTGAACTATTGGCGTTTTCTGTCAAGAACAAGGCATCGGACCTGCACCTGTCTGCAGGGCTGCCGCCGATGATCCGTGTCGATGGCGATGTCCGTCGCATCAATATTCCGGCTCTGGACCACAAGCAGGTGCACGCGCTGGTCTACGACATCATGTCGGACAAGCAGCGTCGCGATTACGAAGAATTTCTCGAGGTCGACTTCTCGTTCGAGATTCCGTCGCTGGCGCGCTTCCGCGTCAATGCGTTCAACCAGAACCGCGGCGCCGGTGCGGTGTTCCGTACCATTCCGTCCGAAGTGCTGACGCTGGAAGACCTTGGCTGCCCGCCGATCTTCCGTCAGCTGATCGATCAGCCGCAGGGCCTGATCCTGGTGACCGGCCCGACCGGCTCGGGCAAGTCGACCACGCTGGCCGGCATGATCGACTACATCAACAAGAACGAATACGGCCACATCCTCACCGTCGAGGACCCGATCGAATTCGTCCACACCTCGCAGAAGTGCCTGATCAACCAGCGCGAGGTGCACCGCGACACCCACGGCTTCAACGAAGCGCTGCGCTCGGCGCTGCGCGAAGACCCGGACATCATCCTGGTCGGCGAATTGCGCGACCTGGAAACCATTCGCCTGGCGCTCACCGCTGCGGAAACCGGTCACTTGGTGTTCGGCACCCTGCACACCAGCTCGGCGGCCAAGACCATCGACCGCATCATCGACGTGTTCCCGGCCGGCGAAAAGCCGATGGTGCGCTCGATGCTGTCCGAATCGCTGCGCGCTGTGATTTCGCAGGCGCTGTTGAAGAAGGTCGGCGGCGGCCGTACCGCAGCATGGGAAATCATGGTCGGCACCCCGGCCATCCGCAACCTGATCCGCGAGGACAAGGTGGCGCAGATGTATTCCTCGATCCAGACCGGCCAGCAATACGGCATGCAGACGCTCGACCAGCATCTGCAGGACCTGGTCAAGCGCAGCCTGATCACGCGCAACCAGGCCCGCGAGTACGCCAAGGACAAGCGGATATTCGAGTAGCCGGGATTGGGGATTCGCAACGGCGGTTCCCTGACCGGACCCCGCTCTTGCGAATCCCGAATCTCCACTCCCGAATCCCTGCTCCAGAGGAGCACGCCATGAGCACCATCGACTTCACCTCCTTCCTCAAGCTGATGGCGCATCAGAAGGCGTCGGACCTGTTCATCACCTCGGGGATGCCGCCGGCGATCAAGGTGCACGGCAAGATCAGCCCGATTACCCAGACCCCGCTGACCGCGCAGCAAAGTCGCGATCTGGTGTTGAACGTGATGACGCCGTCGCAGCGCGAGGAATTCGAAAAGACCCACGAGTGCAATTTCGCCATCGGCGTGTCCGGGGTCGGGCGTTTTCGTGTGAGCTGCTTCTACCAGCGTAATCAGGTGGGCATGGTGCTGCGCCGGATCGAAACGCGCATCCCCACCGTGGACGAGCTGAGCTTGCCGCCGGTGATCAAGACGCTGTCGATGACCAAGCGCGGCATCATCATCTTCGTCGGCGCCACCGGGACCGGTAAGTCGACCTCGCTGGCGGCGATGATCGGCTACCGCAACCAGAACTCGACCGGGCACATCATCACCATCGAAGACCCGATCGAATTCGTGCACAAGCACGAGGGCTGCATCATCACCCAGCGCGAGGTCGGCATCGACACCGACAGCTGGGAGAACGCGCTGAAGAACACCCTGCGCCAGGCGCCGGACGTGATCATGATCGGCGAGGTGCGCACCCGCGAAGGCATGGACCATGCGATCGCCTTCGCCGAAACCGGCCACCTGGTGTTGTGTACGCTGCACGCCAACAACGCCAACCAGGCGATGGACCGCATCATCAACTTCTTCCCCGAAGATCGCCGCAACCAGCTATTGATGGATCTGTCGCTCAACCTCAAGGGCGTGGTCGCGCAGCAGCTGATTCCGACCCCGGATGGCCGCAGCCGTCGCGTGGCGATGGAAATCATGTTGGGCACGCCGCTGGTGCAGGACTACATCCGCGACGGCGAGATCCACAAGCTCAAGGAGATCATGAAGGAGTCCACCAACCTGGGCATGCGCACCTTCGACCAGAGCTTGTTCGAGCTCTACCAGGCCGGCGAAATCAGCTACGAAGATGCGTTGCGCTACGCCGACTCGCAGAACGAAGTGCGCCTGCGCATCAAGCTCTCGCAGGGTGGCGATGCCAAGACCTTGTCGCAGGGCCTGGACGGTGTAGAGATTTCCGAAGTGCGCTGAGTGCTGCGCGCCTCGGTGCCTGCGTGCACCGGGTGCCAGTGGCGACGGGTAACAAGCGCGGGGATCGGACCAGGCATGCACGGAGCTGAGCTGCTGCCGCCACGGTGACGCCGCCCGTCTGCGCGTGGCTGCCATTTCGTGCCCGGCGTGCGGCCGGCGTTGCGCCAGGATCGCACTGCCGACGCGGTCCTGGCCGCCGCGTGGAGGGAGCGCCTGAGCGCGCCAGGGAAAACGACGGTCCGGCTCGAATCGTCCGCGCGTCTGCCGGCGATCGAGGAGCGCGGCCATCCCTTTATCGCGCTGCTCCGGCATGCCCGGCTGCTGCGGAGGGGGGCGGCGGTCGACGGCCGGCCGAGGTGCCCCGGTCACGCACCGGCCTGGCGAGGCCTGCCCGGTTTCAGATGTAACCGGGTGGGTCGATAGTGTCTAATATCGCACCCCACTGCAGTGCCCAAGTCCGTGAGCCTTCCCGATTCCGATCTGCGACCGGAGCAAGAACCCTTGCCCGACGATGGTGCCGTGGTCACTGCCGGCCCGCTCACTCCTCCGCCGGATTCGGCCGGAACTGCCGCCGACGACCACGCCTTCCATCATTCGGTGGCTGAGGATGCGCAAGGCATGGTGCTGGCGACCCTGGTCGCATCGCTCGGTCTGGCGATCTTCGCCAAGGGCGGGCTGATGATCGGCGGCATGGCCGGTGTGGCCTTCCTGTTGCACTACGCACTGCACTGGAACTTCGGCCTGGTGTTCGTGCTGGTCAATCTGCCGTTCTACTGGCTGAGCGTGCGCCGGATGGGGTGGGAGTTCACCCTGAAGACCTTCGCGGCAGTCGGCGCGTGCGGCGTGCTGACCAACCTGCTGCCGCGCTGGGCCGACTACGCGCACATGAGCACGGCCTTTTCGGCGATCGTCGGCGGGGCGCTGTCTGGCCTGGGTATTTTGTTCTTCATTCGCCACCGGGGCAGCCTGGGCGGCATCGGCATCCTGGCGGTATACCTGCAGCGCGAGCGTGGCTGGAGCGCCGGCAAGGTGCAAATGAGCTTCGACGCGATGCTCATGCTGGTCGCTTTCTTCGTGCTGACCCCGGACAAGGTGCTGTATTCGGCCATCGGCGCCTTGATGCTGAGTCTGGTGCTGATGTTCAATCACCGCCCGCACCGGTATATGGGCGTGTGATGCGTGCCGAAGATCACTCGCATGGCGCGTCCAGGAGCGGCTGACCATCCGTCGCATGCAGCTGTCAGCGGGCGCGGCTGGCGCGCCCAGAACTGCAGCGTGCCAGCGATGCATGCCGCTTTCCGTGCACCGGCCAGGCCCGCCTGGCGTTAGCACCGTCGTTTGTCAGCAGTTCTAGGTGTTTTCGCGTGCCGGGCAGTTGGTAGGCAACTGCAGCCGTTGCATCAACCCGCGCGCATCGAACGGCGCATGCACCTTCATGTCGTTGTCGAAATAACAGTACACATCGCGCATTGCGCGTTTGCGGGCGCGTGCGCCGACGCGGGCTGCATCGTCCGGTTCGGCTCCGCCGGCCCACGCGGCGATGCGTGCTGCCCAGCGATCCAGGGCGGGATCGCTGTAGCCGCTGGCGTACAACTGCGCATCGCCATGCAGACGCACATAGACGAAATCGGCGCTGACGTCCTCCAGGTACGGGAATTTGCCTGCGGTGTCGGCGACCACCACCGCGACATTGTGACGCCGCAGCAGCCGCATGCAGGCCGGATCGCAGAAGCTGTCGTGACGCACTTCCAGTGCGTGACGGATCGGTCGCCGGCGATCGATTGCCAGCGCGCTGCGGCCCTGCATCAGCGCGGTGTCGCGCTTGCGCGCCCTCGCCAACGCGGCCTCGCTATCGCGCGGCAGGCTGCCGAGAAATGCGTCCAGCAGCTCGGCATCGAACCGTAGGGTCGGCGGCAACTGCCACAGGATCGGGCCCAGTTTGGCGCCCAGCCGCAACACTCCGGAAGCGAAGAAGTTGGCCAGCGCCTGCTCGCAATCGCGCAGGCGCTTCATATGGGTGATGAAGCGCGGGCCCTTGACCGAAAAGACGAAATCCTCAGGCGTTTCGTCATGCCAGCGCTGGAAGCTTTCCGGGCGCTGCAGCGAATAAAAGGAGCCATTGATTTCCACGCTGGGAAAGCGGCCCGCGGCGTATTCGAGCTCGCGCCGTTGGGCCAGGCCAGCCGGGTAAAACGTGCCGCGCCAGCGTGCGTAACGCCAGCCGGAAATGCCGATGCGAATAGCCATAACCCCGAGCATTTCGCGTGCGGCGTGCAAGAGGTGTCTAGCCGCGCTGGACCGTGCGAGTCTTTGCCGGCTTCTGCGCCTGCAACCAGGGCGGCGCCAGTGCCCGGATCTGCGCAAACACCGGGCACTGGGCATGATGCGCGCCAGGGAGATAGCCCAGGCTCATCAGGAACTCGCCGGTGATTTCGCCGCCGGTGAAACGAAAGGTCTTCTTGAACAGCTTGACCCAGGCCGCCTTGTCGAGCGGGTGGTGGGCGTCCAGCCATTGCGCGAAGCTGCCGTGGGTGGCACGTAGCGCCTGGATGACCTGTGCGTTGTGGATTGCCGCCAGCACCTTGAGACGATTGCGGATGATGCCGGCATCGCCCATCAACCTGCTGATGTCCTGGTCGCCATACGCAGCAACGGTGTCCACGTCGAAGCCGTCGTAAGCCTGCTGGAAATTGACGCGCTTGCGCAGGATGGTTTCCCAGCTCAGTCCGGCCTGGTTGATCTCCAGGACCAGCCGCTCGAACAACTCGCGTTCGTCGCGCTGCGGAAAGCCGTACTCGTGATCGTGGTAGTGGCCATGGACCGGATGGCCTGGGGCGATGCTGCAATAACCGCTCATGTGGGTGCCTGTGGTTGTGGGGCGAAGCTTGCCAATCGCGCGCCAGTCGCTGCCACGGCGGGCGAGCAGCAGTTGGCGCAGAGGCCGGGATGCCGTTTGCGCGGCCGCACCGCTTCGGCGGCGCTGCAAGTCGCACTCATCGCGTTCAAGCTGAACGCGTCGGTCGGGCGCTGCAGATGGGCCACCGCGAAGGCAGCCGCATCGGCCGGCAAGGCCCAGTATGGCAGCGGCTCTGCGCGCGGCGAAGCGAACGGCTAGAATGCGGCCATGTCTGTTTTGCCCACGCCTCTGGCCAACCAACTGCTGATTGCGCTCCCGGCGCTGTCCGACCCCACCTTTTCGCGCAGCGTCGCGCTGATCTGCCAGCACGACGAGAACGGCGCCATGGGCGTGCTGGTCAACCGGCCCTCCGAATACACCCTGGGCGAAGTGTTGTCGCAGATGGGTATCGACACCGACGATGAGCCGCTGCGCGAGCAGGTCGTGCTCAGCGGCGGGCCGGTGCACCCCGAGCGCGGTTTTGTGATCCATGACGATGCGCGCGAATGGGATTCCAGCCTGGAAGTGGGGCAGGGCGTGTTCCTGACCACCTCGCGCGACATCCTTGAGGCGATGGCGGCCGGCAACGGCCCGCGCAATGCGCTGGTCGCGTTGGGTTGCGCGGGTTGGGGCGCCGGCCAGCTGGAATTCGAACTGGGCGAAAACAGCTGGCTCACCGCGCCGTCGGATGCCAATGTGCTGTTTGCGACCGCGCTGGAAGATCGCTTGCAGACTGCTGCCGGGCGTATCGGCGTGGATCTGTTCCGGCTCACGGATTATTCCGGGCATGCCTGAGGCGGGCGCGATCCGCCCCGATGGCACGGTGCTGGGCTTCGACGTGGGGTCGCGCCGGATCGGTGTGGCGGTCGGAAGCGCGCTCGGCGCCGGCGCGCGCGCGGTGGCCGTTATCAATGTGCATGCCAACGGCCCGGATTGGGGTGCGTTGGACCGCGTGTACAAGCAATGGCGCCCGGACGGCCTGGTGATCGGCGACCCGCTCACGCTGGACGACAAAGACCAGCCCGCACGTAAGCGCGCGCACGCGTTCGCCCGCCAGCTGCGCGAGCGCTATGCGCTGCCGGTTGTCCTGATCGATGAGCGCTCCAGTTCGGTCGAGGCTGCGCAGCGTTTCGCGCGCGAGCGTGCCGATGGGCGCAAGCGCCGCCGCGATGCCGAAGCGCTCGATGCGATGGCCGCCGCGGTGATCGTCGAACGCTGGTTGGCCGCACCCGACCAAGCCACCCTTCTTCCTTGACTCCCGACCTGCGATGACCACCATGCAACTCGATTCGGACGGACGCTTGCGCCACCTGCTCACCCTGGAAGGACTGCCGCGCACCACGCTGCTGCAGTTGCTCGACCGCGCCGGCCAGATCCGCGATGCAGCGGTCGGGCGCGTGGGCAAGCGCAGCGTGCTGGCGGGCACTGCAGTGTGCACGCTGTTCTTCGAACCCTCCACGCGCACGCGCAGCTCCTTCCATCTGGCGGCGCAGCGGCTGGGCGCGGACGTGCTCAATTTCGATGCATCCACCTCATCCACCCGCAAGGGCGAAACCGCGCGCGATACTTTGAAGAATCTCGAAGCGATGGGCGTGCGCGGCTTCGTGGTGCGTCACCCCGACGACGGCGCGGTGGAAGCGCTGGCGGCTGCCGCGGGCGAGGGCACCGCGCTGATCAATGCCGGCGACGGACGTAGCGCGCATCCCACCCAGGGCTTGCTCGACATGCTCACCCTGCGCCAGGCCAAGGGCACCGATTTTTCCAAGCTCAAGGTCGTCATCGTCGGCGACGTGAAGCACTCGCGCGTGGCGCGCTCGGACCTGCATGCCTTGCGCACGCTGGGCGCGGGCGAAATCCGCGTTTGCGGGCCGGCCAGCCTGCTGCCCGAGGACGACATGCTGGAGGGCTGCGTGGTCGGTCAGGATTTCGATGCCATGCTCGAAGGCGCCGACGCGCTGATGATGCTGCGCCTGCAGCGCGAGCGCATGGAAGAAGGCCTAGTGCCCTCGCTGGAGCAATACCACACCGAATATGGTCTGACCCGCGAGCGCCTGGCGCGTGCCGGTCGCGACGCCGCGGTGCTGCACCCGGGCCCGATCAACCGCGGCGTGGAAATCACCGATGAAGTGGCCGATGGCGCGCAATCCTGCGTGCTGCGGCAGGTCGCCAACGGCGTTGCCGTGCGCATGGCCGTGCTGGAAACCCTGCTCGGCTGAGCGCGGCTGCGCCGCCGTATTGTGAGTCGCTCCAGGAGCGGCGCCCCCACCGTGCAACCAACGCGCGGTGGCCTTTGATCCATGAAGCGTCGATTGCGATGAGGCAGCGGCCTCTCGCCGAACGTCCACCGTGGTCGGTCGCGCGGTGGCGTTCGATGCGCAACTGCATGCGTGTAGACAAACAGGCGCTTGCCGCCTAACGTGCCCGGCGGTCTGCTCTTGCGAATCCCGATTCCCGAATCCCGAATCCCGAATCCCGAATCCCAGCACCACCAGCTAACACCCACTCACCTATCGTGGGCGCTCCTTTCAGCGCAGGAGATCGCAATGGGTATTTCACGTCACGCTACCGCTCACTGGGAAGGCGACCTCAAGACCGGCAAGGGCCAGCTCAGCACGCCCCAGAGCGGCCTGATGGACAACACCCGTTATGCCTTCAGTAGCCGCTTCGGCGACGAGAAGGGCACCAATCCGGAAGAGCTCATCGCTGCCGCGCATGCCGGCTGTTTCACCATGGCGTTGTCTGCGCAGTTGACCGAAGCCGGTTTTCCGCCGACCTCGCTAGACACGCGCGCCGATGTGGATCTGTCGATGGAAGGCGGTCCGCAGTTGTCGCAGATTCGCCTCAAGCTCAAGGGCGTGGTGCCGGGTATCGATGAGGCCAAGTTCCGCGAGCTGGCAGACACTGCCAAGAAGAATTGCCCGGTGTCCAAGGCACTGAGCGCCGTGCCGATCAGCCTGGAAACCGAGTTTTCCAGCTAATGCCAATACCGCTGCGACGCGTCGGCGCAAACGCCCGGCGCGCGCAGCTGGCGGCAACCTGAATAGGGCTTTTTACGGCCGGTTTGGTTCAGTGCGGTTTCACTGGCGCAGGCCGAGCATCGGCAGCGTGTCCTCCCTATGAAGCTGCCGCAATGAAAACTCTCGTGCTTGGTGCTCTGGTGATGGGTCTGGTCGTGGCCGGCAATGCCACGGCGCAGCGCTATGACAGCGGCTACCGCGATTACGGCCGCAGCGGCTACGAGGATGGCCGTTACGAATATGCGCGCGTCGTGCGCGTGGATCCGATCATCGTTGCCGACTCGTACAACGAACGCACCAGCGAACGTTGCTACGATCGTCCCGCCGATGGTTACTACACCAGTAATGACGGGTACTACCGCGACGGCGGCTACGCCCAGGCCGGTGTGTCCGATCGCGGCGTGGCCAGTGTCATTGGTGGTATCGCGGGCGCCGTGCTCGGCAGCCAGGTCGGCGGCGGCAATGGGCGTCTGGTCGGCACCGCCGTTGGCACCATGGCAGGCGTAGCGGCGGGCCGCTCGATTTACGAGGCCAATCACCGCACGTACCAGGGCAACGTGAGGGTCTGCGAGCCGGTGTCCTACCGCCGCGAACGCGACCGCGTGGATGGCTACGACGTGACCTACGAATACGCTGGCCGCACATACCACACGCGTAGCGACTACAACCCGGGCGACCGTATCCGCGTGCGCGTCGACGTGCGCCCTGACTGATCAGTGCCGGATGGATGCGGTGCCGCTGGTTCCGGTATCGGGCTGAAAAGAACGCTGCGGGCAACCGCAGCGTTCTTGCGTTTTGCGGCGCGATCGCGGGCTGCAATGGCGCCTCAACAAGGCTTGGGCGCTGATCGATGCGACGCACCTTGCTGTTTCACACAAGCGCTGATGCGCGGTGCACGGGCCGTGATCGGAAATTGGCTGCACCTGCAGGCCACCTCGCTGCGTTGGATCCTGCGCCGCAGCGTTGCTACCGCCCTAGAACGTGTGATGCACGTTCAGATGAGATGCGTTGGCCGCTGACGGCCAACCCGCCGGGAAGCGCCCTGTGGCTCGTCGACTAAGCCCAGTCCAGCGTGCCGCGAATCACCGTCTGCACCTGGCCACCCGACCACACGTCGCCGTCGGCATCGATGTGCAGTTCCAGCAAGGCATCGAAGCCGATTTCGCGGCCCTGGCTGACCACATAGCGACGCTCGGTGCCGGGCAATGCGTCACGGCTGTCCAGCCATGCGGCGAGGACCGCATTGGCCGCGCCGGACGCCGCATCTTCGAAGCGCCGGCCATTGCCGACGAAGGCACGTACTGCCAGGTCGTAGGCGCCCGGTGCGGCGGCGCGTGCATACGCAAACACGCCCATGCTGCCGGTAGATTCTGCCAACCCGGCGATCGCGTCCCAGTCCGGCTGCAGGCCGCGCAGCGCGGCTTCGCTGTCCAGTTCCACCACCCACCACGTGCGGCCGCCGTCCATCAGCGCAGGCGGTAGCGTCCCCAGTGGCCAGCCCTGCAAGGCATCGCGCAGGCGCGGATCGTCGGCGTCCACCTGCTCGGCCACGCGTGCGCGTGGCGTGCGGATCGCGATGCTGCGGTGGCCGCCGCGCTGCTCAACGCGCAGCGGCAACTGACCAGCGATGCCGTCCTGCACCAGGACGCCGTCCTGTGGTGCGGCCAGGCCGGCCTCGAGCACGGCATGCGCAGTGCCCACGCTGGGGTGGCCGGCAAACGGCACCTCTTTTTGCGGCGAAAACATGCGCAGCCGATAGCTGCTGTGCGCGTTTTCGACGGGGACGACGAAGGTGGTCTCCGGCAGTTTGGTCCAGCGTGCGATGGCCTGCATCGCCGCATCGTCCAGACCTTGCGCATCCAGCACCACTGCCAGCGGATTGCCGCTGCCGGGGCGGGCGGAGAACACATCCAATTGCAGGAAACGGCGAGTGGTCATGGGCGTTGATCCGCAGTGAGGGCGCGGCAGCTTACCAATCGATGCGGCCGTCGATCACCTGCAGCGTCGCTCCGCCAATCCAGACTTCGCCTTCCGCGTCCACGTCCACATGGACGCGGCCATCGCGGCCAACCTCGCGGCCCTGACTGGCGACGTAGCGCGACTGCTCTCCGGGCAGGCGGCCATCGCCATGCAGGCGTGCGGCAATACAGGCATTGGCGCTGCCGGTCACCGGGTCTTCCGGAATGCCATCGCCTGGGCAGAAGGCACGGACGACCAGGCCTGCGTCGTGGTCATGCATGGGCGCATAGATGGCCAGCCCGCAGGCGGCACTGGCCTGGGTCAGGCGCGCAATGGCGGCAAGGTCCGGGGCTGCCTGCCGTACCGCCTGTGCGTCGGCCAATTCCAGCAGCCACCAGTTCGGGCCGTTGTTCCAGAGCGCGGCCGGCTGCGCGCCCGCGCGCAGGCCAGCGCAGGCGGCGCGCAGCGCGTCGGCGTACGTGTCGCCCGTGTCGATGGCGCGTGCGCGCGGCGCGCGCAGCCGCACCAGCAAGGCGCCGTGTCGGTCGAACACGTCCACCGGCAGCACGCCGGCTGCGCATTGCTGGCGCAGCCGGCCGTCGGGCTTACAGGCGGTCACGCCGTGGGTCACCGCCGCCCACGCTGCGCCGACGCTGGGGTGGCCGGCAAACGGTAGCTCGGTCCGCGGGGTGAAGATGCGGATGTGGTAATCGGCATCGGGCACGCTGACCGGCAGGAAGAAGACCGTCTCGGACAGATTCAGCCACGCGGCAATCTGCTGCATTTGCGCAGACGACAACGTCTCTGCATTGAAGACCACGCCCAGTGGGTTGCCGCTGCCGGCCCGGGCGGCGAAAACATCCAGTTGCAGATAGCGGTGCTTGCGCATCGTGGGGAAATCTCGATCGAAGGAGGGCGCGGCGATGGTTGCAGGGCAAACCGACACGGCAGTGGACGTGCGACGGCACGCTGTGATCGCACGCGGGGCCATGCGAGCGGCATTGGCAGTAGAATCGGAGGTTCCGCTCGGCATCCCGGGCATCTTCCCCCCATCCTAAACGCCTATCTCAATGTCAGCTCCCCACTCTACCGATCGTTGGATCGTCCTCAAGTTCGGCGGCACTTCGGTGTCGCGTCGTCATCGCTGGGACACGATTGGAAAACTGGCGAGCAAACGGGCGAACGAAACCGGCGGCCGCGTGCTGGTGGTGGTGTCTGCATTGTCGGGCGTGACCAACGAGCTCACCGCCATTGCCGACGGCGCCGCCGATAGCGCGCAGCGCGTGGCGGCACTGGACCGACGCCATCGCGAATTTCTGGCCGAGCTCGAACTGGACGCCGATGCAGTGCTGGGCGAACGGCTGGCCGCACTGCACGCAGTGCTGGGCGATGCGCGCGCTGCAACGCGCACGCTGGATTGGCAAGCCGAGGTGCTGGGGCAGGGCGAGTTGCTGTCGTCCACCATCGGCGCGGCGTATCTGCATGCCAGCGGCCTGGACATGGGGTGGCTGGATGCGCGCCAGTGGCTGTCCGCACTGCCGCCGCAGCCCAATCAGAGCGAATGGTCCAAGCGGCTGTCGGTCTCGTGCCAATGGCAGTCCGACGCCGATTGGCGCACGCGTTTCGCCTCGCAACCGACGCGCTTGCTGATCACGCAAGGCTTCATTTCGCGTCATGCCGATGGTGGCACCGCGATTCTGGGCCGTGGCGGTTCGGATACCTCGGCGGCGTACTTCGGCGCGCTGCTCGGCGCCAGCCGGGTGGAAATCTGGACCGACGTGCCTGGCATGTTCAGCGCCAACCCGAAAGAAGTGCCGGATGCGCGGCTGCTGACCCGGCTGGACTATTACGAAGCGCAGGAAATCGCAACCACCGGCGCCAAGGTGCTGCATCCGCGCTCGATCAAACCGTGCCGCGATTCCGGCGTGCCGATGGCGATCCTGGACACCGAGCGCCCAGATCTGCCGGGTACCAGCATCGACGGCAATGCCGAGCCGGTGCTGGGCGTCAAGGCGATCAGCCGCCGCAACGGCATCGTGCTGGTGTCGATGGAAGGCATCGGCATGTGGCAGCAGGTCGGCTTTCTGGCCGACGTGTTCACGCTGTTCAAGAAGCACGGCCTGTCGGTGGACTTGATCGGTTCGGCCGAGACCAACGTTACCGTGTCGCTGGATCCTTCGGAAAACCTGGTCAACACCGATGTACTGGCGGCGTTGTCGGCCGATCTGTCGCAGATCTGCAAGGTCAAGATCATCGTTCCTTGCGCGGCCATCACCTTGGTCGGACGCGGCATGCGTTCGCTGCTGCACAAGCTCTCCGACGTGTGGGCCACGTTCGGGCAGGAACGCGTGCACATGATTTCGCAGTCGTCCAACGACTTGAACCTGACCTTCGTCATCGATGAAGCCGATGCCGACGGTTTGCTGCCGATCCTGCACGCGGAACTGATCGACAGCGGTGCGATGCCGGTCAGCGAAGGCGAGGTGTTCGGCCCGCGCTGGCGCGAGATCATCGGCTCGGTACGTCCGCGACCCACGCCGTGGTGGCATGCCGAGCGCGCGCATCTGCTGTCGCTGTCCAAGGCCGGGACGCCGCGTTACGCATACCACCTGCCCACGGTGCGGGAGCGTGCGCATGCGCTGGCGCAGATTGCCGCGGTGGATCAGCGCTATTACGCGATCAAGGCCAATGCGCATCCGGCCATCTTGATGGCGCTGGAACAGGCCGGCTTCGGGCTGGAATGCGTCTCGCACGGCGAATTGCGCCGCGTATTCCAGGCGCTGCCGGAACTGTCGCCGCGGCGCGTGCTGTTCACGCCGAGCTTTGCGCCCAAGGCCGAATACGAAGCGGCCTTCGCGCTGGGCGTGACGGTGACCGTGGACAACGTCGAAGCGCTGCGCAACTGGCCCGAGGTGTTCCGTGGCCGCAATATCTGGCTGCGCATCGATCTGGGGCACGGCGACGGGCACCACGAGAAGGTCAACACCGGCGGCAAAGCGTCCAAGTTCGGCCTGTCGTCCACGCGCGTGGATGAATTTGTCGAGGTGGCGCGCACGCTCGAACTCACCATCACCGGCGTGCATGCGCATCTGGGCAGTGGCGTGGAGACCGGCGAGCACTGGCGGATGATGTACGACGAGTTGGCCGGCTTCGCGCGCCGTATCGGCACTGTGGAAACCATCGATATCGGTGGCGGCCTGCCGATTCCGTACAGCGCCGAAGACGAGCCGTTCGATCTGGAGGTGTGGGCCAAGGGCCTGGCCGAGGTCAAGGCCGTGCATCCGGGCTACCGCCTGGCGATCGAGCCGGGCCGCTATCTGGTGGCAGAAGCCGGCGTATTGCTGGCTAGCGTCACCCAGGTGATCGAGAAGGACGGCGTGCACCGCGTGGGCCTGGATGCGGGCATGAATACTTTGATTCGCCCGGCGTTGTACGACGCCTGGCACGACATCGAAAACCTCAGCCAACTCGACGCGCCGGCCGATGGTACGTTCGATATCGTCGGGCCGATCTGCGAATCGTCGGACGTGTTCGGCAAGCGTCGCCGGCTGCCTGCGACCACCGCGCCGGGCGATGTGGTGCTGGTCGCCGATGCCGGTGCCTACGGCTACTCGATGGCCAGCACCTACAATCAGCGCGAATTGCCGCGCGAAGAGGTGATCGATGCGCCCACTGGCTGAGTTCGTCGCACTCAGCACGTTGGCCGGTGGCGTGGCGATGGTGTTTTCCACCGCCATCGACATCGCCGGGCAACCGGCCCCGTGGACCGATAGCTTGAAGTGGGCAATCCCCGCGTTGGTCGCTGCCGGCATCGGCGCGTGGAGCGCAGCGCTCTGGCAGCGTCGGCGTGCCCAGCGGGCACGAGCGCAGCACGCCGGCGGCATGGCATTGCGCACCGTGGTGCTGGGTGCGCTTGGCTATCTGCCGGCGCTGCTGCTGTATCTGCTGGTCGCGTTGGCCATCACCGGCGACGCAACGGTGATTCGCTCGGACGTGATGCTGCTGCTGTTCGTGATCGGTTGCCTGCCGCTGCTATGGGCGGCGGTGCCGTTTTCCATGATTGAATATGTCCTGTGCCGACGTTATCTGCGTCGTGTACGTGTTTCTGCAGGTAGTCCATGAGCGCTTTCGACAAACATCAGATGTCCACCTTCCGTTTCGTGCGTTGCGCACTCGACGCGCAGACCGGCGTGGCCACGCTGGTGTATGCCTTCGATCAAGGTCCGGAGCTGGTCGAGACCGTGGCAGTGCCGGGCGCCCCTTTTGTGCTGGAAGGCGCGCAGGCGACTGCCGTGCAACAGGCGTTGCGGCTGCTGCATCTCATTGCAGGGATCAGTTATTTCAAGGCTGCTGTGCCGCCGAACATCGCCATCGACAGCTACGCCATCGATGCCGAGACGGCCGCGCTGGTGGAAAGCGTGTATCTGCACGGCCTGGGCGAATTTGCCTACCGAAATGGCTTGCATCTGCACGGCAAGATCCACTTCCCGGTGGCGGCGCAGGCCTCTGCCGCCGCGCCGGCAGTGGGGTTGCGCGAGCATGCGCTGGTGGCGATCGGTGGCGGCAAGGATTCGCTGGTCAGCATCGAGGCGCTGCGCCAGGCCGGCGTGGCGCAGACCGTCAGCTGGATCGGCGGTTCGCAACTGATCCGTGCCTGTGCAGAACGCACCGGTTTGCCGGTCCTCAACATCGGCCGCGTGCTGGCACCGGAATTATTCGAACTCAATCGCCAGGGCGCGTGGAACGGGCATATCCCGGTGACCGCGGTGAACTCGGCCATCCTGGTGCTGGCGGCGCTGCTCAACGGGGTGGACCAGGTGGTGTTCTCCAACGAACGTTCGGCAAGCTACGGCAGCCAGATTCCCGGCACCGGCGAGGTCAATCACCAGTGGTCCAAGGGCTGGGCGTTCGAGCAGGCATTCGGCGATTACGTGCAGCGGCATGTGGCGGCCGATCTGCGCTATTACTCGTTGCTGCGGCCGCTGTCCGAGTTGGCGGTGGCGCGGCAATTCGCCAAGACCGATCACTACGACGCGCACTTTTCCAGCTGCAACCGCAACTTCCACATCATGGGCGAGCGCCCGGTGCATCGCTGGTGCGGCGTGTGCCCGAAATGCCATTTCGTGTTCCTGGCGCTGGCGCCGTTCATGCCCAAGACGCGGTTGGTCAACATCTTCGGACGCAATCTGCTCGACGATGCGACCCAGGCCGGCGGCTACGACGCGCTGCTGGAATTCCAGGACCACAAGCCGTTCGAATGCGTGGGCGAAGGCCGCGAATCGCACGCGGCGATGGCGGTGCTGGCCAGCCGCGCCGAGTGGAAGGAGGACGCGTTGGTGAAGCGCTTCATCCGTGACATCCAGCCGCAACTCGACCCAAGTGATCTGCAGGTCGAGCCACTCATGGCCATCGATGGCGAGCACCGGGTTCCGTCGACGCTGTGGGAGCGCGTGCGTGCGAATTTCGCAGCTTGAAGGCAAGACCGTTGCGTTGTGGGGCTGGGGGCGCGAAGGACGCGCAGCGTATCGTGCGCTGCGCGCGCAGCTGCCGACGCAAGCGCTGACGGTGTTCTGCAACGCCGAAGAGGCGCGCGAGATCGAGGCGCTGGCAGATGCGGCCTTGCAGGTGGAAACCGATGCCAGCGCGCAGGCGCTTGGGCGATTCGAGATCGTGGTGAAGTCGCCCGGCATCAGCCCGTATCGCGCCGAGGCACTGGCAGCTACCGCGCAGGGTACGTGCTTCATCGGCGGCAGCGCGTTGTGGTTTGCCGAACACGCGCAGGCGGACGGCAGCGTGCCTGGCGTCATTTGCGTGACCGGCACCAAGGGCAAGAGCACCACCACCGCGCTGCTGGCGCACCTGCTGCGCGCGGCCGGGCATCGCACCGCATTGGTCGGCAATATCGGCCAGCCCTTGCTGGAAGTGCTGGCACCGCAGCCGCCACCGGCGTATTGGGCGATCGAGTTGTCCAGCTACCAGACCGGCGATGTCGGGCGCAGCGGCGCGCGCCCCGAGCTGGCGCTGGTGTTGAATCTGTTTCCCGAGCATCTGGACTGGCATGGCGACGAAGCGCGCTATGTGCGCGACAAGCTGTCGCTGGTAACCGAAGGCCGGCCGCGGATTGTCTTGCTCAACGCTGCCGACCCGCTGCTTGCCGGGTTGCAGTTACCCGATAGCCAGGTGCGTTGGTTCAATCATTCCGCCGGCTGGCATCTGCGTGGCGACGTGGTGTACCGCGGCGAGCAGGCCATTTTCGATACCGCCGATGTGCCGCTGCCGGGCGAGCACAACCGCCGCAACCTGTGCGCGGTGCTGGCGGCGGTAGAGGCCTTGGGCCTGGATGCGGCGGCACTTGCGCCGGCGGCAGCGAGCTTTCGTACATTGCCGAACCGCTTGCAGTGGCTGGGAAGCGTGGATGGCATCGGCTACGTCAACGATTCGATCAGCACCACCCCTCATGCCTCGCTGGCGGCACTGGCGTGCTTTGCGCAGCGACGCGTGGCGCTACTGGTTGGTGGCCATGATCGCGGGCTGGATTGGCACGATTTCGCCCAGCAGATGGCGCAGCGGGCGCCGCTGGAAATCGTGACCATGGGCGCCAACGGCCCACGCATCCATGCATTGCTGGCGCCGCTGGCCGAGGCGGGGCGCTTCGGCTTGCATGCGGCCAACGATCTCGAACACGCCATGGGACTGGCGCGCGCTGCGCTGGGCGAGCAGGGCGGCGTGGTGCTGCTCTCGCCGGGGGCGCCCAGCTTCGGCGCCTACAGCGACTACGTAGCCCGCGGCCGGCATTTCGCCCAGCTGGCAGGGTTCGATCCGGCAGCGATCAGCGCGATTGACGGATTGGGTATCCACTAGAAGCCGCCGACAGGAACCGGCGCGGTTCATCGCCAGGCAGGCGCGGCCGTGATGTCTCACCCCGATAGTGCCGCTCCTGAGCGCTGTCCAAGGTTCACCTGAGGGCTGTCCGCTACGTGTTGCTGCCTGGCCCAGTTCCGAGGTCAAGGCGTTGCCCGGGTCGCCCCGAAAACCGTAGCTCGCCACGGATGCGGATACGCCCGGTGCGCTTGGCCCAGCCAACTGGCCGCGCCGCTGCCGGCCGCGCCGATGATGACCCCTCCTGCACGGTGCCAGCGCCTACACTCGCCACACCATCCTGGGAGCAAGCACATGTACAAGCAACGGACATGGCGTGGCGTTGGGTTGATCGGTGTCCTGGCTTCGCTGGCCTTCCCCGCAGCAGCGGCGATGCAGGCCAAGCCGCTGGAATGGAAGATCGGCAAGGACACCTACAGCGGCGTGCTGGTGTACGACGATGCCGGCGATGCCAAGCGCCCGGGCCTGGTGATGGTGCCCAACTGGCGCGGTGTCAACGACTCGGCGGTGACCAAGGCCAAGCAGCTGGCCGGCGACGATTACGTGGTGCTGGTGGCCGACGTGTACGGCAAGGGCAAGCGCCCGGCCAATGACAGCGAGGCTGGGCAATTCGCTGGCGCCCTGAAAAAGGATCCGCCGGAGCTGCGCGCACGCGCGCTCAAAGCGGTAGAGGTGCTCAAGGCGCAGGCCGGCAAGGCGCCGTTGGACGCAGCGCGCATCGGTGCGGTGGGCTTCTGCTTCGGCGGTACCACGGTGCTGGAACTGGTGCGCTCAGGCGCGCAGCTGGCCGGTGTGGTCAGCCTGCATGGCGGCATCGCGACTCCCAGCCCGGCCGCCGCCGGCTCGGCCAGGACGCCGCTGCTGGTGCTCAACGGTGCCGACGACAAGAGCGTGAGCAAGGCGGATATCGCCGCGTTCGAAACCGAAATGAATGCCGCCGGCGCGGATTGGCAATTCGTCAATTTCAGCGGCGCGGTGCATTGCTTTGCCGAGGCAGATGCCAACAGCCCGCCGGGCTGCCTGTACAACCCGCGCGCGGCCAAGCGGGCGTATCGCATGCTGGGCGATTTCTTCGAAGAGCGGTTTGGGCGATAAGCCGGGATTAGGGATTGGGGAGTCGGGATTCGCAACAGCGTGGTCCCGTACTCCAATGCATCAATCCCGGGTTGTGCTCAGCGGTCTGCGCCTAACAATCGTTTGGCCATCACATGTCGGGATTCGTAAGGTGCGACCAATCGCTTTTGCGAATGCCTAATCTCCAATCTCAAATCCCGTCCGGCGCGCCCAGCGCGCCGGATCAGTGCGTGCGCTCGACCGCGTAGCGCGCCAGGCCGCGCAGTGCCGCCACGGCAGGGCTGGGCGGCAGGGTTTCCAGCGCCTGTTCGGCGGCAGCGGCGTATTCGGCCGCGCGTTGACGGCTGTAGTCCAGCCCGCCGGTGGCATGGATGGCTGCCAGCACTTCCGGCATGGCCGCTGCATCGCCTTGCTCGACGATCTGTCGCAGGCGCTCTCGGGTGCTCGCATCCGAATGCGCCATCGCGTGGATCAGCGGCAGGGTTGCCTTGCCTTCGGCCAGGTCGTCGCCCAGGTTCTTGCCCAGGTCCGCGGCCTCGGCGGCATAGTCGAGCACGTCGTCGGCGATCTGGAAGGCAAAGCCCAGCTGCATGCCGTAGTCGTACAGGTGCTGCTGCACCTGCGCACTTGCGCCGGAGGCAAGCGCACCCAGACGCGTGCCGGCGGCGAACAGCACCGCGGTCTTGCGCTCGATCACGCGCAGGTAGGCGGCTTCGTCGGTGTCCGGGTTGTGCACGTGCAACAGCTGCAGCACCTCGCCTTCGGCGATGCGGTTGGTGGTGTCGGCCAGGATCTGCATGACTTGCATGCGGTCCAGTTCGACCATCAGCTGGAAGCTGCGCGAATACAGGAAGTCGCCCACCAGTACGCTGGGCGCATTGCCCCATAACGCATTGGCGGTGCTGCGTCCGCGGCGCAGGTCCGACTCGTCCACCACGTCGTCGTGCAGCAGCGTGGAGGTATGGATGAATTCGATGATCGCCGCCAGTTGGTGATGCTCCGGGCCGGAGCCGCCAGCGGCGTGGCCGGCCAGCATCACCAGCATCGGGCGCAGGCGCTTGCCGCCGGCAGAGATGATGTGGTCGGCAATCTGGTTGATCAGCACTACGTCCGAGGCCAGACGGCGGCGGATCAGTGCGTCGACCGCGGCCATGTCGGGCGCGGCGAGGGACTGGATCTGGGGCAGGCCCAGCACGGTGGGGAGGTCTTCGGCGATGGTCATGCGCAGGCGTTCGTGATGTGGGCCGATTATAGGTGCCCCGGCCGGATCCGTCCCGCCAGGCACGCCCGGCATCTTCACATTTGCCGCCCTGCGCAGTTGGGACGTTACCCGCAAAGGTCCGTGCGGGCTGGATTTCCGACCCTTGGCAGGGCACTTGCCGGGCAGCGCCGCGCGGCAACCTGCCAGGACCGCCGAGCGGCAGGTGCGGTAACATTGCCGCACAGACATTCATCGTTGCGCGCTCCCGGCGCCAGCGCATCATCTCGGAAGCACCTATGGCCCGCGGCATCAACAAAGTCATCCTCGTCGGCAACCTCGGCAACGATCCCGATACCAAATACACCCAGGCCGGCATGGCAATCACGCGCGTGAGCCTGGCTACCACCAGCATGCGCAAGGACCGCGACGGCAATAACCAGGAACGTACCGAGTGGCACCGCGTGGTGTTTTTCGGAAAGCTGGGCGAAATTGCCGGCGAATACCTGCGCAAGGGGTCGCAGGTGTATGTCGAAGGCGAACTGCGCTACGACAAGTACACCGGCCAGGACGGCGTCGAAAAATACAGCACCGACATCGTCGCCAACGAGATGCAGATGCTCGGCGGCCGTGGTGAAGGCGGCGGTGGCGGGATGGGCGGCGATCGCCCGCAGCGCTCGGCACCGCGTCAGCAGGGCGGCGGCGGTGGGCAGGGCGGTGGATACGGTGGCGGTGGGCAGGACTATGCGCCGCGCCGTCAGCAGCCGGCCCAGCAACAGTCGGCACCGCCGATGGACGATTTCGCCGACGACGATATCCCGTTCTGAGGACCGTTCGTCGTTGCGTCATCCAGGAAGGCCCGCATTGCGCGGGCCTTCTGCGTGATGGGAAGTACGCGCAGACAGCGGCCGGTTTGGGCAGGATGTTGGCAAGAGCCTGGCGGGTGTCGCGCGTGCTCGGAGGCGCGCGCGGTGTGCGTGCAGCGCCCATCCATCGCAGGCTTGCGCGCAACGCACGCGGTGGGTGCGCCGTCGATGCGTTGCTCAAGCTCGCGACATCCACCTCGCGACAGCCGCCTGATCTCTACGGCAGGTTCGGCGTCCCTGCAGGTCTAGGCCGACGTGCGATTGCGTCCCTTCTGCTTGGCGCGATACAGCGCCGAATCGGCGTCCTGCACGATGCCGTTGGGGCTCAGCGGCGCTTCGCCCGGTTCGAACGTGGCTGCGCCGATGCTGACGGTGACGTGCGCGCTGGTGGGGCTAGACAGGTGCATCAGGCCGAGCTCGGCAACCGCATTGCGCACGGCGTCGGCCAGGCGCAGCGCGCCGGCGGCATCGGTGTGCGGCAGGATCATGCCGAACTCTTCACCGCCGTAACGCGCGGCGAGGTCTTCGCTGCGGCGCGAGCATCCGGCAATGGCGCCTGCGATCAGGCGTAGGCAGGCATCGCCGTTCACGTGGCCATAGGTGTCGTTGTAGAGCTTGAAGTGATCGACATCGATCATCAGCACCGACAACGGCGCCTCCAGGCGAACCGCGTCCTGCAATGCACGCGATAACCGGTGGTCGAAGGCGCGACGATTGGCGATGCCGGTCAATGCGTCTACCCAGGCTTCGGTGCTCAGCTTGGCCTCGTTGCGATGCATGCGGCGCAGTTGCAGGTCCAGCCAGATCCCCACGCCCAGCAGCAGGGTGCAGCCCAGTGCGGCCACCACGATGCGTTGGCGCGCGGCTTGCCGCCAGTTCGCCAACGCATCGTCCACCGAAACGCCGGTCAGCACGGTCAGCGGATAGGGTCGCGCAGGCGCAAAGCTGGAGATGCGCTCCACGCCGTCGATCGGCGAGCGATAGGTGGCGGTGCCGTGCCTGCGTGCGCGCATGGTCACGTAGATCGACGTCCCCGCGATCGAGGTGCCGATCACGCCCTGTTTGTCGGGCCGGCGCACCATCACGATGCCATCGTCGTTGGTCATGCCGATGGTGCCGTGCGGGCCGACTTCGAAGGTGCTGTAGTAGTTCTGGAAATACTTCAGCTGCAGGGTGACCAGCACCACGCCGGCGAACTCGCCACGGGGGGTATTGAGACGGCGGCTCAAGGTCATCACCCAGGAGCCGTCCGAGCGGCTCTGCACGGGCGGGCCGACCAGCGACAAGGCGTCGCGATGGTCGCGGTGGTATTTGAAATAGGCACGGTCGGCGTTGTTGTGCGTCCTGGGGGTGCTGTCCAGCGACGAGCTCACCCAACTGCCGTCTGCGGCATAGATGAAGATGCCATGCAGGCGATCGGAGCGGCGCGCTTCGCGCACCAGAAACTCATGCGTCGCAGAACGCGCGGCGCTGGAGCCCTGGTCGTGTTCGACCCGCGACACCAGCCCGGACAGCACTGCGTCGGCAATGGACAAGGTGTCGCTGGCATGCTGCGCCAGCGAATTGGCCAGATTCAACGACTGCGCCTGGGCGCTGCGCAGCGCGGTCGCGCGCTCTTCATGGATGGACCAGTATTCCGAACCGAGCAGTAGCATCCACGAGGCAGTCAGCACGAAATGCAGCGCGATGCGCTGAGCACGTTGCCGCCGCCGCTTGCTTGTTGACGTCACTGTGGCTACCTGTCTGGATACCAGGGCGATGCAACCGCCGTGCCAGCCTACGCGTGGCGGCACCCGCACCTCGATGGATCAACACGTGCAATGACAGATCTGTGATTGCTGCCTCGCCTTGCATGCAACAGCCCGCTTCCCGCGTCGCCACGCGCGGCAGCCGCTGCAGCGCATCAGCGCGCACGGCGACAGATGTCAGAGCCAGCTCGACTGCGTTTGCGTAACGGACAGCATGCTATTGCAGGCACTGAATCACGCTCAGGAGTTGCCCATGCAAGCCATTCGTCTTCGCCATCCGGCCGCCATCGCATCGCTGCAGTCGGTTGCATTGCCCGATCCGGGGCAACCTGCACGCGGTCAGATCCGCGTGCGCCTGCATGCCAGTTCGCTCAATTTTCATGATCTAGGCGTTGCGCTCGGGCAGATGCCGACCGCAGACGGGCGTATTCCGATGTCCGATGGCGCAGGTGTGGTGGAAGCGGTGGGGCCGGAGGTGGACGAGTTCGCGGTGGGCGATCATGTGGTCTCTACCTTCTTCCCGCAGTGGCTGGACGGCGAGCCGTTGCATGCCGGTTTTGCCACCACCCCGGGCGACGGCGTCGACGGCTATGCGCGCTCGGCGGTCGTCGCCGATGCGCAGGCATTCACCCATGCACCCCGCGGTTACAGCCACGCCGAGGCTGCGACGCTGACCACTGCCGGTGTCACCGCATGGCGGGCGCTTGCGGTCAATGGCCGGCTCAAGGCCGGCGACAGCGTGCTGGTTCTGGGCACCGGCGGCGTGTCGATCTTCGCGCTGCAATTTGCCAAGGCGATGGGAGCGCGCGTGATCGCCACATCCTCATCCGATGAGAAACTGGAGAAGGTGCGAGCGCTCGGTGCCGACCATCTCATCAACTATCGGCAGCATCCCGAATGGTCGGCGCAGGTCTTGGACATCACCGACGGGCGCGGGGTGGACCATGTGGTCGAGGTCGGCGGTCCGGGCACGTTGACGCAATCGATCCGTGCAGCGCGCGTGGGCGGGCACATCGCCTTGATCGGCGTTTTGACCGGTGCCGCTGGGCCGGTTCCGACTGCCGAAATGATGGGGCGCCAGCAACGCTTGCAAGGACTGGTCGTTGGCAGCCGCAGGCATCAACAGGACCTGGTGCGTGCACTCGACAGCTTGCCGCTGCGGCCGGTGATCGATCGCAGTTTTGCGCTGGATGAGATCGGTGACGCCTTCGCACTGCAGAAGGCCGGTAGGCATCTGGGCAAGATCACGCTGGAGTTCTGATCCAGCCTGCTGCACCGCGCGTCGGCGAAGCATTCGCACCGCCGACGCGCCAATTCACTCATCGACGTGTGCAAGGGCTGCCGCCTGCATGGCGCTGCTGGCGAGCACAACCAATGCTCCTCGGGTTCGTTCGCTGCTCGCCGTGACCAGTACGCGTGCACGCGCACTATTCCAGGAAACTGCTTGGCTGGCCCGTCCGACTCCAACGTCATCGGCGCATGGGCCGGTCCTCGCAGTGTTCATAGGCGTACGCAGCAACCATCGCCAATGCCGGTAAAGGCGGGCATTAGGATCCGGCCATACGCCGCTTCACGCCCACCCCCGCGGCCGCGCACTCACGCGCTTGTGACCGGCAGCGCTGCACATTTGTTGAGAACTGTAAAAGCCAGCATTGTTGGAGATGCCAGCCATGAGAGACATCAAGATGACCCGTCGCGAGGTATTGATCGCAGGAACGGCATCCGCAGCCAGCGTTGCCGCAACCCAATCGAGGGCGGCCACTGCGGCCACTGCGATGTCGCAGCGGCCGGCAGCCGAGCCTGCCAATGCATCCAGCCAGGTTGCTTTCGAGGTGAACGGCAAGCCGGTCACGCTGGACATTGGATAACCGCACCACCTTGCTGGATGCGCTGCGCGAACATCTGCATCTCACCGGCACCAAGAAGGGCTGCGATCATGGCCAGTGCGGCGCATGTACGGTGATCGTCGACGGGCAACGCATGAACGCGTGCCTGTCGCTGGCAGTGATGCACGAGGGCGCCAAGGTCACCACCATCGAAGGGCTGGGCACGCCGGACAAGCTGCACCCCATGCAGGCGGCGTTCGTCAAGCACGATGGCTACCAATGCGGCTACTGCACGCCCGGGCAGATCTGTTCGGCAGTGGCCGTGCTGGACGAGGTGAAACGCGGGATCCCCAGCCATGTCACCGAAGACCTCACCGGCAAGACCAGACTCACCACGCCCGAATTGCAGGAGCGCATGAGTGGCAATATCTGCCGTTGCGGTGCGTACTCCAACATCGTCGAAGCCATCAACGATGTTGCCGGGGGCCGCGCATGAAAGCCTTCAGCTACGAGCGGGCCAGCTCACCAGCCGATGCCGCGGCCAAGGCCGCGCGCCAGCCCGGTGCCAAGTTCATCGCAGGCGGGACCAATCTGCTCGATCTGATGAAGCTGCAGATCGAAACACCGTCGCATCTGATCGATGTCAACGGCCTGAGCCTGGATACCATCGACGCCACGCCGGAAGGTGGCCTGCGCATCGGTGCGCTGGTGCGCAATACCGACCTTGCGGCCGACCAGCGCGTGCGCCGCGATTACGCCGTGTTGTCGCGCGCATTGCTGGCCGGTGCCTCGGGACAACTGCGCAACCGGGCCACCACGGCAGGCAACCTGCTGCAACGGACGCGTTGTCCCTATTTCTACGACACCAACCAGCCGTGCAACAAGCGACTGCCTGGCAGCGGCTGCGCGGCCATCGGTGGCTATAACCGTCAACTGGCAGTGATTGGTGCCAGCGAGGCGTGCATCGCCACCCATCCCAGCGATATGGCCATTGCGATGCGCCTGCTCGATGCGGTGGTGGAAACGGTGCGCCCGGATGGCCAGACACGCGCCGTGGCCTTGTCCGAGTTCTATCGCGCACAGGGAACGACGCCACATGTGGAAACCGTGCTGGAGCGCGGCGAATTGATCACTGCCGTCACCTTGCCCAAGCCGCTCGGTGGCACGCATGTGTACCGCAAGGTGCGCGACCGTGCCTCGTACGCCTTCGCCCTGGTGTCGGTGGCCACCGTCGTCCAGCGCGATGGCAGCGCACGCGTCGCAGTCGGCGGCGTCGCGCACAAGCCATGGCGCAGCGAAGCCGCCGAAGCCAGATCGAAAGAGGGTGCCCGCGCCATTGCGTCCGTGCTGCTCGATGGTGCACGGCCCACCGAACACAACGCGTTCAAGGTGCCGCTGGTTGAGCGCACCTTGACCGCGATCCTGGCCGACACGAGGGCCTGATATGAAATTCGACACTCCCGCCGGTACCAATCCCATCGATCAGCTCACCGTCGTCGGCAAGCCTGTCGACCGTATCGACGGGCCACTCAAGACCACCGGGCAGGCGCCGTATGCCTACGAACATCACGACTTGCCGGGCCAAGCGGCTTACGGGCATGTGGTGGGCGCAGGCATCGCCAAGGGCACCATCCGCAGCATGGACCTGAGTGCGGCACGCAAGGCGCCGGGCGTGCTGGGCATCGTGACTGCGCAGAATGCCGGCAAGCTGCAAAAGGGCAAGTTCAACACCGCCAAGCTCTTGGGCGGTCCAGAGATCGCGCATTACCACCAGGCCATTGCAGTGGTGGTGGCGGAGACGTTCGAGCAGGCACGTGCGGCCGGGCAGTTGATCAAGGTCGATTACGGCCGTCACGTTGGCGCCTACGACCTGGAAAAGGCCCGCGCCGGCGCCACGGTGACCAAGAAGGACGACGCGCCCAACAGCAATGTCGGCAACTTCGACGCTGCCTTCGCTACGGCGCCAGTGCAACTGGATGCCGAATACCGCACGCCCGATCATTCGCACGCGATGATGGAGCCGCACGCTTCCATCGCGATGTGGGATGGCGACAAGCTCAGCGTGTGGACCTCCAATCAGATGATCAATTGGGGAGCCGGCGATCTGGCCAGGACGCTGGGCATTGCGCGCGAGAACGTGCGGATCATGTCGCCCTATGTCGGCGGTGGTTTCGGCGGCAAGCTGTTCCTGCGTGCCGATGCAGTGCTGGCATCGCTGGCCGCGCGTCAGGTTGGGCGTCCGGTCAAGGTGATGTTGCCGCGGCCGCTGATCGCCAATAACACCACCCACCGTCCGGCCACGCTGCAACGCATCCGGCTTGGTGCCGGGCGCGACGGCAAGCTGACGGCGATTGCGCATGAAAGCTGGTCGGGCGACTTGCCCGACGGCAGCCCGGAAATTGCCGCCGCGCAGACGCAATTGCTGTACGCCGGTGCTAACCGCCTGATCACGACCCGCCTGGCCGTGCTCGATCTGCCCGAAGGCAACGCCATGCGCGCGCCGGGCGAGGCACCGGGATTGATGGCGTTGGAAATCGCCATGGACGAGATGGCTGAAAAGCTCGACATGGACCCGGTCAAGTTTCGCATCGTCAACGACACCCAGGTGGACCCGGAAAATCCGCAGCGACCGTTCTCGCAGCGTCAGCTGGTCAAGTGCCTCGAAGATGGCGCAAGGCGATTCGAATGGTCCAAGCGCAAGGTCAAGCCGGCCAGCACGCGCGATGGTCGTTGGCTGGTCGGCATGGGCGTTGCGGCGGCATTTCGCAACGCGCCGGTCATGACCTCCGGCGCACGCATGCGGCTGGAACAGGGCGGCCGCGTGGTAGTGGAAACCGACATGACCGATATCGGAACCGGCTCCTACACCATCATTGCGCAGACCGCTGCGGAAATGCTTGGCGTCCCGCTCAACTGGGTCGATGTGCGCCTGGGCGATTCGAGCTTTCCGGCATCTGCAGGCTCCGGTGGGCAGTGGGGCGCGAACAGTTCTACCGCAGTCGTCTATGCAGCCGCAGTCAAATTGCGCGAAGCGGTGGCCAAGCAACTGGGCCTGGATCCGGCCAGTGCCGAATTTGCCGATGGCTATGTGCGTGCCGGCGGCACGCGCGTTGCGCTCGGCGATGCCGCGGCCAATGGCGCGCTGGTGGTGGAAGACAAGATCGAATTCGGCGACCTCAGCAAGACGCATCAGCTCTCCACGTTCGGCGCGCATTTCGTCGAAGTGGGCGTGGATATCGCAACCGCCGAAGTGCGCATCCGGCGTATGCTTGCCGTGTGCGCCGCGGGGCGCATCCTCAATCCCAAATCCGCACGCAGCCAGGTCATCGGCGGCATGACCATGGGCGCCGGCGCGGCACTGATGGAAGAGTTGGCAGTGGACAAACGCCTGGGCTTTTTCGTCAACCACGACCTGGCCGGCTATGAAGTGCCGGTGCATGCGGACATCCCGCATCAGGAGGTAGTGTTCCTGGAAGAAAGCGACCCGCTGTCGTCGCCGATGAAGGCCAAGGGCGTGGGTGAGCTGGGCATCTGCGGCGTGGCAGCAGCGATCGCCAATGCGGTCTACAACGCAACCGGCGTGCGTGTGCGCGACTACCCGGTGACCCTCGACAAACTGCTGCCGCATCTGCCCGAGATGCTGCGCGCGTGAGCGCAGTCGTTGCCCCGGTCACGCATGCACTGCCGGCGTGGCCGGCATGGCCGGGCTACGCGTTGCTCGACGATTTGCTGCCAACGCTGAGCGCATGGCAGCGCGCCGGGCAGCGCGTGGCGATGGCGACCTTGATCGATGTGCAGGGCTCCTCCCCACGGCCGTTGGGGAGCGAGATGGCCATCAGTGCCCACGGGAGCGTGGCAGGCTATGTCTCGGGCGGCTGCGTCGAAGCGGCGGTGGCGCATGAAGCCATGGCAGCGCTGCGCGATGGTCAGCCGCGCTGGCTGGATTATGGCGAAGGCAGCCAAGTGCTGGACATCCAACTCAGCTGCGGCGGGCGCATCGGCGTGTTGGTGTGGCCGGTGCCGGATCTAGGCGAGCACCTCGCACGTTGGCGTAACGCGCGCCAGCATCGGCGCGCATTTCATGTGGCCCTGGATCGTGCATCCGGCACGGTGCGGTACCTGGCACATGCACAGGACGCGCGTGCGGGCGAATTCGTACGCACCCATCGTCCGCCGCTACGGCTGGTGCTGGTTGGCGCCGACCCATCGCTACTGGCGCTGGTGTCGTTGGCCAGCCAGATGGGCATCGAAGTGCGCGTGTTGCGGCCGCATGGCCCGGGGGAACCGCCGCCGGGACTGGCGCCTGAGCACTACGACCGACGTGCGCTGGGCGATGCGCTGCAGGATCTGCATCTGGATGCCGACACCGCGCTGTACAGCCTGGCCCACGATGCCGAGATCGACCTACAGGTTGCGCGGCGCGGCTTGGCATCTCCCATAGCCTGCATCGGCATCCTCGGCAGCCGGCAGAAGCGCGAAGGTCGTCTACAGGCGCTGCTTGCGCTAGGGTATAGCGATGCCTCGCTCGCACGTCTGCGTTTGCCGGCGGGCTGGCGCATGGGACGCTCCTCGCCGCATACCATTGCGCTCGGCATCATCGCCGAAGCCACGCAAGCGGTGGCAGATCTGCAGGCCGTTACGGCAACCCGATAAGTCGCTGGCTGCTTCTGCCGCGTGCGTGAGTCACCAAGGCGCATTGCAGCCGGTCGAGTGAAACACGGCTGATGTCGAGCGCTATCGTTGCTGGCCCCCGACAGCACGCCGCAATCTGCATCGCCATTGACAGGCTTCGCCGATGTATGGACAGCGCACGCAAGGGGTAGTCACCCTGCACGCACAGCCGGCGCTCTAGGCTGCAGCTGTCTTCCATTCAAGCAGCACGTCGCCATGCCCCCTGTTCCGGATCGCCACGTCGACGCATCGGGTGATGCTGTGCGCCTTAGCTTCGTCGCCACCAGCCATTCCGCACGTGGTGACTACGTCGGAAAGCGCAACGCTCCCACCGTCTCGCAACCAGCACCGCACGCCGCTGCCGCCATGCCAGCAGCGTGCAGCACATGAGTGGCAATCACGCGGCACTGGTGCTGGGCGCCGGGGCAGGGCGCCGGCTTGGCCGCTCGAAGCAATTGCTGATGCGCGATGGCGAGCCGTTGCTGCGTCGCGCCGCACGCATTGCATTACTGACTGCGCCACGCCGCTGCGTGGTCGTGCTGGGTGCCGACGCCGACGCGTTGAGCGAAGTGTTGCAGGATCTGGATGTCGAAATACTCCGGCATCCCGATTGGTCCGAGGGCATGGGCTCCAGCCTGGCCGCGTTGCGCAGGCATGTGCAGGGCGACCCGGCGTTGCGACGCAGCCTGATCCTGGGGTGCGATCAGCCTGCGCTGGATGCCCCGCATTTGCGCTCCCTGCTGGAAGAAGCCGATCGCGCCGTCTCCGGATGCGCAACCAGTGGCTACAGCGGCGTGCGCGGCATTCCCGCGGTGGTCACGCATGCGGCCTGGGCGGATGTGCCATTGCAGGCCGATAGCGGCCTGCGCGGCCTGTTCGCCAGCCTGGACATGCAGAGCCTTGGGTGCGTCAGCGCCCCGGCGTTGGCGCTGGATATCGACACGCCGGCCGATCTGGCCACCGCGCGGCAGCGCGGCTGGGTCGATGCCGAGTGAGACGCCATGACGGGTACGCGCGCAAATCTCTGGCAGCCTGGCTCCCGACACGAGAACGCGGCGGCCGCACCGTAAGCGGCGGGCACTGTCACTGCAGGCACGCTGGCGTCATCGGTGCCGATCACTGACACCGCTCCAGGCGCGTTACCTGTGCTTTGCAGGCCGCAATCGACTTGCCCGGCCACCGCGTTCAACTCTGCAGCAGCCTTACGACCACAACACAACCGCCTCCCTGATCACCAACACATAGCCGATCACCATGGCGGTCTTGACCGAGAACTGGAATTTCCTGAGCAGATGCATGCAACCCCTCCCCAGAGGCCGTCTTCAAGAGCGACTGATCACCCACTGCGCATCGTCCACGCTCGTCTGACGATGACTGATGACGCGGTGTTCACCGGTCCTGACCGAATGTAGCGCTGGACGTGATGTGTGTCACGTAAGAATTTTCCTACCGCCCTGCCAGTGTCAGCCCGACGGCATTGGCATGCGTAAAAGAACATCCTGGCTATGCCGGACGCGGGGCCATTGGCTACTCTCCCGCGGCCCCTTGAGTAAGGGCACGCCGGCATACCGGACGAGAGAAGGCGTTCCCATTCCACGCGCACTGCGGCCATGCGCCCCGTGCGCCTCGCTCGACCGCTATGCGCACTGGCCGGAGGCCTGATGGACGAGTCTCGTTATGTCGTTCGCATCCATCCCACACAGGGCGGCTGGTGGGTGACCCGCCCGCACTGGTCGCCATTGCGGTATCTGCGCGAACAGGGCGCCCTGGACTTTGCCGAATTGATGGCAAAGCTGCACTGCCTGACCACCGGCCAGCCCAGCGGCGTGGTGGTCAACACCGGCGGCGGCGATCGGGTGGTGCGGCGCTACGGCTGAGGCCGTAAGGAACGCGGCCGCTGCTGCAGTACGTCATTGCCGACAGTGGCGGCTGTCCGCCGCTGTGCCGGGTTTGCGCAGAGGGCCGGGTCGGCTAGATTCAAGGCATCGGCCACCTTGGTCCGGTCCGCGCTCTGGCGGCTACTTTTCTGGATATCCGCCTGTCGTGAATGCTGCCGGTGCTGCGCTGATTCAAAACGATATTGTCGTGTTCGGCCTGATCGCCACCACCCTGGGCGCGGTGTTCTGGACATCCGCGCGCGAACAAGGGTTCTGGCGGCGTTTCTACGCGTTGGTACCGGCCTTGTTGCTGTGTTATTTGCTGCCAGGCATCTACAGCACGGCCGGTTTGATCGACGGTGCCAACACCCGGTTGTACAACCCGATCGCCCGTGACGTGCTGCTGCCTGCCGCGTTGATCCTGCTGACCCTGAGCATCGACCTGCGCGCGATCCTGCGGCTCGGCCCCAAGCTGGTAGCGATGTATCTGGCTGCATCGCTGAGCATCATGCTGGGTGCGGTGGTGGCGTTCTGGGTGATGCACTGGCTGCATCCGGCCACCGTGGCCGGCGATACCTGGGCCGGCATGGCAGCGCTGGCGGGCAGCTGGATCGGCGGCGGCGCCAACATGCTGGCGATGCGCGAAGTGTTCGATGTGGACGCAACCACGTTCGGTCAGTTCGCGGTGGTCGATGTCGGCGTGGGCTATGTGTGGATGGCGGCGCTGATCTTCCTGGCCGGCCGCGCGCGCAAGATCGACGCTCGCAGCGGTGCCGACACCCGGGCGCTGGATGCCTTGCGCGAGCGCATGGCGCGCTTCCAGGCCGAACATGCGCGTATTCCCAGCTTGGCCTACCTGATGGCGATCGTGGCGGTGGCATTCGGCGGTGTCGGCCTTGCACATGCCCTGGCCAATCCTCTCGCCGCGTGGTGCAAGGCGCAGTGGCATTGGGCCAGCCAGTTCAGTCTGGACACACCGTTCGTGTGGGTGGTGGTGCTGGCGACCAGCCTGGGCCTGCTGCTGAGCTTCACCCGCGCACGCACGCTGGAAGGCGCAGGCGCGTCCAAAATCGGCACCTTGCTGCTGTATTTCCTGATCGCCTGCATCGGCATGCAGATGGACCTGCTGGCGCTGCTGGACCGGCCATGGTTGTTGCTGCTCGGCCTGATCTGGATTGCCGTGCACATTGCCGTGTTATGGGGTCTTGGCCGGTTGTTGCGGGTGCCATTCTTCTACTTTGCGATCGGCTCGCAATCCAATATCGGCGGCCCAGCCTCCGCGCCGGTGGTCGCCTCGGCGTTTCACCCGGCACTGGCGCCGGTAGGTGTGTTGCTGGGCACGATGGGCTACGCCACCGGCACCTATCTGGCATATCTGGTCGGCATCACCTTGCGGGCGATGGCGGGCGCTGGATAACGCGCGTCGCGATCTGCAGCGCCACGATTAAGCGGCTGGGTGCGGTATCGCGCTGCCGCGCCATCGCCAGCGCGGCTGGGCGATGCTCGGCGTTGCGCTATGTCCCGCGCCAGGCACGCGGCTTCTGCGCACCGTTCGCAATTGGCTGACGATTCCTGTGACGCGGTGTCGGTGACGTCGCGCCGTGGTTCAAATGCGCGCGCCATTTCCCCAAACACCGTCCGCGGCGCGACGCCGACAGCGATCATGCGCAAGCCTTGACGCGCTGTCGCCAGCCGCGTGCGTTGACAAAGAGTGGCCCGCGGCACTGCACGGGCCACCGGAGCCTTACTGCTGAATCGCCCGACGCTGCTCTTCCTGCTGTTGCGGCGGCTGCTGGGTGTGTTGCTGATTGTGCTGTTGCAACTGGCTGACATTGGTCTGGGCCGGCTCGTTGGCTGCGGACGCCGTCTGCACGTGACTGCGCAGATGGGCTGGGTCGTCCATGCGGCCCTGCACCGCGATCAAGCTGTCGCCATCACGGTTGGGCACCAGGTGATCGATGCGCTGCAGGCCATCGTTGCCTGCACGCGCGGCCACGCTGGCAGCGGTATTGAGAAACGCGGTGTCGTCGCGCAGCCCCAGGCGGTCGCGTTGTCCATCCAGTTTCACTACCGCGTCGTTGAACAGCTGGCTGCCGGGCTGCAATGCGTTGCCGCGCGCCTGGTCCTGCAACTGCATGTCCTGCGCCTTCATCACCGAATCGATGCCGTGCAGATCCAGCCGATGCTTGAGCATCATGCCCGGCACCAGGCGCTGGCCGAAGGACAACGGGTCCGGCTCCGGCAGTTCGATCTGATGACCGGCCGCATTGGGCATGGCCCATTTGAGCGGGATGCTGTCTTCCTGCAGATGGGTCAGGATTTCGTTCTTGACGTGGTAGCCGCGAATCAATTCGCTATTGGCGTAGTCCTTGGCCGCCGATGCATCCAGACCTTGGCGCTCCAGCGTGCGGTCGTTGACGCCGGCGGCGTTATAGGTCACCGCCGGAATGTCGTTGACCATTGCCGATGCCGCGGCCAGGCCGCCACCCAGCGAATGCCCGCTGATCACCACCTGGTCGCCGAACGCCTGTTTGGCCTGGCTGCCGAGCTGGATCGCCGAAGCGTATTGCGCATCGTCCAAGCCCAGGCCCTGGCCGATGTTGTGCTTCCAGTCCTTGCCTTCGTCGGTGCCGCAGAAGCCCAGCACCACCTGCCCCTGATCATTGCGATAGAACGCGGCATCGAAGCCGCTCTTGGCGTCGTGCAGCAGGGCAGGGTCGATGCCTGCTTGCTGCAGCGCGCGGTCGTCCATGCGCGACCAGCCGTTGGGCAAGGCGGCAAAGGTTTCGGCGCCGCCTTCGCGCCGTTGGGCGGCGGTGGCGTAGAGGTCTTGCAGCATCGCGGGGAACTGGCGGTCCTCCGGGTGCGGTTGTTGCCCGCGCATCGATTCTGCGAACGGGGTGGAAGAAGAAGAGGATACTGACGGGCTCATGCGCGGCTCCTTGCGTTCGTCATGCGAAAAGCGCGCTTAGCGGCTGCTTTCCACGGGAATGTTGTGGGCGTTCAACCACGCGCGCACTTCCGACCTCACCTGCTGGCCGCTGGCATTGAGCAGGCGATCCGGCGTGGTGAAGAAATACGCCTGGAAAGTCTTCTGCTGGGAATTGCGCACCTCGGGATCGACACCGGCCTTGAGCAAGCTGAGCACTGCAGCGCTAGCTGCACCACTTTGCGCTGCAAGGTGCAGCAGGCTGTTGCCGGTGTGGTCCACGCGCTGTACATCCGCACCGGCCTTGATCAGCAAGTCGATCTGCGCATCGCGCTTGCTCTGCACCGCGCGAAACAGTGGCGTCCAGCCCGCACGCGCGCTGACGACATCGATCGGCGCCTTGTGCTGCAACAGGATCTGCAGATATTCCGGGTCCTGGGCCATGGCGGCCATGTGCACGACCGTTTCCTGGTCCATGCCGGGTAATGATGGATCTGCGCCTGCATCGAGCAATGCCGCCAAGGCGCGCGGCTGTTCGTTCCAGATGGCCCATTCGAGCAAGGTGACGTTTTGATCGCCATGCGCGGCGAGATCGACGGTAGGGGCGAGCGCCTTGATCTGGGCAACATCACCGTGCGCAATGGCTTTGGCGATATCGGTCAGGGCGGGGTCGCGGAAGGCGACGGTGTGGTCCTGCAGCGTAGCTGACATGGTGGTTTGCTCCTTGGCACCGGGCGAGGCGGTGCATGAGACCGCGAAGAACGAGGTCGCAAGAACGAGCAGGGTGGGGAATCGCGGTTGCATCGAAATCTCCTTCTCCTGATCGCATTCCTGATGACGCTGCGGCAAGTCCCGCCGTAGCGGGGCAGATCCTAGCAGCTGCAAACATCGCTTGCGGTAAGATTTCGTGACATGACGGCAGGGCGGGACGCATGTTCGGTGCCGCCCGTCCTGGCAGCGCGCATGCCGCGAGCGCCGACGGATCCATCGCCACAGCCGACGGTCCACCAGGGCCGGCATAATGGTGCTTTGCGAGCAGATGGGTGCAATGGCGTACGAGCTACTGATCAGTGACTGTGATGGCGTTCTTGTCGACAGCGAGATATTGGCCGACCGGGTAATGCGTGAGGCGCTGGCGTCTTTCGTGCCAAGCGAGCCGCTGGAACATCTGCTGGAAACCACCTTCGGTCAGACCACACGCGAGGTGTTGCGGCGGGTGGAAGAGCGCTTTGCGCTACGGTTGCCGGATACCTTGCTGGCGCAGATCCAGGTACGCAGCGAGGCATTGATCCAGGCGCAGGTGCAGCCAATCGCAGGCGTACGCGAGGCGTTGGAGCAGATTCCGCTGCCGTTGGCGGTCGCCTCCAACAGCCGGCGCCACAATGTGATTGCCTCGGTGGAACGGGCCGGGCTCACCGCACGTGCGGCGGGGCGTATCTTCAGTGCCGACATGGTGGAGCGGCCCAAGCCGGCGCCGGACGTGTATCTGCTGGCGGCACGTACCGCCGGGGTCGCACCGGAGCGTTGCCTGGTCATCGAAGACAGCCCGACCGGTGCAACGGCGGCCGTGACGGTCGGCATGCAGGTGTTGGGGTTTACCGGTGCAAGCCACATTCCACCGGGGCATGGCGATACCTTGCGCCGCATCGGTGTGCTCGAGGTGTTCGACAATATGCATGATTTGCCTGCGTTGTTTGCGCTGCTGGCACAAAAGCGCGCTGGGTAAGTCGATAGCTTGGTGAGTGGAGTGTGCGGTGTCCTCACCGCTTGCGCGACACGGAGTGGATCCGTCCATGGACGTTCCCGCGTGTCATTCATGCCGCCAAGGGCGCTGCAGGAAGCGCACAGAGCCGTAACGCAGCTGTGGATCTGCTGCACTGTCCGATCGCTTCAGGTAACAGTGATTCGAATCATGGTCCGGTTTAGATGCAGCCGAAAGCTGGCTAGTCGAATGTGCGGTGCCCTCACCGCTCGCGGGACACGCCGTTAACCCGTCCCTGGGAGCTCGATGGCGGCATCCATGCCGCCAACGGTCCCGCAATCGGCAAGGGCACCGCGCTGGATAGTCGGCTGGCGGCTAACTAAAAGCAGGCTCGCTGCGACGAACGGATCGCTGCACGTGTCGATTGATTGCTACTGCGAATCGCTTGGTCGTGACAGCAGATAATCGCTGCGACAGGACAACAAATGAGCTGACAGGTGATTCGGTCAATGGATCGCGCATGTATCGCTTGCGCCATGCACACCGACCAACTTGACGGGTCCTTGCCCGCCCACCGTCGCGGGAGCCTTGGCGGCATGGATGCCGCCACGGAGCTTACAGGGACGTACTTGCAGCATGTCCTGCGATGGTGGGCGGGCAAGGGCCCTGCAGCCAAACCGCAGATCGGTCGCTTTGCCCTAGATCAAGCACATCATCCATTCGCATAAAGAAAGCCGCACTATTGCATCCACATCAACGCAACAGGGCGCGATTCGCATCGCGCCCTGTTGCGTTTGTACTTCATTGATCAGCCAATCACTAATCACTAATCGCCAATCCGCCATTCAACAACACCGAAACCCACTCTTGCCGCCATACCGCGCATCCTGGCGCTCGCGAAAGAAGGCGGGGTAGTCCATCACCGGTTTGTCGGGATGTTTTTCCAGCATGTGGCGCACGTAGTTGTCGTAGTCGGGAATGCCGCAACACAGCCGCGCGGTCTGGATCAGGCGCCGCCAGATGCGGCGATGTGCCTGATAGTGACTGGCCAGGACGAGTTGCGTGCCCATTACAGGTCTGCCATCTGATGCGGCTGCAACGCCACGTACGGGGTTTCGCGGTCAGTGCGCTGCGGGTTGCGGCGTGCCGCCACGATCGTCTTGATCGAATAGATCAGGATCGAGCCGACCACGAACAGGAACAGCACGGTCAGCCCGGTGTTGACGTAGGCATTGGTGACGATCTGCTGCATTTGCGGCACCGTCTTGGCCGGCGCGGTAATGGTGTTGCTGGCGATGGCCGCCTGGAACTTGTGGGCCTGTGCCAGGAAGCCCTGCGCCGGGTTGCTGTCGAAGATCTTGATCAGCCCCGCATAGGTGGTGCACAGCAACAGCCACAGCGCCGGCACGATGGTGACCCACGCGTAGCGGTCGCGCTTCATCTTGAACAGCACCACCGTGCCCAGCATCAACGCGATCCCGGCCAGCATCTGGTTGGAGATGCCGAACAATGGCCACAAGGTCTGGATGCCGCCGAACGGATCGATCACGCCGGTGTAGAGCAGATAGCCCCACAGCGCCACGCAGCCGGCGGTGGCGATGATATTGGCGGTCCACGACTCGGTCTTCTTCAACGCCGGGATGAAGTTGCCCAGCAGGTCCTGCAGCATGAAGCGGCCGGCGCGCGTGCCGGCGTCCACTGCGGTCAGGATGAACAGTGCTTCGAACAGGATGGCGAAGTGATACCAGAACGCCATGGTGTCTTCGCCCGGCAGCAACTGGTGCAGGATCTGCGCGATGCCCACCGCCAGCGTAGGTGCACCGCCAGCGCGCGCCAGGATGCTGTGCTCGCCGATATCGCGTGCCGTGGCCTCGAGCACCTGCGGTGTGATCGAAAAGCCCCACTCGCTGATCTTGGCAGCGACTGCGACAGTGTCGGTGCCGACCAGCGAGGCGGGACTGTTCATGGCGAAGTAGATGCCCGGCTCGATGATCGACGCGGCCACCAGCGCCATGATCGCCACGAACGATTCCATCAGCATGCCGCCATAGCCGATGTAGCGCATGTGGCCTTCATTGGCGAGCAGCTTGGGCGTGGTGCCGGAAGCGATCAACGCATGGAAGCCGGAGACCGCGCCGCAGGCGATGGTGATGAACAGGAACGGGAAGATGCCGCCTTTCCACACCGGGCCATCGCCGGTGGAGGCGAATTGCGTGAGCGCCGGCATCTTCAGGTCCGGCATGACCACCAGGATGCCGATCGCCAGCGCCAGGATGGTGCCGATCTTGAGGAAGGTGGACAGGTAATCGCGCGGCGCCAGCAGCAGCCACACCGGCAATACCGAGGCGACGAAGCCGTAGCCGATCAGCATCCAGGTGATCTGCTTGGCGGTGAAGGTGAAGGCCGGACCCCAGGTCGGGTCAGCGGCGACCTTGCCGCCCAGCCAGATCGCGCCCAGCAGCAGGATCAACCCCACCACCGAGATCTCGCCGATCTTGCCGACGCGGATGTAGCGCATGTACACGCCCATCATGAGCGCGATGGGCATTGTCGCGATGACGGTGAACATGCCCCACGGGCTTTCTGCCAGCGCCTTGACCACCACCATCGCCAGCACGGCCAGGATGATGATCATGATCAGGAAGGCGCCGAACAGGGCGATGGTGCCGGGTACCTGGCCCATCTCCTCGCGCACCAGGTCGCCTAGCGAGCGGCCGTTGCGACGGCTGGACAGGAACAGCACCACGAAGTCCTGCACCGCACCGGCGAACACCACGCCGACCAACAGCCACAGCAGGCCGGGCAGGTAGCCCATCTGCGCGGCGAGCACCGGGCCGACCAGGGGGCCGGCGCCGGCGATGGCAGCAAAGTGGTGGCCGAACAGCACGTGCTTGTTGGTGGGCACGTAATCCAGGCCGTCGTTGTTGGCGACTGCCGGGGTGGCGCGGGTGATGTCCAGCTGCATCACCTTGTCGGCGATGAACAGGCTGTAGAACCGGTAGGCGATCAGGTAGATCGACACCGCCGCCACCACGATCCACAACGCGTTGATGTGTTCGCCACGCCGCAGCGCAACGGTGCCCAGGCAGAACGCGGCCAGCAGCGCCAACGCGCCCCAGGCCAGCTTCGAGAACCCTTTCATGCATGCCCCTCAGGAACGATTCGTTCAAGGGTCCACCCACGCCCGGCCGCGGTCAATGCCAGCCGGACGCAAGGGGGTAAAACTTTGGTCGTAGGGTGCCACGGTCACGGATCGGTTAGGGGCGCTGCCGCGCTGGCGGCGTTTGGAACGATCGGTTGCAATGGTTGCGGTTGGGCGGCGGCCCGCGCGCACCCATCATTGGCGCTTCGCCACAAAGCACAGGGACAAGCGATGAGCACCACGACCACCACAGCAGCGCACGTGCTGCGCACCATTCGCGGCATGCCGACCTCCGACGGGGCCGGGGTCAAGCTGACCCGCGTCATCGGCACGCAGCAGCTGCCGGAGCTGGACCCGTTTCTGATGCTGGACGAATTCGGCACCGACAAGGCCGAAGACTATCTGGCCGGTTTTCCCAGCCACCCGCATCGCGGTTTCGAGACCGTGACCTACATGCTCGACGGGCGCATGCGCCACAAGGACAACCACGGCAACGAAGGCCTGCTGACCCCGGGCAGCGTGCAGTGGATGACCGCCGGGCGCGGGCTGATCCATTCGGAAATGCCGGAGCAGGAATCCGGGCGCATGCGCGGCTTTCAGTTGTGGGTGAACCTGCCGGCGCGCGACAAGATGACCGACCCCAAATATCAGGAGTACGCACCCGACCACATTCCGGTGGCGCATCCGGCACCCGGCGTCACGGTCAAGGTGATTGCCGGTGCGGTGGGCGAGGTGGTCGGGCCGATCGTGCAACCTGCAACCAGCCCGGTGTACCTGGATATCGCGTTGGAACCGAACGTGGAATGGGAATATCAGCTGCCGAGCGGGCATAACGCGTTCGCGTATGCCTTCGAGGGCGCACTGACGGTGGGCGAGAGCGACACCGCGCGCGTGTTGCCGGCGCAGCAGCTGGCCGTGCTGGGCGGTGGGCAGCGCCTGCGCCTGCACGCCGGTGCCGACGGCGCGCAACTGATCCTGGTCGCGGGGCGCCCGCTCAACGAGCCGGTGATGCGGCATGGCCCGTTCGTGATGAACACCAAGCAGGAGCTGATGCAGGCCTTCGTCGATTTCCAGGAAGGCCGGTTTTGAACTGGCTCGCGCCCGACAGCAGGAGCCGGCAATGAGTGACCGGCCTGTCAGCGTGCGCACCGGCGCGGTGCCGTACACGGTCAGCATCCACGACGGACTGCACACCTGGAGCGGCGATACGCAGCTGGCCAATGGTGGCGGCGACGCCGGGCCGGATCCCGAGTCGCAGGTGTTGGGCGCACTGGGAGCGTGCACTGCCATCACGGTGTCGATGGTGGCCGCGCGCAAGCAGTGGCCGCTGACGGCGGTGCACGTGCATCTGCATTACACGCAGTGCGGCGCTGCCGGCACGGCGATCGCCCGCGAGGTGGTGCTTGACGGGGCGCTGGACGACGAGCAACGCGCACGGTTGATGGAAGTGGCCGACAAATGCCCGATCCATCGCCTGCTTACCGGCGAGGTGCGCATCCAGACTCGGTTGCAGGCGGCTGGCGGCGGTGGAGACACGGCGATTGGCGCGACTGACAGACGCTTGCCGGCGGTCCTTGAGTATGGTGAATGCGAAATCGGAATCGGAACGGGCGATCGGTCCGCGCCGATTCCGGGCGTACGCCGAGGGGAGCCGCTGCTCCAACGTGCGCAACCGTGAGCGTTCTCCCACGCGTCGCCGCCGCACGTGGTGTCCGCCAGAATCAAAACCGTTGAGCCGATGGACGTATCCGGCGCGCCTGGTGCACGTGCACGCCGCTGGTCGTCGCATTACGCGCGTCGGCGTGACACGCGTGGGGCACACGCATCGAGCGCGCAATGGTGATCTGCGGCGACACGCAAGCGGCAGATGTGGTCAGACCAATGCCTGCAGCGCGCCGGGCAGACCCCCGCGCTGCAAGGCTGTTGCAGCAGCAGTGCGCAGCGCTGCGTCAGCGCTGCAGCGCCAGGCTGGCCGGCTGCAGATCCATGTTCTGCACCATCGACTGCATCGAGGCGAGTTCTTCGGTGCTGGCGCCATCGATCCACAGCTGCGCGTAGCGCTTCTTGCCCAGTTCGACCACGGTGACGCGGCGCGATTCCGTACCCGGCATGTCGCGGCCGCCCAGATCGAGCTTGTACCAGTAGAAATCTTCCTGCTGGATCTGGCCCTTTTCGGCGCGGCGGTCGCGTGCCAACGTCATCGCCGGGTCGCGGGTAGTGAGCATCACTCCCACCACCTGGCGGCCATCTGCCGTCACGGCCTTGCAGACCAGGTAATCGGCACCGGCGAGCTCGTTCCATTGCAGGCCGGAGGCCGGTGGCAACGGCGGGCAGACTGGCGAGGTCTGGGCGTGGGCGGTGGCAGCGGCCAGCAGCAAGCTCAGGCCAACAAGGCAGGATGCAGACTTCATACACGATTCCCCGGCATTGGATGACGATGCGGGCGCGCTTATTTGGTGCCGTTGCAGTACCTCGAACTCCCCGCTCAAGGACTGCCGTCCACGCAACGCGCTCCGTCTACAAGGCCATCACTACCACAGTTTTGCGAATTAGCTCAAGTGATGTCGCACATGTGCCTGGCATCGCATGTGCAGCTTGGCACTTCCGTTACGAGACCTGGTGATCGCGCGTGTCGGTCCACTCGCGCAGCGCACGGTTTCAAGGGTAATTAACCGGTTTCGGGGCCGGTGACTCGGGCAGCGGAATGAACTCCTCGTCGTCGCCGGGAATGCTGCCGAAGCGGCCGGCTTGCCAGTCGTCCTTGGCCTGCTCGATGCGTTGCTTGGAACTGGACACGAAGTTCCACCATAGATGACGCGGCCCATCCAGCGGCTCGCCACCAAGCAGCATTGCCTTGAGCGGGGTCTTGGCGCGCAAGCGGCCACGGGCGCCGGGCGAGGGCACGATCAGGTGGCGAGCTGGCACATCGGCACCATCCAGCTGCGCCTCGCCTTCCAGGATGTACAGGGCGCGCTCGGCGTGCCCGGCGTCCAGATCGAGTTCGGCGTCGGGCGCCAGGTCCAGCGCCACATTCAGCGTGCCGCTGAACACCTGCACCGGCGATTCCTCACCGTACGCGCGGCCGGCAATCACGCGCAGCCACACGCCGTCGCGGCGCTGCTGCGGCAGGCTTGCCGCCGCGTGGTGATGGAACGCTGGCGCGGTCTCCTCGGCCGAGCGCGGCAAGGCGATCCAGGTCTGCATGCCGTGCAAGGCGTGTTGGCGTGCGCGCTCCGGGCCTGGCGTGCGTTCGGAATGGGCGATGCCGCGGCCGGCAGTCATCCAGTTGACGTCGCCAGGGCGGATCACCTGATCCGAGCCCAGCGTGTCGCGGTGGCCGATTTCTCCGGCCCACAGGAACGTGACCGTGGCCAGGCCGATGTGCGGATGTGGGCGTACATCGATGCCGTGATCCGGCTCCAGTACGGCTGGGCCCATGTGGTCGACGAACACGAATGGCCCGACGCTGCGCGCCTGCAGGGTGGGCACGGCGCGGCGCACTTCCAGTCCGCCGATGTCATGGACGCGTGGAGCGATCAGGGTGGTCATGCGCGGTCTCGCGGAGTGATGACGTGGGCACGAGCTTGGCATGCGCGGTGGCCGAGGCGGGCGCGTGGCGTAAAACGCAGTGTCCGAGTCATGGCGCTTCATGCGCGTCGGGCAATGCGCCATCGGTGTGGCGGCTGGCGCCGCACCGCGAACGCCATGCGGGCGTGGCATGGGCTAGCAGCGGCTCATGGCGAGAAAGCCCCGGTCCTTTGCAGGCCGGATGCGTTGCCAGCGTGGACATTGTTGGCGGCGAAGACGACTCATCCAGCGCTGCGGTCCGGGATCAGGCAGGCCGCAACATTGAGGCGCAGGCGTAGGCGCCATTCCCGTCCGCATGTCCAATCGGCAAGGCCCAAGGCGCTTGCGGCCACCATGGCCGGCCCGATCTTCCTCCGCGAGCGGCCGTGTCCAGACGTCGCCGCCGGTGCTGCCGCCAAGCATCGGTTGGCGAGGCTCTGGCAGCGGCGAAGTTGCAACACGAACGAAGTTGCATTGCGGGAAACGTACCGGCGCAACCTAGATGCGTCGTGCCAAGTCACGCGTGTCATCGCGCCATGAATAATAGCGGCGCTTGCACGCTCCACGAGCGTGTTGGCCTTCACTGCAGGCGTCTCAGATGCCGGATCGGCAACGGTCGCTTGCTGCGCATCGTCTGCGCTGCACACGTGGCGGCAACTCGCTCGCGCTTTCGCGTTTTACTCGATGCGTTTCAGATTCTCACTCCCAATCTGAGGACTTACCTTCATGGTCTCATCGATCTCAGGAAAGAAAACCAGATCGCTGCTCTTCTTGGTCATGGCGGCGTCGGTGCCATCCCTTGGTAGTGCCCAGAGCGTCCAGCATGCCGTCAACAGCCGCATCATCAGTGTGGCCGCCGGTGTCCGCTCGCTGGCCTTCTCGGCGAATGGAAAGACGGTTGCCTGCTATGCGGTCTACGCCAACAGGAGCGTCGCAGGGCCGACCCTCAACAGTGCGGTCAACTATCAGGTGGTTTCTTCTTCTTCCTCATGCAGGGATCAGCCCTACGCAGTCGGGTATTCCGTGAACTTCCAGCCCCCATCCAACAAGAACATGGTTTTCTTCCGGATCGACGGTGCCGGTCGCATCGCCATCACTGAAAACTGATTGGTCGCCTTAGCGCCGTGTCAGTGTGACCGCCCGTGCATGCGGCGCCTGACGCGGCTTGAACGCCTGCTCACAGCAGCTGAGCGGGGTAGGCTGCCGGCACCGTCACCTCGCCGCGGCGCGAGGCCAGCCGGTCGGCCAGGCGTGTGGGCTCGGGCAGGCGATAGGTGCGCAACGTGCGCAGGGTCCAGTCCAGTGCGCCTTGCATCGACACGCGATGGCCGGGCGAGACAATCAATGGATTGCAGCGCGGTTTGCTGCGCAGCGCCCAGCCGATCTGCGCACCGCCCAGCAGGATCGGCGTGTGGTCGCCGCGTTCGGGCCCAGGCTCGGCGAAGCTGCCGGCCAGGCGCTGCTTGGCGATGCCGATGCACGGCAGGCCGGTCACCACGCCGAAGTGCGCTGCGATGCCAAGCTTGCGTGGATGCGCGATGCCCTGGCCATCGATGAACACCAGGTCCGGCGTGCGCGACAGCAGCGCCAGGGCCTGCAGCAATGCCGGCAATTCGCGAAAACTGAGCAGGCCAGGGACATAGGGCATCGAGGTCGGCACGCGCGCGATGTGCGTTTCCAGCGGCAGCAACGTCTGCGCATCCAGCAACACGGCGGCCGCGCGGGTGGTCTGGCCATCGTCTTCGAAACCGACATCGAACCCTGCAAGCAACTGCGGCGTGGCGCTCACTGCGTCGTCGAGCACCACGCGCTGCGCCAGTTGCTGTTGCAACTGTCGCGCCTGGATCACGCTGCCGTCCCAACCGGCGAAGACGGGGTCGTTGGTCTGCATTGCCAAAGCATCGCGCGCGGCATGTGGCGATCTCGTGCACGCCTGCGATGCACGCGCTGCCGCTACAATCGCAGGCTGATCGGCCCCCAATCGGAGAACCGTAGTGACCCGCAAACTCGTACTGCTGCGCCATGGCCAGAGCCAATGGAATCTGGACAACCGTTTCACCGGCTGGGTGGATGTGGAACTGACCGACCAGGGCCGCCAGGAAGCTGTGGCAGCCGGCAGGCTGATGAAGGACGAAGGGCTGCAGTTCGATGTCGCCCACACCTCGGTGCTCAAGCGCGCCATCCACACGCTGCAGGGCGCGTTGAAGGAGCTTGACCAGGACTGGTTGCCGGTGTCCAAGAGCTGGCGCCTCAACGAGCGCCACTACGGTGGCCTGCAAGGCCTGGACAAGGCCGAAACCGCGGCCAAGCACGGCGAGGAGCAGGTCAAGATCTGGCGCCGTTCGTACGACATCCCGCCGCCGGCGATGGACGTCAACGACCCGGGCCACCCGTGCCACGACCGTCGCTACGCCACCCTCGACCGCAATGCGCTGCCGGGGACCGAGTCGCTGGCGACCACGCTGGTGCGCGTGTTGCCGTATTGGCACGACGCGATTGCGCCGCAGTTGAAGGCCGGGCAGACCGTGCTGGTGACCGCGCACGGCAATTCGCTGCGTGCGCTCTACAAGTACCTCAACGATGTCTCCAATGAGCAGATCCTGGAGCTCAACATCCCTACCGGCATCCCGTTGCTGTTCGAGCTGGACGACAACTTGCAGGTGCGCAGCTTCCGTTACCTGGGCGACCCGGAAGCGGCCAAGCGCGCGGCCGAAGCAGTAGCCAACCAGGGCAAGGCGAAGTAATCGCCGCTGGCGCTTGCAGCGCTGCGTGCGGTGCGCGCAGCGCGAGTTCTTGCGCGCACGCGGCTGCAAGCGGCTGCATGCGGTGGTGAATGGACGCGGTGCGAGGGGGCGATGCGCGCTCCGCCGAGTGCAGGCGAGACACGATGTCAGGCAAACGTGGAACCCGGCAGATGACTGCCGTTTATTGTCGCGCGTATCTGGTGACGCTTGGCATGCTGCTGGCCGGCGGCCCCGCCTTTGTCGCTTTGGCTGCCAGCGACATCTCCGGTGCGGGGGCTGGGGCTGGCGCTGCTGATCTGCGCAATGGGCGTACTACTGCTGGGGATTGGCGTCGCTGGGCCGTCGCGACAGATGGAAGCGTGCGCCGATGCGGCGTCGGGGCACGAGGTCGCCCTGGTGCTGATGGCGTTGGCGTATCCGGTGTACCTGTTGATGGCGCCGTTCTACGCGCGGCCTTGAGCGCATGCGATGGCGCGAGCTGCGCCGGTGTGGGTGGAAACAGCGCGCCGCGGTGTCGATGACAGACGCGCACGTGGTGTACTGATGCAATGGACTTTCATACGGCACGGCGTCGCAGGTTATGTTGCAGTGCCGCTGCACTGATGTGGTCTGGCCGGTTGCGCCGCGACTGACGGGGAGGCGGGCGCCTGCTGCGCGGTCCTTCGCCAGCGCTTGCCGACCGGATGTTGACTTTTTTCGATCGCGCCTGCGCGGTCAGCCCTTGGAGAATTCAATGAAGTTGCGCAAGTTAGCCCCGCTATCGCTCGCGGTCGCCATCGTGGTCGCGCTGTCTGCGTGCGGTGCCTCCGACGACACTGCCAAGGTGGCGCCCGCCGCACCGCGGGCGGTACCGACCAAGGTGGACGTGTCCAAGCTCGATGCGCCGATCGTGGCGTTCAGCAGCGGCGATCTGGACCCGAGCATCGCCGCGTGTGAGGACCTCAACGGGTTCGTCAACGCCAGGTGGCTCAAGGCCAACCCGGTGCCGTCCGATCGCACCAGCTGGGGCAGCTTTGAGGTGCTGGCCGAGCGCTCGCTGACCATCCAGCACGCGCTGGTGGAGCAACTGGCGCGCGGCAACCTGTCGGCCGGTTCGGTGGATGCCAAGCTCGCCGACCTGTGGCGGACCGGCTCGGATGAAGCGGCGATCGACAAAGCCGGCATTACGCCGCTGCAGCCGCAATTGAAGGACATCGAGGCATTGACCGATGCGCCGGCCATTGCCGCCTGGTTGCGCAACAGTTATGCGCAAGGCCAGGGTGTGGTGTTTTCGTTCGGTGCCAATGCCGACTACAAGAATTCCGAGCAGATGATCGCCTACGCAGGGCAGGGCGGTCTGGGCTTGCCCGAAAAGGGCTATTACACCGATCCGGCGCAGGCAAAGATTCGCGAGCAGTACGTGGCCTACATCGCGCGGATGCTGGAGCTGTCGGGCATCCCGGCACCGCAGGCGGCTGCCCAGGCCAAGGCGGTGATGGCGTTCGAGACGCGCCTGGCCAATGCGTCGTTGTCGCGTATCGAACTGCGCGACCCGGCCAAGCGCTACAACCCGGTCGATGTGGCCGGCGCCAACGCCATCACGCCGCACTTCGACTGGAAGGCGTTCTTCGCGGCGCTCAAGGTGCCGGCCGGCACCTTCTCGCTGAGCCAGCCGGGCTATTTCGCCGAGCTCGATGCGATGCTGGCCGATACGCCGGTCGATACCTGGAAAGCGTATCTGCGCTTCCACACGGTGGACGAAGCGGCGCCGTACCTGGCCAAGCCGTTCGAGCAGGCCAATTTCGATTTCTACGCCAAGACCCTGCGCGGCCAGCAGGACATGCTGCCGCGCTGGAAGCGCACCTTGAATGCGGTCAACGAGGCGATGGGCGAGGCCTTGGGCCAGCTGTACGTGCAATCCGCATTTCCGGCCGAATCGAAGCAGCAGATGCAGCAACTGGTGCAGAATCTATCGGCGGCGCTCAAGGCGCGGCTGGAAAAGCTCGACTGGATGAGCGCGGAAACCAAACAGCGCGCACTGGAAAAATGGGCCAGCTTCACTCCCAAGATCGGTTACCCGGACCAGTGGCGCGATTGGTCGGGTCTTCAGACGCGTGGCGACGGCTTTCTTGCCAACATGCAGGCCGCACAGGCATTCAACTACCGCTACATGCTGGACAAGATCGGCAAGCCGGTCGACAAGCGCGAGTGGCATATGACCCCGCAGACGGTGAACGCGTACTACAACGCCACGCGTAACGAGATCGTGTTTCCGGCCGCGATCCTGCAGCCGCCGTTCTTCGATCCCAAGGCCGATCCGGCCTTGAACTACGGTGGCATCGGCGCGGTGATCGGGCACGAAATGATGCACGGCTACGACGATTCCGGTAGCCAGTTCGATGCCAAGGGCAACTTCGATAGCTGGTGGACCGAGGCAGACCGCAAGCTGTTCACCGAGCGCACCGACCAGCTGGTGGCCCAGTTCGATGGCTATGAAGCGATCAAGGGTGTGCACGTCAAAGGCAAGCTGACGCTGGGCGAGAACATCGGCGACCTGGGCGGTCTGACCGTGGCTTACGATGCCTTGCAAATGGCATTGCAGGAGCAGCCGGTCGCCAACAAGCAGATCGATGGCTATTCGCAGGACCAGCGGTTCTTCATGAACTGGGCCACGGTGTGGCGCCGCAACTTCACCGATGGCGAATTGCGCGTGCGCCTGAACACCGACCCGCACGCGCCGGCGAATTTCCGCGCCAACGGTGCGCCGTCGAACATGCCGGCGTTTGCGCAGGCCTTCCAGTGCAAGCCCGGCGATACGATGGTACGGGGCGACAAGGAGCGCGTGACCATCTGGTAAGCGACGTGGGCGCGCGCTGGTGTTTCGGCAGCTCGCGCGCCACGCTGCTGATGACGCCATACACCGTATCGCTCGCCTTGTGCGGCACGTGGTACTGCGCGTGCTCGCCTCCGGGACACCCGCCTGTTGCTTGCCGGAATTGTCGAGGTTGCTTGTGGCGGCGTCTGCACACCGGTCTGCCCGCGTGGGCTCTACACTGCCGCGCTGCGAATCGCGGAATCGGCAGTGACAAAGCGGAAATTTTTCAAATGGTTCGGCGTTGCGCTGCTGGTGCTGGTGCTGGCCAGTGCGTTAGCGCTGTACGGCTACGGGCGCTTTGCCGACCGCCAACGCGGGCCGGTCAGTCACGTGCTGCCTGCCAAGGCGGCGACAACGCCCATCGACAAGGTGGTGGCGCCATTGCAACAGGCGCATGCCGGTCAGACCGGCATGGTGATCCTGCCGGACAACGTCGATGCGTTTGCGGTACGTGCGCTCACCGCGCGTGCGGCCGGGCGCAGCCTGGATCTGCAGTACTACATCTGGCACGCCGATTTCACCGGCAACCTGCTGCACAACGAGTTGCTGCGCGCGGCCGATCGCGGGGTGCGCGTGCGGTTGCTGCTGGACGACATGAATATCCATGGCAGCGATTCGGTGCTGGCCGCCCTGGATAGCCATCCGCTGATCGAGATTCGCCTGTTCAACCCGACCCGCGCGCGCGAAGGCACCTTGATGCGCGGCGTGGAGATGGTGCTGCGCATGTTCAGCATCAACCGCCGCATGCACAACAAGGCCTGGATTGCCGATGGCCGCATCGCGGTGGTGGGTGGGCGCAACGTGGGCGACGAATATTTCGATGCGGCGCGCGACACCAATTTCATGGATATGGATGCGGCGCTGATGGGGCCAGCGGTGGGCCAGGCCGAGCAGGTATTCGATGCGTACTGGAATAGCCCCAATGCCTTGCCGCTGTCTGCGCTGGTTACCGCAAAACCGCAGGCACTGGAGGCCTTGCGTGGCAGCCTGGACGCCGGCATGGCATCGGTGCGCGCGCATCCGTATGTGGAGCGGCTCAAGCGCTCTCCAAGCGTGCGCGAACTGATGCAGGGCGACCGCCCGGTGCACTGGGTGTCGCAAGCGCGTATCGTCTCCGACCCGCCGGAAAAAGCCGAAGGTGCGCCGCCGCAAGCCGACTGGATGACGCCAGTGCTGATCGGCGAAATGGCGCACGCACAGCGCGGGCTGAAAGTGATTTCGCCGTATTTCGTGCCGGGCGACGAGGGCATGCGCTGGATCGGCAATCTGCGCCAGCGCAACGTGCGCGTGAGCATTCTGACCAATTCGCTGGCAGCCAACGACGTGGTGGCAGTGCACAGCGGTTACGCCGGTTATCGCGTGCCGCTCCTGCAGCAGGGCGTGCGCCTGCATGAGCTCAAGCCGATGGGCAAGCCGGACGGCAGCCTGTTCGGTTCCAGCGGCGCCAGCTTGCATACCAAGGCGTTTGTCGTGGACGACAGCAGCGGTTTCATCGGCTCGTTCAACCTGGACCCGCGTTCGATGAACCTCAATACCGAAATGGGCCTGTTGTTCAACGACCGTGTGGTCACCGCGGAGCTGGAGCGCCTGTACAACCACAAGGTCAGTGCGCCGGTGAGTTACCGCGTGACCCTGGACCAGGGCGAACTGCGTTGGCACGATGATGCCGCGCAGCCGCCCGAGGTGTGGTCGCGCGAGCCGGCCGCGAGCGTGTGGCGACGTGGTGCAGCAACGGTGATGGGCTGGCTGCCGCTTGAGTCGCAGCTGTAGGTCCGCTCAGGGTGTTGCCCTCATCCGCCCTTCGGGCACTTTCTCCCGCAGACCGGAGAAGGGAATGTGGAGATCTTCATGGACGGAAGAGATGCGCGCGTCGATCCTGCGCAGCGCAGTGGTTGCGTTGGAACAGACGCAGTGGTTGTGCCCAGCACAGGCACTGGCTCTGTCGAGCAGATGCGCAGGGTCTGTCGCGCAGAAGGTGCAGTGGTTCTGGCAGCACGTTTGGCGCGCGACGTGGACGTCTGTCGCGTTATTGCAGCTGCGTCACGATCTCGCGCGCCATCGCGCCCAGCGGCAGGATACGGTCCGCGCCGCCGCGCTTGATCGCTTCCTTGGGCATGCCGAACACGATGCTGGTGTGTTCGTCCTGCGCGACCGTGCGTGCGCCGGCCTGGCGCATTTCCAGCAGGCCGGCGGCACCATCGTCGCCCATGCCGGTCATGATGATGCCCAGCGCATTGCTGCCGGCCGCGCGCGCGGCCGAGCGGAACAGTACATCGACCGACGGGCGATGCCGGTTGACCGGTGGTCCTTCCAGCACTTCGACGAAATACTGCGCGCCGCTGCGACGCAGCAGCAGATGTTTGCCGCCGGGGGCGATCAATGCGCGGCCCGGCATCACGCGGTCGTTGTTGGCGGCTTCCTTGACGGCGATCTGGCACAGGCCGTTCAGACGTGCGGCGAAGGCAGCGGTGAATTTCTCCGGCATGTGCTGCACGATCACGATGCCCGGGCAGACGCGCGGCAGTGCCGTGAGCACTTCTTCCAGGGCATGGGTGCCGCCGGTGGAGGTGCCGATCGCGACGATGCGTTCGGTGGTCTGCGCCAGCGCACGCCCGCTTTGCGCCGGCAGGATGACATCTGCTGTGTGCTTGACCTCCGCTTCCAGCGGCGCGGCAGTCACGCGCGCGGCCAGCCGCTTGACGTTGGCGCGCGCGGCGCTGCGCACGGTCGCCACCAGTTCGTCGGCAGAGTCGGTGAGAAATTGCTTCAGACCCAGGCGGGGTTTGGTCACCACCGCCACCGCGCCGGCGGCCAGCGCATCCATGGTGACGCGCGCGCCTTTTTCGGTGAGCGTGGAGCAGATCACCACCGGCGTGGGCCGCTCGCTCATGATCTTGCGCAGGAAGGTGATGCCGTCCATGCGCGGCATTTCCACGTCGAGCACGATCACATCCGGCCAGTGCTGGCGCATTTTTTCGATCGCCAGCAGCGGGTCCGCGGCGGTGGCGATGACGTCGATGCCGGGCGCGTCGTTGAGCACGCCCACCAGCACCTGGCGCACCACTGCCGAATCGTCGACCACCATGGCCTTGATGGGAGTGGGGTTGGCGGCGGGGCGATGGAGCGCTGTCGACACGGTGAACCCCTGGGTCATGCCTTGCGGAAAATCGAGGGTGCCACCTGGACCAGATCGATGTCGAGTTCGCTCAGGCTTTCCGAATGGCCGATGCAGAAGTGCCCGCCCGACTTGAGGTTGGACAGCACGCGCAGGATCACTTCGCGCTTGGTCTGGCCATTGAAATAGATCATCACATTGCGCAGGAAAATCGCATCGAAGCTGCCCAGTGCCGGCAACGCGGCATTGAGATTGGCGTGCACGAACTGCACGCGCTCGCGCAGTCGCCGCTCCACCAGCAAGGTGCCGTCGTACTCGCCCTGGCCACGCAGGCAGTAGCGTTTGAGATAGGCCTGCGGGATGCCGTCGATACGTTGCAGCGCGTAATGGCCGGTGCGTGCCTTGGCCAGCACGCGGGTGCTGATGTCGCTGCCTACCACTTCGAACGGGCGGCCCTGCAAGGTGTCGTCCAGCACCATGGCCATGCTGTAGGCTTCTTCGCCGCTGGAACTGGCAGCGCTCCAGCAGCGGAACGGCAGCCCGCCACGGTGTTCGCCGGCCAGCTTGCGCAGCAGCTCGAAATGCTTGGGCTCGCGGAAGAAATAGGTTTCGTTGGTGGTGAGCAGGTCGATCGCGGTCTGGATTTCCCTGCGGTCCTGGCGGCTTTCCAACAGCTGCAGGTACTGCGTGTAGGTGCTGAACTGATGTTCGCGCAGACGCTTGCCCAGGCGGCCGCACAGCATCGCCTTCTTGCCGGAGGAAATGGTAATGCCGGCCGCTTCGAAGATGAAGCGCTGGAAGCGGCCGAACTCCTGTTCGGTGATGGCGGTTGCTGTGCTCATTGGCTCAGGCCACGTCCGCATCGCTGTGGAACGTGCTGTCGCTCAGGCGTGCGATGCGCACGGCGTGTTCGCGCCACCACTCCGACAGCATCGGCCCGGGCATCGGCGATGCCATCAGATAGCCTTGTGCCAGATCGCAGCCAAGTTCGCGCAGCAGCCGCCAGTCGTCGGGCGTTTCCACGCCTTCCGCCACGGCGGTGAGTTCGAGCCGATGCGCCAGTTCCAGCGTGGATTCGAGCACGGTGCGCTGGCTGCGGCTGCGATGCGCCGCATGCACGAAGCTGCGGTCCAGCTTGAGTTCGGTGAAGGGAATGCTGGCCAGGCGCTGCAGCGAGGAGAAGCCGGTGCCGTAGTCGTCGATGGACAGGCCGAACCCGTGCAGGCGCAAACGCGCCAGCATGCTCAGCGCATTGGCCGGCTCCACGATGGCGCTTTCGGTGAGCTCCAGTACCAGATCGGCCGGGCTTAGGCCGTTCTCGCCCAGCTTGGTGCATAGCTCTTCGAGGAAATGGTCCTCGCCCAGCAGCCGGGGCGAGAGGTTCAGGGCCAGGCTCAGGTCGAGCCCTTCGGCGCGCCAGTCCACCAATTGCGCGATGGCCTTGTCGATGACCTGCTGCGTCAACGCGTGGATCAAGCCTTCGCGTTCGGCCAGCGGAATGAAACGGTCCGGGCCGATCATGTCGCCTTGCGGTCGGCGCCAACGTGCGAGCGCTTCCACGCCACGCAGGCGGCCGTCCTTCAGATCGAGCTTGGGTTGGTAGGCCACGCGGATCTCGCCGCGGCGCATGGCGCGATCCAGCCGCGAGGCGGCGGCGCCACCGCTGGACATCAGCGGCGAAATCGCCACCGGCGCGAACGCCGGTGCGTCGGCGGCCGGCTCCGGTTCGCACTCCAGTACGGTGGCCAGATCCTGCAGGTTCATCGGCTTTTCGATGCCGCCGAGCACGCGCACGCCGGCACTGCGGCTGAGTTGCATCACCGCATCGATCAAGGCACCGCCGCGTTGCGATACCACGACTACCGGCACGCTGTATTTGCCGCGCGCCAGGGCGTCGAGCAACTGCACACCGTCCATGCCCGGCATTTCCAGATCCACCAGCAGCAACGATGGCGCCTGGGCGCGCGTCAGCCACTCCAGGGCCGCGTTTCCGTCGACGGCACCGTCGACCACGCTTGCGCCGAGCTGGCGACATAGCGCCATGGCGTGTTCGCGCTGGACCACGCTGTCGTCCACGACCAGGACCGGGCCGGCCAGCGTGCAGTTGCAGGAGAGAAGGGCGGGGCGCATGGGAGTCCTTGAGTGCATGCGTGAGGTCAGGCCGCCAGCTCGGCGGCCGGCAGCTGGGCGAGCGTGTCGTTGCCCAGCACGGCATCGGCATCGAGCAGGATCACGAAGCGCTCGCCGATCTTGCCCATGGCGTGGATGAAGTCGCGCGCGATGCCGGCGCCGAAGCTGGGCGTGTCGACGATGTCGGAGGGCGCAATTTCCAGCACTTCGCTGACCGCATCCACCAATAGCCCAAGCACCTGATGCAGCTCACCATGCGCGATCTCCACGATCACGATGCAGCTGCGCTTGGTGATCGCGCTGGCGTTGCGGCCGAAACGTTGCTGCAGGTCGACCACCGGCACCACCGCGCCGCGCAGATTGATCACCCCGCGCAGCGCCGGCGGCATCATCGGCACATCGGTCGGCACGCGGTATTCGATGATTTCCTTGATGCCCAGGATGCCCAGGCCGAACATCTCCCGGCCCAGCAGAAAGGTCAGGTATTGCTGCGGTGCCGTCGATGACGGCATCTGGTGGTTGGTTGCGGGGCGCGCTTGCATCGTCGGCTCCTCAGAAGCTGGCGAATTGCGATTCGTCGATCGCATCGGCGGTGGCGGCCAACGCACTGATCTGGCGCACGTTGGTGCGTCGTGGCGGCGCGCTGTTCACAGTGGCAGGCGCATGCGCTGCGATCCTGCGCGGTCCTGGCCTGCGGCTGCCCGATGCGGCGCCACGGCTGCCATTGCCCAGCCGGAAGAAGCCCATCAGCTGCTGCAGCTGTTCGGCCTGCGCGCTCATCTCTTCCGAGGTGGCGGCCAGTTCTTCGGCATTGGCGGCGGCCGATTGGGTGGTCTGGTTCAACTGGCCCACCGCAGTATTGATCTGGCTGACGCCGGCGGTCTGTTCTTCGGAAGCGGCGGCGATTTCCTGCACCAGGTCGGAGGTGCGGCGGATCGAAGGCACCATCTCGCCGAGCACGCGGCCGGCGCTTTCGGCCAGTTCCACGCTGGATTCAGCCACTTCGCCGATTTCCTGCGCAGCGATCTGGCTGCGTTCGGCCAGCTTGCGCACTTCGGCGGCCACCACCGCAAAGCCCTTGCCGTGTTCGCCGGCGCGCGCCGCTTCGATGGCGGCATTGAGCGCCAGCAGGTTGGTCTGATACGCAATGTCGTCGATGATGCCGATCTTCTTGGCGATGTCCTTCATCGCCACCACGGTGGCGCGCACGGTATCGCCGCCGTCGGCCGCTTCGCTGGCCGCCTTGGCCGCCATGCTGTCGGTAACGCGCGCGTTTTCGGTGTTCTGTGCGATGGAGGCGGTCATCTGCTCCAGCGAGGCGCTGGTTTCTTCCACACCGGCCGCCTGTTCGCTGGCGGCCTGGGCCAGCGCCTGCGCGGTGGCGCTGACCTCTTCCGACGCACTGGCCAGGTTTTCGGCATTGCGGTTGACCTCATCGACGATCTCGGTCAGACGGCTCATGGTGGTGTTGACGTAGCGCTGCATGTCGGCGAATGCGCCTTCGTAGCGGCCTTCCACGGTGTGGGTGAGGTCGCCTTCGGCCATCGCGCCCATGACCTGGATCACTTCGGAAATGCTGCGCAGATTGCCGCGCGCGCGCTCCACGGTGTCGTTGATGAAGGCCTTCTTGCCCGGCAGCTGCGCCAGCGGTGCATCGAAGTTGCCGCGGCCGAATTCGGCCACCACGCCCATCGCCAGTTTCTTGACCGCGATATGCGCACCCACCATCTGGTTGATGCCCAGCGCCATGCTGCGGAAGTCGCCATCGAAGCGGCTGCTGTCGATGACCACGTCGATGTCGCCGGCCTCGTGTTCGTCCGACATGTGGTTGATCTCGGCGATCAGGCCGGTGAGGTTGCCGCGCACCTGTTCGATGGTGTCGTTGATGAAGCGCTTCTTGCCCGGCAGCAACGGCAGGTGTGCGGTGAAGTTGCCGCGGCCGAATTCGCTGACGCAGGCAATGGCCTGTTTCTTGACCGCGATATGGCTGGCCACCATCGCGTTGATGCCTTCGGCCATGCGACGGAAATCGCCGGTGAAGCGCTGGGTGTCGATGACCACATCGATATCGCCGGCATCGTGCTCGGCCGACATGCGATTGACCTCTGCGACCATGCCGGTGAGGTTGCCGCGGATCTGGTCCACCACCTCGTTGATGAAGGCCTTCTTGCCCGGCAGGCGCTCGAGTTCGGCGGAAAAATTGCCGCGACCGAACTCGGCCACGCACGCCATCGCCTGCTTTTTTACCGCGATATGGCTGGCCACCATGCGGTTGATGCCATCGCCCATGGTGCGGAAATCGCCATCGAAGCGCGCCACATCGATGCGCGCGTCGATCTCGCCGGCATCGTGTTCGCGCGAAACGCGGTTGATTTCCTCGTTGACGTGGCGGATGCCGCTCTGCACCTTGCGCAGCCCGCGCAGGACATCGCTGGCCTGGTCGTCGCGCACTTGCGGCAGCGCCACGTCGAAGTTGCCGCGCGAGAACGCGTCCAGCGTGGTGGTGGCCATCTCCAGCGACGCGCTGGCGATACGGATTGCCCAGACCAGCAAGGCACCGCTGATCAATGCTGCAACGATGCTGGTGCCCAGCAAGGCTGCGTGCGAGAGCGTCAGCGCAACGCCGGCGACGACCGCGACGACGGGCAGGGCGACGGCAAGCGCGGCGGTGAACCACAACTGCGTAGCGATCGGGAGACGGTGTGACATGACGGTAGCTTCCTGGGGTCAGGTAACGACAAACGATGGTTCGGGCCGGAGCGATGGCGCGGGCGTTCAGGCCGCCAGCGCGTCCTGGTTGGGATGCAACTGCTGAATCAGGCTGGGCACATCCAGAATCAGTGCGACATCGCCGCTTCCCAGAATGCTCGAGCCGCTGATGCCTTTGACCTGCGCGAACACCTTGGACAGCGGCTTGATCACCGTCTGCCATTCGCCGAGCAGGGTGTCCACCACCAGGCCGAAGCGCTGCGCGCCCTGTCGGATCACCACGATGCTTTCGCGCGAGGGCGTCTTGCCGCCCAGCGCGAACAGTTCGCGCAGGCGCACGTACGGCAACACGCTGCCGCGCAGGTCGATGTAATCGCTGGTGTAGTCGGGCGTGAACTCCACGCACTCTTCGACCACATCCAGCGGCACCACGAAGACCGATTTGCCCACTCCGACCTGGAAGCCGTTGATGATGGCCAGCGTCAGCGGCAGGCGTACCGAGATGGTGGTGCCCACGCCGGCGGCGCTGTCGATCTCGACCGTGCCGCGCAGTGCGGTGATGTTGCGCTTGACCACGTCCATGCCCACGCCGCGTCCGGACAGATTGGTGACCTTTTCGGCAGTGGAAAAACCCGGTTCGAAGATCATCGCGAATACGTCGCGGTCGCTGAGCTGGCGGCCGGGTTCGATCAGGCCGCGTTCGAGCGCCTTGGCCAGGATGCGGTCGCGGTTCAAGCCGCCGCCGTCGTCGGTGATCTGGATGACGATGCTGCCGGAGTCGTGATATGCGTTGAGCCCGACGGTGCCGCGCGCAGGCTTGCCGCGCGCCACGCGCACGTCCGCCGGCTCGATGCCGTGGTCCATCGCATTGCGCACCAGATGGGTGAGCGGGTCGCCGATCTTTTCCACCACCGACTTGTCCAGTTCGGTGTCTTCGCCGGCTACCACCAGCGCGATGTCCTTGCCCAGTTCGCGCGCCACATCGTGCACCACGCGCTGGAAGCGGCTGAAGGTGCCGCCGATCTTGACCATGCGTAGCTGCAGCGCACTTTCGCGCACGTCTTCGACCAGGCCAGCCAGGATCGAGGCCGATTCCAGTAGCTGCGCATCGCCGGTGCGTTGCGCATTGGCGTTGGTGCTGGAGACGGCAATGATGAGTTCGCCGACCAGATCGATCATGCGATCGAGCTTGTCGGCGTCCACGCGGATGGAACGCGCGTCGGCGTTGCGCGCGGCAGCGTCCGGCGCGGCGCGGCCTGGCGCCGAAGCGGCGCTGGGTACTGCAGCAAGCGGCTTGTTCGGCACGGGGCTGGCTGCCGCTTCGGCAGTGAGCAATTCAGCGGCATCGGATGGCGCCGGAACCGACACGATCTCCAGATCGCAATCTTCGCGGACGAATTCGAACACCTCTTCGATGGCGGCGCGGTCGGCATCGCTGCGCAGCAGGATCTGGAAGCCCAGGTAATTAGCTTCCGGATCCAGGTCGTCGAATGCCGGCAGTTGGCTGATATCGGTGTTGATCGATTCGACCGAACCCAGGCTGCGCAGGTTGCGAATCAGCTTGAGCGGCGAATTGCCAAAACGCAGTGCGTCGGCAAACAGTTTCAGGGTGATGCGCCAGTAACCGCTCTGCTTTTCCGGTGCGCCTTGCGCAACGGCGGTTGCAGTGACGCCGCAGGCGCTGCGTTGCAGATACGTCTGCAGTTGCGCCAGCAGCGGCTCGGCTTCGGCGGCCAGTGCGACCGGGTCGGCGTGGCTCGGGTCTGCGGCGGTTTCCACCAATGCATGGATATGGTCGCAGCACACCAGCAGCAGCCCGATCAGTTCCGAGCTCAAGCTCAACGCTTCGTCGCGTACCAGATCCAGCACGCTTTCCACCACATGGGTGAAGCCGACCAGCTGCGGCAGATCGAACAGGCCACCGGAGCCCTTGATGGTGTGCGCGGCGCGGAAGATGGCATTGACCGCATCCGGCGACGGTTCGCCGCGCTCGGCTTCGAGCAGGTGACGTTCCATGTCTTCGAGCAGGTCCCGGCTCTCGGCCAGGAAGGTCTGCATCAGCTGGTTCATGTCCATGCGCGCGTCGCCAGTCCGTTAGTTAATTCGTTCGCCCAGGCCTGCAACCGCATGCGGGTACAGGGCCTCGAGCAGGCCGAGCAGCTCGATGACATCGACCACTGCGCGGCTGGAATCGGTCAGCGAGAACGGGCGGCCATCGGCCTGGATCGCCTGCTTGGTGGCCAGCAACAATTGCAGACCGGTGGTATCGATCTCGCTGACGGCGGCCAGGTCCAGATGCAATCCACCCGGATGCAGCAGGGCCGGCTGCAGCAACGGCTTGAGCTCGGCCGCGCGACGAATGGTCATCTCGCCTTCCAGGGCAAGGGTCAGCGGCGCGGGTAGATCGGACAATGGCGTGTTCATTGGTGCCTCAAGCGGTGCGATGGCGCACGGGTGCGTGCCATGGCCTGGGAAGGTCGCGACCGCCTGGACGAGTGTGCGCAGCGCTGCACACGGTCCATGCCGGTCTATGCAGGTATCGGCGCCTTCCGGAAATATTTAGGCAAAATTCAGTGCGATGATGGATTTGCGAAACCCGTCACCGACTGTGGATTAATTGCTCAGCTTTGTCGGAAGCAGGCTCAGGGGGGGGGGACTGTCCAGGCCTTTGCCCGTTGGACAGGTGGCCCCGGCCCTGCACGACGTGGCGGGCGCGGTTCCGGCTTGCTCGCGCGCGCAAACCACCGGTGGACTCTCTGTCCGCGCCGCATGCGCAGGGCTGGCTGCGGCAGTGATGACCGGCAAGCGCGATCAGTCAGGGGATTGCCCGCCTGCCTGCTCGCTCTTCACGTGCGATGGTCTCGCTCGGCGTGGTCGCCGCTACCGGCGCGGCAGTGCGTCAGCCCGGTGACAATGCCGCCAACAAGCCGCGTGCCGCATTGAAACGGTCGGCGCCTTCGGGCATCGGCAGCTTGATGCGCAGTTTGTCGGGGCCGTCCATCGTGTAGATCTTCGGCTGTTTCTGGATCATCTGGATGATGGTCATCGGGTCGATCGCCGGCTTGGCCGCGAACACCAGCCGCCCGCCGTTTTCGCCCAGATCCAGCTTGCGTACGCCCAATGCGTTGGCCTGCAGCTTGAGCTCGGCAATGGCGAACAGATGCTTGACCGGGTCCGGCAGCAGGCCGAAGCGGTCGATCATCTCCACCTGCAGTTCGCGTAGCGCATCGGTGTCGCGTGCGCTGGAAATGCGCTTGTACAAGGTCAGGCGCGTATGCACGTCGGGCAGATAATCCTCGGGAATCAGCGAGGCCACATGCAGCTCGACGTCGGCGCCGCGCACTTCTTCGCCGGCATCCAGGTCGGGCAGCTTGCCCTGGCGGATGCTGCGCACTGCGCGCTCGAGCAGTTCGGTATACAGGCTGAAACCGACCTCGGCCATCTGGCCGCTCTGGTCTTCGCCCAGCAATTCGCCGGCGCCGCGGATTTCCAGATCGTGCGTGGCCAGGGTGAAGCCGGCGCCGAGCTCGTCCATCGAGGCGATCGCTTCCAGGCGCTTTTCTGCATCGGAGGTCATCGAGCGCCGGTCCGGCACCACCAGGTACGCGTAGGCGCGGTGATGCGAGCGACCCACGCGGCCGCGCAACTGATGCAGCTGCGCCAGGCCGAAGCGGTCGGCGCGATTGATGATGATGGTGTTGGCATTGGGAATGTCGATGCCCGATTCGATGATCGTGGTCGACAGCAACACATTGAAGCGCTGCTTCTGGAAATCCAGCATCACCCGTTCCAGCTCGCGCTCGGGCATCTGCCCGTGCGCGATGCCGATGCGCGCTTCCGGCACCAGCTCGGACAGATCGCGCTGCATGCGCACGATGCTTTCCACATCGTTATGCAGGAAATACAGCTGCCCGCCGCGACTGAGTTCGCGCTGGAAGGCTTCGCGCAGCAGGGTGTTGTCCCACGCGGTAATGAAGGTCTGCACCGCCAGACGGTTCGGCGGCGGGGTCGCGATGATCGACAGATCGCGCAGGCCGGCCATGGCCATGTTGAGCGTGCGCGGGATCGGTGTGGCGGTGAGCGTGAGCAGATGCACGTTGGCACGCATCGCCTTGAGCGCTTCTTTCTGCCGCACGCCGAAGCGTTGTTCTTCGTCGACGACCACCAGCCCGAGATCCTTGAACTTCACGTCCGGCTGCAACAACCGGTGCGTGCCGATGATCACGTCGATGTCGCCGCTGGCGACCTTTTCCAGTTCTGCCTTGATTTCCTTGGTGCTCTTGAAGCGCGACAGCACTTCCACCTTCATCGGGTAATCGGCGAACCGGTCGCGGAAATTGCGGTAATGCTGTTCGGCCAGCAACGTGGTCGGCACCAGCACGGCGACCTGCTTGCCGGCGCTGGCGGCGGCGAAGGCGGCGCGCACCGCAACCTCGGTCTTGCCGAAACCGACGTCGCCGCAGACCACCCGGTCCATCGGCTGGCTGCTGCCCAGATCGCGCAGCGTCGCATCGATGGCGGCAAGCTGGTCGCCGGTTTCTTCGAACGGAAATCCGGCCGCGAACGGCTCGTACATCGCCCGGTCCACCTGCAACGCCAGACCCGCGCGCGCGCGTCGGCGCGCCTGGATTTCCAGCAATTCGGCGGCGACGTCGCGGACCTTTTCGGCCGCCTTGCGCTTGGCCTTGGTCCATTGCTCGCCGCCCAGTGAGTGCAGCGGCGCGGTCTCGGCCGAGGCGCCGGAATACCGGCTGATCAGGTGCAGCTGCGCCACCGGCACATACAGCCGGTCGCCCTTGGCGTATTCGATTTCCAGGAACTCGCCGGGCATGCCGCCGGCATCAAGCACGATCAGGCCGCGGTAGCGGCCCACGCCGTGGTCCTCGTGCACGATCGGCGCGCCTTCGGACAGCTCGCCCAGATCGCGGATGATCGCTTCCGGCTCGCGTCCGACCCGGCGCGCGCGGCGCGGCTGGTTGGCCCGTTCCGGGAACAGCTGGCGTTCGGTCAGCAGCGCAATCTGCGGCTGATCCAGTGCAAAGCCGTCTTCCAGCGGCGCCACGGTAATGCCGAACCGCAGCGTCCCGGCCAGGAAGGCCGGCACATCGGCGACCAGCTCCGGCTTCAACTGCGCGGCGGCCAGCACCTCCATCAAGGCTTCGCGGCGGCCGGCCGAATCGGCAGCGACCAGCACGCGGCCCGGGTAATGGCTCAGGAACGATGCCAGCGCCCGACCGGCCGGCGCGTCTTTGGCAGCCACCGGCAGTGGCGGCAACGCTTGGTCGCCGAGCGGGGCTGCCTCATCGATGCGCGCATGATCGCTGGCCCACACTTCGATACGCGCCAGCTTGTTGAGCCGCTCGCGCAGCGCATCCGGCGATTGATACAACTCGTCCGGCGGCAGCAGCGGGCGCTCGACATCATGGCGGCGCTGTTCGTAGCGGTTCTGCGCTTGCGCCCAGAAGGTATCGGCGGCGTTGGACACGCCGGTGGCGATCACCGGCAGCACGCGCTTGTCCAGATAATCGAAGAGTGTTGCGGTCTTGGCGAAGAACATCGGCAGGTAATACTCGATGCCCGACGGCGCCAGCCCGGATTTCAGGTCCTGGTACAGCGCGCTGCGCCGGGTATCCACGTCGAAGCGTTCGCGCAGGCAGGCCAGCACGCGCTCCACGCTGGCATCGTCCATCGGCACTTCGCGGCCCGGCAGCATCTTGACCGCGTCCACCTTGTCCAGCGAGCGTTGCGATTCCGGGTCGAACACGCGGATCGAATCGATGTCCTCATCCAGCAGCTCGACGCGCAATGGCGTGTCCGCGCCCATCGGAAACACGTCCAGCAGGCCGCCGCGCACCGCGAGATCGCCCGGGTCCATCACCTGCGGCACGTTGCGGTAGCCGGCGCTTTCCAGGCGGCGCTTTTCCGCATCCAGATCCAGCCGCTGGCCAACGGTGAGATCGAAGCTGCCACCGACGATGTAGCTCAGCGGCGCCAACTGCTGCAGCAAGGTCTGCACCGGCACGATCACCACGCCGCAGGTCAGGCCGGGCAGGCGGTGCAGGGCGGCCAGCCGCTGGCTGATGATTTCCGGGTGCGGGCTGAACTGGTCGTAGGGCAGGGTTTCCCAATCGGGAAACGGCACCACCGGCAGCGCCGCTTGCTCGCCGAGCAAGGCATGCAGGTCGGCTTCGATCTGGTGCGCGCTCTGGTTATCGCGCGCGATGACCAGCAGCGGGCCGGCATGCGCCTCGGCTGCCCGCGCAATCGACCATGCCAGCGCAGTCGGAGAGGACGGGGCGCGCCAGTAGGCGCGGAGCTGGCCAGACCTGGGCAGCGGCGGAGAGGGGAAGGTAGGCGACGGCATCAGCCGGCGATTTTATCAGAGCCCCCGCTGCGGCCGGTCCATCTGGTGTGAAAGGCCACCTCGGGCGGGCGCCGCGGGAGAGGGCATGACCTCATCCGTGCGGGCCTGGAACGTCCAACGCCGCTGGTCGAGTGCATGGCAGCTCATGGTACGAAGGCGGTGCGGCTTCCCGCCTGGGCGCTGCAAGCGGGTCGCGTCCCAAGTCATATAGCCAGCGAACATTGCCTGTCGCCTGCACTGACACGCCGACCATCTCGATTGGTCCTTGCCGGGCCACCGTCGCGGGACCCTTGGCGGCATGGATGCCGCCACGGAGCTTACAAGGACGTACTTGCACGTGTCCTGCGATGGTGGACCGGCAAGGACCCTGCAGAGACTCGCAGCGTCGTTGAGCGCGCGGTGCCCTTACCGTTCGCCGGACACGCCGTCACTCCATCCATGCCGCCAACGGTCCCGCAATCGATGAGGACACCGCACTAGACGGTTGGCGGGCGGCCCAATGAGAGCGGCTCATCGCACGTACAAGGATTTACTGGCAGCGCAGCCAGCGATGGTTGGTGGACAAAGGCAATTGAGTAATCCTCAGCAAGCCGACACGCAGCCGCTTTCAACGAATCTCAGATCCCGAATCCCCAATCCCCGCCCCTCAGGCATCCAACTCGAGAACCATCCGCACCAGCTCCGGCGACTCCGGATGCGCCTGCGGCTTGAAGCCCAGCGATTCTGCCAACTGCAGCATCGGCACATTGCTTTGCAGCACATCGCCAAACAGGCAATCCAGGTACTTGCGCCGCGCCCACTTGACCAGCTTGCGCATCAGCTGCCGTCCCAGCCCCTGGCCGGCGACGAAGCTGCTGACCAGGATGGTGTATTCGGCCTGGCGGGTGCCCGGTACCAGCGCGGCGCGCGCGACCGCGCCGACCAGCGCTTCGCCGGGCGGCAGTTGTTCGGCGGCGACCAGCACGATCTCGCTCTTGGGATTGGGATGGGTCAGGCGCTGCACCATCTCCGGGGTGATTTCGGTGGAGGAGCGCACAAAGCGCGCGCGAATTTCCTCCGGTCCCAACAGGCTGAAAGCTCCCTGCAGCGGCGGACCATCCTCGGGACGGATCGGGCGAAGCAGAAGGGTACGGCCATTGGGCAGGCTGAAGTTTTCATGCCAGGGAGGCATGCGATTGCGAATGGCCATGACCGGTGTTCCTTAAAGATCGGAAGATTCTGGCACCAGCCCGGCGCGCAACCGTGAATGAATCCGGTGTGCCGCCGGGGGCCGATAGGAGGTGGCAGTGCTTCCCACACCACTGTAACGAGCGGTGCCGTGAGCCGGTCGTGAGCGTGATGGGGCGCGCATTGCGGAAGCCGAGCGCAAGCAGCGGGGCCGCCGGAAGGCCTTTGTCACCCGGCCTGGCTTCCCGAGACATGCGTATCCGGTGCAGCGCCCGCTTGTCTGCGCTGCGCTGAAGGTGCTCGCGACAACGGCTATGTCGCCGACGCGGCGCGCGCGGCCCTGGCCATTGCAGCGGTGCAACGACAACGCCGGCCTACCCACCACGATGGGGAGGCGCACACCTCTGCCGGCTCAGCCGTCCTGGCGCAGCCACTCCAGCCGGGTCGAGGCGCCGGGCTCGCCGAGATGCTGCTTGAGCACCGGCAACGCCGGCGCCAGCACCTGGTCGAACTGCCAGGGCGCGTTGACGATCAGCAGCCCGCTGCCGGTCAGGCGCAGCGGCGAGTCGTCCGGGCGCACCTGCAGCTCGGTAACCAGCACCGACTTGGCCGGCAGCGCGGCGGCCTTGCGCATGAACGGCTGCAGGCTGCGGCGCAGCTTGATCGGGTACCACACCATGCAGATCGCCTGTGGCCAGCGCGCCAGCGCCTCGCGCACGCTGTGGATGATCTGCGGGTATTCGGCGTCCTGCGATTCGTAGGGCGGGTCGATCAGCACCAGCCCGCGGCCGATCTTGGTTTCGCCAGCCCGCGGCGGCAGGAAGGCGCGGATTGCCGCGTAGCCGTCGCCGGCGTGCACGCGTACCCGGCTGTCCCTGGCGAACAGGGCCTTGAGCGCCTCGGCTTCGTCGGTCTGCAGTTCGCAAAATGCCATGCGGTCCTGCTCGCGCAGCGCTTGCGCAGCCAGCAGCGGCGAGCCGGGGTAGTAGTTGAGCTGGATGCCGGCGGTGGGGCGGGTGGGCTTCTGGCCGGGCGTGGCGTGGCGAGCCGCGGACTGGTTGTCGGCCTGCACTGCGCGCAGATAGCGCTCGACCACCTCGGGCAAGCTGGCTTCTGCCATCAGCCGCATCACGCCAGCATCGGCCTCGTTGGTCTTGCGGCTCTCTTCGCCACCGAGTTGGTAGCGGCCGCGCCCGGCGTGGGTATCGAGCACGAAGAACGGGGTGTCCTTGCGCTTGAGGGTGTCGATCAGGGCAAGCAGGGCGATGTGCTTGAGCACGTCGGCATGGTTGCCGGCATGGAAGGCGTGGCGATAGTTCATCGCGGCAGTGTAGAGGCTGCGGCGCGATTTGTTGCCGCCCATTGCGGGCGACGCAGCGCAAGCGCACGGTGGCGACATCCAGAGGCTGCGCGATGCCGCGAGCAATGCGGCGTGTGCATCACGTCGTGCCACGCCATGCGTGGACCACCTCGACCTTTAGGTCTGTAGGCCGTGCCCGCATGCCGGTATGCTGCGCGGCATGTCCGAGTCTGCCGCCCGCGTGCTCGTCGTCGAAGACGAAGCCGCCATTGCCGATACCGTGCTCTACGCGCTGCGCAGCGAAGGCTACGCGCCCGAGCATTGCCTGCTGGGGCGCGATGCGCTGACGCGTCTGCGCGCCGATCCGGCCGATGTGGTGGTCCTCGACGTGGGCCTGCCGGACATCAACGGGTTCGAGGTGTGCCGCACGTTGCGCAGTTTCAGCGAGGTGCCGGTGATCTTCCTGACCGCGCGCAACGACGAGATCGACCGCGTGCTCGGCCTGGAGCTGGGCGCCGACGATTACATGGCCAAGCCGTTCTCGCCGCGCGAGCTGGTGGCGCGCGTGCGTGCGCGCCTGCGCCGACGCCATGCGGGCGCGGCGGCCGAATCGGGCTGGCAGCCGCACGGCGCGTTTGCGATCGACCGCGAGGGCAGCCGCATCCGCTACGGCGAGACCCTGCTGCCGCTGACACGCTACGAATACGCCCTGCTGGCAGCATTGTTGCAGCGCCCTGGGGCGATCCTGAGCCGTACGCAGCTGATGGACCGCGGCTGGGACGCCAGCGCCGACAGTGCCGACCGCACCGTCGACACCCACATCAAGACGCTGCGCGGCAAGCTGCGCCTGGCCGGCGTGCCGGCCGACCCGATCCGCACCCACCGTGGCCTTGGCTACGCGCTGGAAGTGTAGGCATGCGCCGGCACTTCCTTGGTGAACTGAGCCAGGCCGCGGGCTGACATGCGGCTTGGTCTCAAGCTGTTTCTGGGCTTCTTCCTGATCGTGGGCCTGGCCGCGTTCTTCGTGATGCGCGTGTTCGTCAACGAGGTCAAGCCGGGGGTGCGCCAGGCGATGGAATCCACGCTGGTGGATGCGGCCAACGTGCTGGCAGAAGTCGCCAGTAGCGAGTTGGCTGCCGGCACGCTTGCCGATGGCCGCTTCGCGCGCAACGTGGCCAGGGCCCAGCAGCGCGACCCCAAGGCATGGGTATGGCGCTTTCGCAAGAACACCGTGGATTACCGCGTGACCGTCACCGATGCGCGCGGCGTGGTGGTGTTCGATTCGCTGGGCCGCGATGTGGGCCGCGACAACTCGCGCTGGAACGATGTCTACCGCACGTTGCGCGGCGAATATGGCGCACGTTCCAGCCCGGAGACCGATGGCGACCCTGCCGCCACGGTGATGCACGTGGCTGCGCCAATCTACGCACCGGATGACCCCAGCCAACTGATCGGCGTGCTGACCCTGGCACAGCCCAATCGCAGCATCGACCCGTTTATCGAAGCCAGCCAGCGCAACATCCTGCAGCGCGGCGCCTGGTTGATCGGCATTTCCGCGTTGATCGGCATCTGGATGACCTGGTGGTTGATGCGCGGCATCGGCCGGCTCAATCGCTATGCGCAGGCGGTGAGCGCCGGCATCCCGGTACCGCCGCCCAAACCGCGTGGCGATGAAATCGGCGATCTGGGCCAGGCGCTGGAGAGCATGCGCCGCAAGCTGGAAGGCAAGGCGTACGTGGAGCAGTACGTGCAGTCGCTGACGCACGAGATGAAAAGCCCGCTGGCGGCCATTCGCGGTGCATCGGAGTTGTTGACTGAGCCATTGCCGGAAGCCGACCGCCAGCATTTCGTTGCCACCATCCGCGCGCAGGAACATCGGCTGACCGAAACCATCGACAAGCTGCTGGCACTGGCCGAGGTGGAGCAGCACGGCTGGCTGCAGAAGCGCGAGCGCATCGGTATCGATGGGCTGCTGCAGGCTGCTGCGGACGCGGTGGCGCTGCGCGCGGCGGCGGCGGGCGTATCTGTGGAGGTGGATGCGGGGGCGGGGACGTTAGGCGATCACCACGTACTTGGCGATGGTTTTCTGCTGAGACAGGCACTGATCAATCTGCTCGAAAACGCCATCGCGTTTTCGCCGCAAGACAGCCATGTTCGCCTGCATGCGCGGCAGCACGATGGACATTGGGAGTTGGGGGTCGAAGACCGTGGCAGTGGCGTGCCCGATTACGCGCTCGAGCGCGTCTTCGAGCGGTTCTATTCGCTGGCACGCCCGCAGACCGGCCAGCGCAGCTCCGGTCTTGGCTTGCCGTTCGTGCGCGAGGTTGCGCGCCTGCATGGCGGGGACGTGGCGCTGGGCAATCGCGACGGCGGCGGTGCGCGTGCGGTGTTGCGCCTGCCGATCGGCTGAGTCGCCGGGCAGGCAGTTGTCGCGGTTGGCTGGCGCGTGTGGCAGCCGTGCGTTCAAGGCTGCGGCATGCGCCAGAGCACATGCCGCGCCTGCGTCAATGGCAGCGTACGGCGCGTGGTTGCGCTGCCCTAGTACGCCACGTCGGCGACGATCACATCCTTGGCGACCTTCGACCAGGACAGTTTGCCGAAGCCCTTGTAGCCCCATTCGGTGCCCCAGCTGTTTTCCACGATCAGTCCTTCGCTGTCGTAGCCCAGCGCGATCACGGCATGCCCACCCAGAATCGGCGTCTTGACGTCGTAATCGAACTGGTTCTTGGTGGTCAGGTCTTCAAAGCCCTGGCGCACATAGAAGCCAATCGCCACCGGCGTGGAAGAGGCAAGGGCGAGCTTGATCTGTTGGATCAGGGCGCTTCCCCCATTGCCATTGCCCGAATACAGCACGGTGTAATGGCGATACGGCGTCGGGTTCTTGGCAGCGTTGGCCCTGTCGGCGGCAGTGGGTTGGTGTTTCCAGTCGTAGTTGCCCTACGAATAGTGCTGCTCGGTGTCGATGCCCTGCGCAAGCGCGATCTCCAGCGGCGCTTCCAGGGTGGAGCCTTCATCCACGCCGCCGTTGACCTGGCTGTACAGGTACATCGGGGCAAAGCGCGTCTGGGCCTGTTTGTTGGCATTGGCATACCAACCGGTCAGGGTATGAGCGGTCGCCCATGACGCGCAGGCATCGACCTGCCCTTGGTCGCCCGGCGTGATCGCCCATGCAGTCAGGTCGACACTGGCAGGCAGCGGTGTGCTCACGCTCTCGGTACCGAACAGCGGAGTGACAGGCTGCATCAACGACGAAGGCTTCAGGCCCATGCCGTGCCCTGCCGCCTGCGCGGTGGCAGCGGTCAGGCTCAGGGCGGCGAGCAGGCAAAGGGCGAGCGAACGGTGCGTGTTCATGGAAGACGGCTCCAGGTTGAGAGATGAATGCAGTCGTGCGCAGGTGCCGAATCACTGCCGAGTGGGCGTGCGGCCATGACAGCGCTGATGCAGCGCATGCGGCTCAGGACCGCATCGAACAACAGCGAACTGGAAGCCGCGACCAAACAAGAACGAGGGATTGGAGGCTGCGCACCTGCCCGTGCATCGTTACGCGTGAAGGCGAGGCGTGCGGCGGCAAGGCGAAGTGCTGCCGATCAAACAGAAGCCTGTGTTGGGTACGGGTGGCACTTTGCCGCGGTGAAAACCGTATTTCGTCAATGCGTCACAGTGCCGGTCGCCAACTGTCCGGGGCGCGCACTTCACCTTCGCTTCAAATTCGCCTCAAACCGCCAACACCGGCGCAGCGCACCCTGGCCACCTCCCAAGATGAGGATGGCCGATGAAATCCCTGAAACTGTTATTGCGGTTCGCCACCATCGGTGGGCTGATCCTGCTGTTGCTGATTCCGTTGCTGCTGATCCGTGGCGCGGTGCAGGACCGCGCGCGCTACCGCGACGAGGCGGTGGAGCGGGTGGCGCAGAGCAAGGCCGGCGAGCAGCAGTTCATCGCGCCGGTGCGGGTACTGCCGTATACCGAAGACGTGCAGGTCACCGAGCCGGACGAGCAGGGCAACCAGCGCAAGGTCTGGCGCAAGCGCGAAGGGACGCTGCTGCAAACGCCGCGTCGCCTGAAACTCAGCGGCGAGATGGTGCCCTCGGTGCGCGAGGTGGGCTTGTACCGGGTGCAGGTGTATTCCTGGAAGGCCACCTTGCATGCCGAATACGACCCCTTCGACTACGCGGCTGCGCCGACCCGTGTGTATGGCCAGCCGTACCTGGCAATCGGTATGTCCGACGTGCGCGGGTTGGTGGGCACGCCGCGGTTGCAGGTCGATGGCCGCACGTTGGCGCTGGAGAGCGGTGCAGGCGCACTGGCCGACCGTTCGGCGGGCATCCATGCCCAACTGGGTCAGCTGGCCGACACGGTCGCCGGCCGGCTGCAGGACGGCAACGTGGTGGACATGCAGTTCGTGCTGGACGGCACGCGCCGGCTGGCCATCGCGCCGATCGCCGACAACAACGAGATCGCCCTGCGCTCGACCTGGCAGCACCCGTCCTTCGGCGGCCGCTTCCTGCCGAATGCGCCGAGCATCGGACCGAAGGGCTTCGATGCGAGTTGGTCGCTGTCGTCGCTGGCCACCGGTGCGCAGACGCAGTTGCAGTCCAGTCATGCGGCGCTGGATACGCTGGAAGTGCGCCTGGTCGACCCGGTGGACGTGTATACCCAGGCCGACCGCGCCAGCAAGTACGGCATCTTGTTCGTGGTGCTGACCTTCGTGGCCTTCGTGCTGTTCGAGTTGATCAAGCGCCTGCCGATCCACCCCTTGCAGTACCTGTTGGTGGGCCTGGCGCTGGCGATCTTCTTCCTGCTGCTCAGCCTTTCCGAACACATCGCGTTCTGGCAGGCCTATCTGGTGTCGGCGGCGGCGTGTATCGGCCTGCAGTCCTTCTATCTGTCCGGCGTGTTGCGCAGTTGGATCCGTGCGGCTGGCTTTTCGGTGATGCTCACCGCCTTGTACGCGGTGCTCTACAGCCTGTTGATCTCCGAGGACAACGCGCTGCTGATGGGATCGTTGCTGCTGTTCGGCATCCTGGCCAGCATCATGTGGGTCACCCGCAAGCTCGATTGGTACGAGCTTGGCAACAGCCTGCGCTGAGGCCGGCATGCTGGCGCAGGCACAATTGCACCGGCGCGCGCAGCGTTTGCTGCCCGCCGGCATCGACACGGTGGCGCTGCTTCCCGCAGCACTGCCGCACGCTTGGGAAAGCTCGGCGTTGTCGGCCCTGCCGCTGAACCGCGACAGGCGCCGCGGGGTGGTGGGCCTGCAGCTGCACGCACGCACCGCGCAGCACCTGCGCATCGGCGGGTATGCGTTCTTGCAGGCGGCAGCGCAGCACACCCGCGCCGGCAACCCATGGGCACGCAGCTATGGACCGTGGCAACGGCTGAGCAATGGCAGCTACTGGGCACGCAGCACCGATGCGCTGCTGGGGGTACTGCTGGCCACCGACGAAGCGGCGGTGTGGTTGCTGTGGCAACAGCCGCAGCCCCGCGTTTGGCACCACGGTCATTGGCTGCGTTGAAGCATGGCGTTGCAGCCACGTCTTGCTGGCTTACCATGGCCGGCATGACTGGCTCCTCGCTGATGGTGGAAACGGTGCGCGGCACGCAGGTGCTGCCGTATCTGGATGCGGTGGCGCAGCTGCGCATCAACGTGTTCGGCACCTGGCCGTATCTGTACCAAGGCGATGCCGCATACGAGCGCGACTATCTGGCGGCCTATGCGGCATCGCCAGAGAGCGTCTTCGTGCTGGCGCGCGATGGCGGTGCGGTGATCGGTGCATCGACCGGTTTGCCGCTGCTCGACGATAGCGACGCGTTCCACGCACCGTTTCGTGCGGCCGGCATCGATCCGGCCAGCGTGTTCTATTTTGGCGAATCGGTGCTGCTGCCGGCGTATCGCGGGCAAGGGATCGGTCATGCATTCTTCGACCGGCGCGAAGCGCATGCACGCGCGCTGGGCCGCTTTGCATTGGCCGCGTTCTGTTCGGTGGAACGGGCGCCCGACGACCCGCGCAAGCCAGCCGATTACCGCCCCAACGATGCGTTCTGGCGCAAACGTGGCTACGCCCCGCAGCCGGGCATGCGGGTGCACCTGCACTGGGCGGAGTTGCAACATGGCGAGATCGACCACAGCTTGTGTGTGTGGACACGTGCGCTGCCGCGGTGAGCGCGGCTGGCGCCCTACGGCCACTGACAAGCGTCGCGAGCAGTCTGCACGGTCGCTGCACACTGCATTCGCTGGCCGGTCTGATTGCTTCGCTACCTCGATCCAATAACCCAAAGGCCGCCAGATGAAAATTGCCGTTGCCAAATACCCCATCGGCAAGCCTGTCGATTTCGCCGCGTTTGCGGCACGCCAATCGGCCCTGATCGCCGAAGCCGCCGCAGCCGGTGCGCGGGTGGTGGTGCTGCCCGAATATCTGTCGCTGGAGCTGGGCGCAACGTTCGACACGCCTATTTCTGCCGGTCTGCCCGAATCGCTGGCAGCCATCCAGGCGCTACGCGCGCCGTGGCTGGAGCTGTTTGCCGGCTTGGCGCAGGAACATCGGTTGCACCTGATTGCCGGCAGTTTTCTGCTGGATATTGGCAATGGCCGTTACCGCAATCGCAGCGACTGGTTCACCCCGGAGGGCCTGCATGGCTGGCAGGACAAGTTGCAGCTCACCGGCTTCGAGAAGGCCACCGGGCTGATCGAGCCGGGCGATGCAGTGAAGGTGTTCGAACTGGACGGCATTCGCGCCGCGATCGCGATCTGCTACGACAGCGAGTTCCCGCTGCCGGTGCGTGCGCAATACGAGGCCGGTGCGCGGTTGTTGATCGTGCCCAGTTGCACCGACACCGCCGCCGGCGCCATGCGCGTGCGTGTCGGCTGCCTGGCGCGCGCGCTGGAAAATCGCATGTTCGTCGCGCAGTCGGTGACTGCGGGCGACGCGCCGTGGAGCCCGGCGTTGGACATCAATACCGGCGAGGCGGCGGTGTTTGCGCCGATGGATGTCGGCTTCCCCGCCGATGGCGTGCTGGCGCAGACGCAGGGCCAGACAGTGTGGGCACTGGCCGAATTGGATTTCGCGGCGTTCGAGGCCAGCCGCGCGCAGGCGCAGGTGGCCAACGACCGCGATTGGCCGGGGCAGTTGGCGCCCGATGTGACGCGTGCCAAGCTGGTTGCGTTCGGTTGATCCCTCGTCCCAGGTGCCCATGGCCAAGAAAACCCTGATTCCGCATAGCGTCCGGCTTGAATTCGCGCCCGGTGCGCTGGTGCACAGCAATCTGTCCGGCGCCGCCTTCACCGACGATTGGCTGTGGGTGGCCGGCGACGAAGCCTGCGCGGTGGACCGGCTGCGCAAGCTCGACCCCGTACAGCGCGAGACGCTGCGCTTCGGTCAAGGGCAGAGCTTTGCGTTGGCGGACCTGCTGGATCTGCCGGGAGAAGACGGCGAGGAGGCGGATCTGGAAGGTATGGGCCTGTCGGACGGATTTTTGTGGGTCATCGGTTCGCATGGCAGCAAACGCAAGAACGCCAAGCGCGGCCGCGACGACGCCGAAAACGCCAAACGCCTGACCAAGTTGAAGCTCGATGCCAATCGCCGCCTGCTGGCCTGCCTGCCCATCGACTATGCGCAAGACGGCACCCCGCAGCTGGTACGCGAAGCGGCCGACGGCCGCCGTGCGCTGCGCCTCAAGGGTGACGCCAAGCACAACCAGCTCACCGACCTGCTCGCCGACGACCCGCATTTCGGTCCGTTCCTGAAGATCCCCGGCAAGGACAATGGCTTCGATATCGAAGGCATCGTGGTCGATGGCCAACGCTTGCTATTGGGCCTGCGTGGGCCGGTGCTGCGTGGCTGGACGGCACTGCTGGAGATCCAGGTGCAAGCCCACGGCGACCACCTGCGCCTGGTTCCGCTGGACGAGGACGGCACCCTGCTGCGCAAGCACTTCCTGCAACTGGGCGGGCTGGGCGTACGCGACCTGCATTATTCCGGCGACGATCTGTATCTGTTGGCCGGACCAACCATGGTGCTGAACGGCGAAATCCGCCTGTTCAAATGGCCGGATGCGCGCACCGTGCTGGCCGCCAACCGCGCACCGGTGCGCTTTCAGCACGACCTGCTGGAATCGGCAGTGCTGCCGCATGGCAAGGACTGCGACCGCGCCGAGGCCATCTGCAACCTGCCCAGGCAACTGGCCGGCACGATTCCCACCTGGCTGGTGCTGTACGACGCTCCGGGCACGGCGCGTCGCGGCGGCGATTGCGTGGTGTACGGCGACCTGCTGCGCAACCGCTGAGCCACGGGCCGGGCAGGGTCACGCTGCGCAAGGTAAAATCGGGCGACTCCCGTTTTGCCGAGCGCTCCATGACCTGCCGCACCCGTTTCGCTCCCAGCCCCACCGGTTACCTGCACATCGGCGGCGCCCGCACCGCCCTGTATTGCTGGCTGGAGGCACGCCACCGCGGCGGGCAGTTCGTGCTGCGCATCGAAGACACCGACCGCGAGCGCAGCACCCAGGCGGCCATCGACGCCATCCTGGAAGCGATGGAGTGGCTGGGCCTGGGTTACGACGAAGGTCCGATCTACCAGACCCAGCGCATTGCCCGCTATCAAGAGGTTGCCGAGCAGTTGCTCGCGCAGGGCAAGGCGTATTACGCCTACGAAACCCGCGAAGAACTCGACGCCATGCGCGAGGCCGCCATGGCCAGGCAGGAAAAGCCGCGCTACAACGGCGCCACCCGCGAGCAGAACCTGCCGTATCGCGACGACCCCAATCGCGTCATCCGTTTCAAGAATCCCGTCGGCGGCACGGTGGTGTTCGACGACCTGATCAAGGGGCGCATCGAGATCGCCAACAGCGAGCTCGACGACATGGTGATCTTCCGCCCGGACGGGTTTCCCACCTACAACTTTGCAGTGGTGGTGGACGACTGGGACATGGGCATCACCGAGGTCATCCGCGGCGACGACCATATCAACAACACTCCGCGCCAGATCAATATCTATGAGGCACTGGGCGCACCGGTACCCAAGTTCGCGCACATGCCGATGATCCTGGACGAGCAGGGCGCCAAGCTGTCCAAGCGCACCGGCGCGGCCGACGTCATGCAGTACAAGGACGCCGGCTATCTGCCGCATGCATTGATCAATTATCTGGCGCGCCTGGGCTGGTCGCATGGCGACCAGGAGCTGTTCACCCAGCAGGAATTGCTGGACCTGTTCGACGTCAAGGACGTCAATTCCAAGGCCGCGCGCCTGGACATGGCCAAGCTCGGCTGGGTCAATCAGCATTATCTGAAGACCGACGACCCGGCCAGCATCGCCCCGCAGTTGGAGTACCAGCTTGCCAAGCTCGGGGTGGACATCGCTGCCGGCCCGGCCGCCGCCGATGTGGTGGTGGCGTTGCGCGAGCGCGTGCAGACCTTGAAGGAAATGGCCGAAAAAGCCGTGGTCTGGTACCGGCCGCTGGAAACCTATGACGAAGCGGCGGTGATGAAACACCTCAAGCTGGGCGCCGAGGTGCCGCTGGGCAAGGCGCGCGAGTTGCTGGCTGCGGTGGAGACGTGGAGCGTGGAGAGCGTCTCGGCGGCGCTGCACGACGCTGCTGCCGCGTTGGAACTGGGCATGGGCAAGATCGCCCAGCCGCTGCGCGTGGCCATCACCGGCACCCAGGTCAGCCCGGACATTTCGCAAACGGTGTACTTGGCCGGACGCGAGGGTGCCTTGAAACGCATCGATGCGGCACTCATCAAGATTGGAGCGGCCTGACGCCGGAGCCTGTATGACCAAGCATACCCACGCCCAAGACCTCGCCTGTACCGCACCGCATCACCACGTCGACGACGCCAACGGTTTCGTGCGCGCGGTGGAGCGTGCCTGCAGCGAACGCGGCCTGCGGCTGACGCCGATCCGCGCCAACGTGCTGCGGCTGATCGCCGACGCCGGCAAGCCGGTCAAGGCCTACGAACTGCTGGACTGGGTGCGCGAAGGCAAGGGCGTGGGCGCCGACGCCCCGCCCACGGTGTACCGCGCGCTCGATTTCCTGATGGCCAACGGCTTCGTGCACAAGCTCGAATCGGTCAATGCGTTCGTCGCCTGCCACCACCCCAACAGCGCCCAACACTCGGTGCCGTTCCTGATCTGCGACCGCTGCCACAGCGCGGTGGAGCTGGAAGATCGCGACGTGGTGTCGCAACTGGAAGCCCGCGCCAAGGCGCTCGGGTTCCAGCCGCAGGCACAGACGCTGGAAGTGCACGGCCTGTGCGCGAAATGCGCAGTGGCCGAGTGATCAGCGCCTAGGTCGCGCGTACACGCGGCCTGTTCCAAGGCGCTGGTGGCGCGATGCCCGGGTGGCAGCCTGCTTGCGATGGCAGCGTGTTGAAGCGCAATCGCAATACCGTCAATCGCAACCCCGCTCAATCGCCGCAGCGGCATGCTTGCGCCAACAATGTAGCATCGCTGCCTGGTCGAATCATGCGGTGATGACGACGCTGCCTTCTAGCCAGCGGGGCGGCGGCGTGGTTTAGACGTCTAAGTGGCTGCAGGCTTGGCGTCTGTACGTGCACTGCGCGTCCTCGCGCAGTGCAATGCAGTGACCTCGCAAGGGGCGTCACGCCGCTTTGCCGGCCTTGCCGCCATACGCGGCCAGAAACGTCTGCACCGCACGTCGCGTCGCGTCGTGCAGGAACTCGGGCGCGGGGTCCTTGAGTGCGCCAAACAGGCAGGGCATCAAGGTTTCCGATTCCAGCAAGGCAGCGTACTGGTGGGCGGCAAGCAGGGTGTCTTCGCAATGGAGCAGGCCGCAATCCACCTGTGCCTGCAGGTATTCGGCAAAGCGCTGGATGCCTTCCTCCTGCCCGGCGCTGAAATACAGCGCGCCGACCGCCGATCTGCCGGATACCCCGATGATGGTCTGCCAACTGGTGATATTGGGCGGGGCGCACAGGAACCGCAGCACATCCTCGCCGAAGCGCTGCAGTGCCTCATCGACCGGGCCGCTGCTTTGCGAAAGCGCATGCAGCAACGGATCGAAATAGCGGTCCGACATGTCCTTGGTAACGGCCACGAACAGCTCTTCCTTGGACGGGAAATAGCCATATAGCGTGCGCTTGGAGCCACCCACGCGGGTGGCGATCTGCGACATCGACGCGCCTTCGAAGCCCAGTTCGAGGAAGACCTCGCTGGCCGCCTGGACGATGGCCTCGCGCTTTTCTTCGGTTCTGACCCGCATCAGGTTCTCCCAATAATTCATAAGTATACCGACTGGGCAGAAATGCTTGACGGTTCCGGACGCGCTTATTAGGATACCAAACCGTACCGTTTAGATTTAATCATCACACCTCCGTTGGAGACTGCCCGTGCGTCCTCATGCCCCGTTTCGCCTGTCGTTGCTTACTGTTGCTGTTGCCGTTGCCGCCACCGCCCTGCTCAGCGCCTGCGGCAGCCCGCCGGGAGGCCCGCCGCCGGAGGAAGGCACCCCGGAAATGGGTGTGCTGACCGTGAAGCAGCAACCGGTGACGCTCACTACCGAGTTGCCTGGGCGCACCGTCCCGTACCTGATCTCCGAAATTCGCCCGCAAGTGGGAGGCATCATCCAGTCGCGCCAGTTCACCGAAGGCGGCGACGTCAAGGCTGGCCAGACCCTGTACCAGATCGATCCGGCCCAGTACCGCGCCAGCTATGCCAGCGCGCAGGCATCCCTGGCCAAGGCCGAGGCAACCCTGCGCACCGCGCAGCTCAAGGCCGAGCGTTACAAGGAGCTGGCGCAGATCAAGGCGATCAGCCAGCAGGAAGGTGACGACACCGATGCCGCGCTAGGCCAGGCCAAGGCCGACGTGGCAGCCGGCAAGGCGAGCGTGGAGACCGCGCGCATCAACCTGGCGTTTGCGCGGCTTGACGCACCGATCTCCGGACGCATCGGCCGCTCCAGCGTGACCCCGGGTGCGCTGGTGACCGCCAACCAGGCCACTGCGCTGACCACCATCCAGCAGCTGGACCCGATCTACATCGACGTCACCCAGCCCAGCAGTGCGGTGTTGCGCCTGCGGCAGGCGATGGCACGCGGCGATCTGGAACAAGCCGGCGACGGTGCGGCCAAGGTGTCGCTGCTGCTGGAAGACGGCAGCACCTACCCGCTGCAGGGGCACCTGGCGTTCTCCGACGTGACTGTCGACCAGAACACCGGCTCGATCACCCTGCGCGCGGTCTTCCCCAATCCGAACGCCGAGCTGTTGCCGGGCATGTACGTGCGCGCGGTGCTGCAGGAAGGCGTCAAGGAGCGGGGCGTGCTGGTGCCGCAACAGGCGGTGTCGCGCAACGGCGCCGGCAGACCCACCGCCTTTGTCGTCGGCGCCGACCACAAGCTGCAGTTGCGTGTGCTGGAAACCGACCGCGAGGTGGGCGACCAGTGGCTGGTGCGCAGCGGCCTGAAGCCCGGCGAGCAAGTGGTCGTCGAAGGCGCGTCGCGCGCACGCGATGGCATCGTGGTCAAGACCGTGCCGTGGCAGCCCAAGGCCACGCCCGCTGCCGGGAATGCTGCCGGTCCTTCTGCCCCGACCGCACCGCGTGCGGCCAACTGAGGCGGGATCACGTCATGGCACGTTTCTTTATCGATCGTCCAATCTTCGCCTGGGTGTTGGCCATCATCGTGATGCTGGCCGGCATCCTCTCCATCGCCACCTTGCCGATTGCGCAATATCCCGCCATCGCACCGCCGGCTGTCGCCATCACCGCCAACTACCCGGGCGCCTCGGCGCAGACGCTGGAAGACACCGTCACCCAGGTCATCGAGCAGAAGATGAAGGGGCTGGATCACCTCAGCTACATGGCGTCCACCAGCGAATCCAGCGGGGCGGTGACCATCACCCTGACCTTCGAAAACGGCACCGACCCCGACACCGCGCAGGTGCAGGTGCAGAACAAGTTGTCGCTGGCCACGCCGTTGTTGCCGCAGGAAGTGCAGCAGCAGGGCGTCACGGTGACCAAGTCGGCCACCAACTTCCTCAACGTGCTGGCCTTTACGTCCGAAGACGGCAGCATGAGCGATTCGGACCTGTCCGATTACGTGGCCGCCAATGTGCAGGAAACCATCAGCCGCGTCGAAGGCGTGGGTGACACCACCTTGTTCGGTTCGCAGTACGCGATGCGGGTGTGGATGGACCCCAACAAGCTGAGCAATTTCAGCCTCACGCCCGTGGATGTGCGCAACGCGATCCAGGCGCAGAACGCGCAGATTTCCGCCGGCCAGTTGGGCGCGTTGCCGGCGGTGGCCAACCAGCAGCTCAACGCCACCATCACTGCACAGACCCGGCTAAAGACCGCCGAGCAATTCGAAAACATCCTGCTACGCACGCAGTCCGATGGCTCGCAGGTGCGCTTGCGCGATGTGGCGCGGATCGAGCTTGGCAGCGAAAGCTACAACACGGTGGGCCGTTACAACGGCAGGCCGGCGGCCGGTCTGGCGATCAAGCTGGCCACCGGGGCCAATGCGCTGGATACGGTGCGCGCGATCGATAAAAGCCTGGAAGAGCAGGAAAAGTTCTTCCCGCCCGGCATGAAGGTGCAAAAGCCGTACGACACCACCCCGTTCGTGCGCATCTCCATCGAGCAGGTCGTGCACACGCTGGTGGAGGCGGTGGTGCTGGTGTTCCTGGTGATGTACCTGTTCCTGCAGAACTTCCGCGCCACCTTGATCCCGACCATTGCGGTGCCGGTGGTGCTGCTGGGCACCTTCGGTGTGCTTGCGGCGTTCGGCTTCACCATCAATACCTTGACCATGTTCGCGATGGTGCTGGCGATCGGTTTGCTGGTGGACGATGCGATCGTGGTGGTGGAAAACGTCGAACGCGTGATGGGCGAGGAACAGTTGTCGCCCAAGGACGCCACGCGTAAATCGATGGACCAGATTTCCGGCGCATTGATCGGCGTGGCGCTGGTGCTTGCGGCAGTGTTCGTGCCGATGGCGTTTTTCAGCGGATCCACCGGCGTGATCTACCGGCAGTTCTCGATCACGATCGTCTCGGCGATGACCTTGTCGGTACTGGTGGCGATGATCCTGACCCCGGCCTTGTGCGCCACCTTGCTCAAGCCCGTGCACAAGGGTCATGGCCTGGCGACCACCGGGTTCTTCGGTTGGTTCAACCGCCTGTTCGATCGCGGCAACACCGGCTACCAGGGCGTGGTGCGGCACATGCTCGGCAAGGGCTGGCGCTACATGCTCGCCTACGCGGCGTTGCTGGCCTTGGTGGTGTTCGGATTCATGAAGTTGCCGGTGGGATTCCTGCCGGACGAAGACCAGGGCACCTTGTTCGTGCTGGTGCAGTTGCCGCCCGGTGCCACCAATGCGCGCACCAGCGATGTGCTCAAGCAGGTGGAGCATCATTTCCTGGTCGACCAGAAGGATTCGGTTGCCGGTGTCTTCGCCGTGACCGGTTTCAGTTTTGCCGGTAGCGGCCAGAACGTGGGCTTTGCCTTCGTCAAGTTGCGGCCTTGGGACGAGCGCACCGGCAAGGGCCAGAGCGTCACCGACGTGGCGGCCAAGGCCGGGGCATTTTTTGCCGGTATCCGCGATGCCAAGGTGTTTGCGTTCGCACCGCCTGCGGTGTCGGAGTTGGGTAATGCCACCGGCTTCGATCTGATGCTGCAGGACCGTGCCAATCTGGGTCACGCAGCGTTGATGCAGGCGCGTAATCAATTGTTGGCCGAACTGTCGCAGGACAAGCGTCTGGTGGCGGTACGTCCGAACGGCCAGGAAGACACGCCCGAGTTCAAGCTGGAAATCGATCCGCACAAGGCACAGGCGATGGGCGTGTCGATCTCCGACATCAACGACACCTTTTCCAGCGCGTGGGGCAGCACCTACGTCAACGACTTCATCGACAAGGGCCGGGTCAAGAAGGTGATGCTGCAGGCCGATGCGCCATACCGCATGAACCCGCAGGACATCGACCATTGGTTCGTGCGCAACAGCGCTGGCACCATGGTGCCGTTCAATGCCTTCGCCACGGCAAGCTGGCAATCCGGGTCGCCGCGCCTGGAGCGTTACAACAGCGTGCCGTCGATGGAGATCTTGGGCATGGCGTTGCCGGGTGCGGCCTCCAGTGGCGAGGCGATGCAGATCGTCGAAGCCGCAGCCGCCAAGCTGCCACCGGGCATCGGCTTCGAGTGGACCGGATTGTCGCGGCAGGAAAAAGCCTCGTCCGGCCAGACCGGCCTGTTGTACAGCGTCTCGATCCTGATCGTGTTCCTGTGCCTGGCCGCGTTGTACGAAAGCTGGGCGATTCCATTCTCGGTGATTCTGGTGGTGCCGCTGGGCGTGTTCGGCACGCTGCTGGCGGCCATGCTGACCTGGAAAATGAACGATGTGTACTTCCAGGTGGGCTTGCTCACCACCATTGGCCTGGCATCGAAGAACGCGATCTTGATCGTGGAGTTCGCAAGGGAATTGCACGAGAGCGGCAAGAGCCTGGTGGCCGCAGCACTGGAAGCGGCGCGCATGCGCTTGCGGCCGATCCTGATGACCTCGTTGGCCTTCATCCTCGGCGTGGTGCCGCTGGTATTGACCAGCGGTGCCGGCGCCGGCGCGCAGCACGCGCTGGGCACGGCCGTGATCGGCGGCATGGTCTCCGGCACGGTGCTGGCGATCTTCTTCGTGCCGCTGTTCTTCGTGCTGGTGTGCGGCCTGTTCCAGCGCCGTGCACAACCTGCCTCGCCCGCACCGCAACCCACAGGACACTGACATGACCGCGATTCGCATGACTCTTTGCGCGCTTGGCGTGGCCAGCGTGCTTTCCGGTTGCACGCTGATGCCGCGCTACACGCGGCCCGACGCACCGGTGCCCGCGCAATTTGCCGGCACGGATGTGTCGGCAGCCCCTCCGGCTGCCGCTGCCGATACCGGCAGCACCACCGACACGGCGTACATCGCCGACATCGGCTGGCGTGAGGTCTTCACCGATCCGGCGCTGCAGCAGGTGATTGCGCTGGCACTGGACAATAATCGCGACCTGCGCGTGGCCGCGCTCAATATCGAGGTCGCCCGCGCGCAATACCGGGTGGATCGCGCCGCGCTGCTGCCCGCCATCGAGGGCACCGGCACCGCCAACAATGCGCGCACGCCCTCGGAGCTAGCCATTCCCGGCCAGCCGCAGGTGTTCCGCACCTACAGCGCCAACATCGGCATTAGTGCCTACGAGCTGGACCTGTTCGGTCGCGTGCGCAGCCTGAAGGAACAGGCGTTGCAGCAATTCCTGTCCACCGCCGAGGCACGCCGCAGTACGCATATCAGCCTGGTGGCAGAAGTGGCCACCGCCTACCTGACCTTGGCGGCCGACCAGCAGTTGCTGCAGCTGGCGCAATCCACCCTGAGCAGCCAGAGCGACAGTTATCGTCTGCAGCAGCGCAGCTTCGAACTGGGCGCGGCTTCGCAACTGACCTTGCGTCAGGCGCAGACCACGGTGGAAACCGCACGTGTGGATGTGGAGCGCTACACCGCGCAGGTGGCGCAGGATCGCAATGCCCTGGTGCTGCTGGTCGGCAGGTCGGTGCCGGTGGAATTGCTGCCACATGCACTGCCCGACAACGCGAGCGTGGAAGGCAATGTGTTGGCCAGCGTGCCGGCCGGCCTGCCATCGCAGTTGCTGCAACGTCGCCCGGACATCCTGGAAGCCGAGCGCAACTTGCGTGCGGCCAACGCCAATATCGGTGCGGCGCGGGCAGCGTTCTTCCCCAGCATCAGCCTGACCGCGTCTACCGGTTCGTCCAGCAGCAGCCTGTCCAGGCTGTTCGACGCCGGCACGCGTGCCTGGAGTTTCGTGCCCACGCTGACCTTGCCGATCTTCAATGCCGGGCGCAATCGCGCCAATCTGGACATGGCCAAGGCCAACCGCGATATCGAAGTGGCGCGCTACGAAAAGTCGATCCAGAGCGCGTTCCGCGAGGTTTCCGACGCGTTGGCGCAGCGCGACACGCTGGGCAGGCAGCTGCAGGCCCAGCAAGCGCTGGTGGATGCCACTGCCGATAGCTACCGGCTGTCGCAGGCGCGTTTCGAACGCGGCATCGACAGCTATCTGCAGGCGCTGGATGCGCAGCGCTCGCTGTACAGCGCGCAGCAGACCTTGATCAACACCCAGCTGTCGCGCTTCACCAACCTGGTGACGTTCTACAAGGCCATGGGCGGAGGCTGGCTGCAAACCGCTGCGCCCACTGCCGCCGCGAGACCGGCAGTGGAGTCGCCGCGTGGATGATGACGCGCCGCCCATTGCACGTGCGCCACACGACAAGCGCGGCGCCATCCTGGCGGCGGCACGCGTGCTGTTTCAACAGCACGGCTTCGACAGGACCAGCATGGACACCATCGCCGAGCGTGCGATGGTGTCCAAGGCCACGGTGTATGCGCATTTTGCGTCCAAGGAGGTGCTGTTCCGCACCACCTTGGAAGCGCTGGCGCAGGCCTCGCCCAATCGCTGGACGGCCTTGCTGGCGCTGCAGGGGCCGTTGGAGCAACGCCTGACTGCGGTGGCCGATGCAGTGCTGCGCGTGTCTGCCAGCAGCATGCGGGAGGATGTCGCGTATGGCCTGGTACGCCCGCCACTGCTGCCTAGCCAGATGCGCGAGGAAATGTGGACGCTATGCTTCGAGCGCTACGACACCATGATGCGCGCGTTGTTGGCGCGCGAGGTGCAACGCGGGGCATTGGTGATCGACAACGTGCCCGATGCATCGGTGCATTTTTTCGGGTTGATGACCGGGCGGCCGGCCACCGCTGCTGCCTGCGACGATGCGCCAGATGCGCGGTCGGTGCAGCTGGATGCGTATGTCAGCGGCGCGGTGGCGTTGTTCCTGCGGGCGTATCGACCGGACGCGGTGGTGCCAGGGGGAGATAGCAAGCGCGAGGTGCCCAGCGAATTCTAGGCCGGCCGGCGTGCGATGGAGCAGTCGTACGTGCCCAGGTCATCGCGGTGGGCCAGCGCGCTACAGTGCCAAGACTAGAAATGAAGGAGCGCTGCAATGAATCCTTTCGCGACCGCGATATCTGTCTCCATGATGGCCGCCGTGACGACGGATGAGGCTGCGCAGCCGATCAGGGTGAGCAGGGCGGGCGAGGCGCCATCGGTAGTGGGGGCGGCCGAGTATTTCACCGGCAAGGTGCGCATCGACGCACCGTTCCAGGCCGACGCGCCGGCACGCGTCGGCGGCGCCACCGTCACCTTCGAGCCGGGCGCGCGCACCGCATGGCATACCCATCCGCTGGGCCAGACGCTGATCGTCACAGCTGGCGCCGGGCGCGTGCAGGAGTGGGGCAAGCCGGCACAGCAGATCCGCCCGGGCGATATCGTGTGGATTCCGCCCGGCGTCAAGCATTGGCACGGCGCCAATGCCAACGTGGCGATGACGCATATCGCCATCGCCGAGTCGCAGGACGGCGCGCCCGTCACCTGGCTGGAGCAGGTGAGCGAGGCGCAGTATGCGGCGGAGTAGACAGCCGCGATGCCGATGCTGGCGCGGCGATGGCGCCGCCGCGCGGCCCGTGCTGGGCACGGCAGACCTCACGCCGCTTCGGTGGCGTCCTGCGCGTTGGCACGCAGCCGTTGCGCATCGCGCGCAGGCGAGATGCCGAGAATACGTGCGTAGTCGCGGCTGAACTGCGACGCGCTCTCGTAGCCAACCCGGAAGCCGGCGTCGGCAGCGGTCAGCGCCTCGGCCACCATCAGGCGGCGTGCTTCGTGCACGCGCAGCTGCGACCGGTATTCCAGCGGCGTCATCGTGGTCACCGCCTTGAAATGCGCATGGAAGGTGGAGCGGCTCATCGCCGACAGATCGGCGATCTGCTCGATGCTGAAGCGCTGCGCATAGTGTTCGCGCAACCACACGATGGCCCTGGAAATCTGGTTGAGCCGGCTGTCGGTGATGGCCATCTGGCGCACCGCCGCATTGGCCGGGTCGGCCATCAGGCGGTACAGCAGTTCGCGCACGATCAAGGGCGCGAGCGCGGCAATTTCATGCGGTTGGTCGAGCAGGCGCGCCAGCCGTAGCGCCGCGTCCTGCAACTGCGGCGTGCTGCGGTTGAGTAACAGCCCGGCCGATGCCGCATCGCGCTGCGTGTCCACCAATTCCGGATGGTTGATCGCCAGCTCGCTGAGCACCGAGGTGTCCAGGTCCAGGCAGAAGCATAGATACGGTTGCGCGCCGCTGGCTTCGATCACCGAGCCGACGATGGGCAGATCCACCGACGCCACCAGGTACATCTGCGGGTGATAGAAGTACGCCTGCGCGCCCAGCATTGCCTGCTTGCGGCCTTGCGCCACCAGGCACAGCATGGGTGTGTAGACAGTGGGCATGGCCACGGTCGGCGATGCGCTACGCATGATCTGCAACCCGGCGATCTGCGTGGGATGCATGCCGTCGCCAGGCGCATGACGCAGCAATATCGTGCTCAACTCGGTCAGCGAAGACATGCCAAAACCCGTCGACGATGCAATGCGGTCCAGCCGCGAAGGCACCGATCGTACAAGAGTGCAGGTGGTGCGGGCGGCAAGGTCCGCTGCGCGGGTTGCGGGCTTGCGCCCGCTCGAAGGCGCGGCAGCCGTCGTGGCCGCCTGCGCGTGAACTGCGCGTCGGCCTGATAGGGCGGTCACAGGCCGGCCGTATCATGGCGAGGTCTCTCGCATCCGCCTGCTGCCATGCCCGCAAAACGTTCCAGCTTTCCAACGCCGACCAGCCCCGCCGAGTGGAAGCGGCTCCAAGCCGCTGCCGCCACCGAATTGGCACGGCGCACCGCGCAGGCGCATCTGCAGATCCTGGGGCTGCTGCGGACGCATGGACATCTATTGAGCGCCGCGCAGCGGCGTAGCCTGCACAAACGCCTGCTGCGCGGCGGGCGTTGATCCGGGGCAGCGATTGCCTCGGCGGTTGCGCACGCAGCCGGCCTCAGCGTGTGGTCGTGCACGGTGAGGCCGAGAGCCGATGTAACAGCTGGCCAGCCCGTCATGCGGCCGAAGGCTGCGCGTTCGGGCTGCCAGCCAGTCGCGCAGTGGGCGCGCATGAGACGCCGCGTACAACTCATCGATGCCGTCGTTTCCAATGATGGCTGGCATGCCGCAGACCTCGACGTCCCCCGGCGTGCAGCACAGGCACGCGCGTTTGGCTGCGGGGCCATCCGCACGGCAACCGCCGATGCCGGCCGGTCCCATGCGCGCGGCAGCGGGCGCTATGTCGCCAGTTCCCACGGCGGCTGCTCGCCTAGCCGCTCCTGCAGGAAATCCACGAACGCGCGCACGCGCGGCGGTTGCAACCGCCGCGCCGGCATCACTGCGCTGATCTGCGAGGCCGGTGGCGGGTAATCGGGCATGACTTGGACCAGGCGGCCGCTGCGCAATTCGTCGGCGATGTGCCAATACGAATGCACCGCGATGCCCTGGCCGGCGACCACGGCGTCGCGCACCAGTTCGCCGAAGTTGCTTTCGAAGCGGCTCTGCATGCGCACGCGCACCAGCCCGCCGTCGGGCGTTTGCAGTGTCCACACGTCCTGGCGGCCGTCACGGCCCATCAGCAACACGCCGGCGTGCTGCGCAAGTTCGTCCGGCGTGCGCGGTGTGCCGTGACGCTGAAGGTAGGCGGGCGAGGCCGCCAGGGTACGGCGGTTGTCGGCGATACGCCGGGCCACCAGCCCGGAGTCCTCCAGTGGGCCGATCCGGATCGCCAGATCGAAGCCCTGTTTGACCAGGTCCACCAGGTCGTCGCTGAGGTGCGCGCTGATGCGCAGGCGCGGATGGCGGGCCTGGAATTCCGGCAGCAGCGGCGACACGTATTGCCGCCCGAACGAGGCGGACAGGGTCATGCGCAGCACGCCGCCCACATCGTGCGCGCTTTCGCGCAGATCCTCGGCCAGCGCGTCCAGATCTTCCACCAGTACGCGGCCACGTTCGGCCAGCCGCTGCCCCTCGGCAGTGGGATGCAGGCGGCGCGTGGTCCGGTGCAGCAGGCGCACGCCCAGCTCGCGTTCCAGGCGCTTGAGACGCTGGCTGGCCACCGCCACCGACAGATCCAGGCTGCGCGCGCCCGCGGTGATCGAGCCCAGGTCGAGCACGCGCAGGAACAGGGCAATATCGCCAAGACGGTCCATTGCGATTCTCAATGATTGATTGAAAGTGAATCAGCATAGCAGGGGTCATCGCGGGTAAACGTAGGGCGCAGGCTATGCGCAGTCTTCCCTGGCCCATGCCCATGTCCAACCTCACCTCTGCGCGTTCGTCGCGCTTTCCGCCGGCGTTGCTGGCACTGACCATCGGTGCCTTCGGCATTGGCACGACCGAATTCGTGATCATGGGGCTGCTGCAGCAGGTGGCCGCGGATCTGGGCGTTTCGCTCAGCGCGGCGGGCCTGTTGATCAGCGGTTACGCGCTGGGTGTGTTCGTCGGTGCGCCGGTGCTGACCCTGGCCAGCGCACGCCTGCCGCGCAAGGCGGTGCTGGTCGGGTTGATGCTGATCTTCACGGTCGGCAACGTGGCGTGCGCGCTGGCGCCGGACTACACCAGCCTGATGGTCGCGCGGGTGCTGACGTCGCTGGCCCACGGCACGTTCTTCGGCGTCGGCGCCGTGGTGGCGACCTCGCTGGTGCCGGCCGAACGCCGTGCGTCGGCCATCTCGCTGATGTTCGCCGGACTGACCGTGGCCACCTTGCTCGGCGTGCCGGCCGGTGCCTGGCTGGGTCTGCAACTGGGTTGGCGTGCGACCTTCTGGGCGGTGGCTGCGATCGGCGTGCTGGCCACTGCCGCGGTCGCGGTGTGGGTGCCGGCCGCGGCAGGTGCTGCCACGCCGGTGTCGTGGCGGCAGGAAGTGGCGGTGTTGCAGCGGGGGCAGGTGCTGCTGGCGCTGGCGATCACGGTGGTGGGCTACGCCGGCGTGTTCGCAGTGTTCACCTACATCCAGCCGCTGCTGCTGCAGGTCACCGGCTTTGCGCAATCGGCGGTGTCGCCGGTGCTGCTGGTGTTCGGCATGGGCATGATCGTCGGCAATCTGCTCGGTGGGCGGCTGGCGGACCGTCGTCCCACCGCGGCCCTGCTGGGCAGCCTGGCGGCCCTGGTAGTCGTGCTGGGCGCACTGGGATGTGTCCTGCACAGCAAGGCCGCCATGGTGACCTTGGTCGGGCTACTGGGTGTGGCTGCTTTCGCCACCGTGGCGCCACTGCAGTTGCGCGTGCTGGAACACGCACGCGGCGCCGGCCAGAACCTGGCCTCCAGCCTCAATATCGCCGCCTTCAACCTGGGCAATGCGCTGGGCGCATGGCTGGGTGGTGTGGTGATCGCCACCCAGGCGGGCCTGGTCGCAACGCCTTGGGTGGCCGCGCTGTTGAGTGCCATCGGGCTGGGTATCGCGCTGTGGAGCGTGCAGTTGCAACGCCGCCGCGCGGCTGCGCCATTGGCCTGTACGCAGATGGGGTGAGTTGATTGCCCGCTGGTCATTGGCCACGTGGCGCAGTGCGCGTCAGGCGGCTCTCGATGTGCATAAACGCTGGTTTCGCCATCAACACTCCACAGGCGCTAGCGGCCGACGATAACGCAGCGCATCTCCCATTCAACGTTGCAAGGACTTCTTCGATGGAAACCCGTCTACTCGGCCGTTCCGGTTTCAAGGTGCCCGTGCTTGGCCTGGGTGCCGGCACGTTCGGCGGCAAGGGGCCGCTGTTTTCTGCATGGGGCGACACCGATGTGGCGCAGGCGCGGCGCATGGTCGAGGTGTGTTTGGAAGCAGGGCTCAACCTGTTCGATACCGCCGATGTGTATTCCGATGGTGCGTCCGAAGACATCCTTGGCCAGGCGCTGCAAGGCCGCCGCGATCAGGTGATTGTTTCGACCAAGACCGGCCTGCGCCTGGGCGATGGCCCCAACGATGCCGGCGCGTCGCGCTTCCGTTTGCTGCGTGCGGTGTAGGCATCGTTGCGACGCTTGCGCACCGACTACATCGATCTGCTGCAGCTGCACGCGTTCGATGCCATGACGCCGATGGAAGAAACCCTGTCCACGCTGGATGACCTGGTGCGCGCGGGCAAGGTGCGCTATCTGGGCGCGTCCAATTATTCCGGGTGGCAGTTGATGAAGTCGCAGGCGGTCGCCGATGCGCACGGCTGGAGCCGCTTCGTCGCCAACCAGACGTATTACTCGCTGGCCGGGCGCGACTACGAGTGGGAGCTGATGCCGCTGGGTATCGACCAAGGCATCGGGGCGGTGGTGTGGAGCCCGCTCGGTTGGGGGCGGCTGACCGGCAAGCTGCGGCGTGGCCAGCCATTGCCGCACCACAGCCGTCTGCATGCCACCGCCGCGGCCGGCCCGGCGATCGACGATGCGCGCTTGTTCGACATCGTCGATGCACTCGATGCCGTTGCCGCAGAGACCGGCCGCAGCGTGCCGCAGATCGCCATCAACTGGCTGCTGCAGCGGCCGACCGTGAGCACAGTGCTGATTGGCGCACGCAACGAAGCGCAACTGCGCGAAAACCTCGGTGCGGTGGGTTGGTCGTTGACTCACGACCAGCGTGCCCGCCTGGATCAGGCCAGCGCAGTGGAGCCGCCGTACCCGTACTACCCCTATTGGCGCGGGCAGTTCGCAGAGCGCAGCCCGCTGCCGCTGTAGGGCGGGCTGCGCCAAACGCGCCACGCGGCAACCCAATGCAGCGTGGCGCGCATGATTGCCGCGGTGCTAGTGCAGTTGCATCACAATGGCCGTGCCGCCGGAACGATCACTTCCGGCTTGATCGCTCCCACGCCGTTGCTGCCTTGCAGCTGGCGGCAATTGTCCAATGCCGTCATCGCCGAGGCGTAGCCGATCATCGCGCTGCCGTCGGTAGCGGAGGCATAGATCAGCCTGCCGCCCGTACGCGCAGCCAGTGCGCGGGCGATGGCTGGCGTGGTATCGAACAATTTGATCGAAGCACCGAGCAATGCCGGCTGGCCGCTACGCGTTTCCAGCGCGGCAACGACGCTCGCCGATGCTGCGCTGCGCGTGGTGCGCGCAACCGCGTCCGCGGCGCCGCTGGTGTCGAGGTAGATCGCGTAGCGATCGACGCGGGCAACCGGTGCCTTCGTGCTGGTTTGCGTGCTTCTTGGCGATTGCGTGGACGCAGTGCCGCGCGTGGCCTCGGCCAGCTGTACCACCGCTGCTGGCATCAGCCGGAAACTGGCGCGGTCCACCACAACGGTTTGTCCGGTTGCGGCAGCACGCAGGCGGGCGCGATCGAACACCTGTGCCGAGGCAGGTGCAGACATGCTGGCGGCAACGACGCACAACAGTGCGATCAGAGAAGTTTTCATGTCAGTGGCCCACCACGCGCATTTCGAATTCCTGCAGTTGTTGCTTGCCGTTGTCGGCGAGCATGTCGTCCACCTCCAATGTCCAGCGACCGGCTGACGCTTCGTCCAGGAACGCATTGCTGGAGGTCAGGAAGACCACGAAGCCATCGCCCGGATCGAGCGTGGAAAACGGCGTCATCACGGTGCTGCGGGTGCCGCTGGGCGAGACCAGCACGGCGCGCAACTGACGAGGATTCTTGTGCGTCCCTGCGAAGTACAGCTGGACGCCTTCCACCTTGAAGGACTGCTTGATGTCGATCGCCAATCGCGCTGGCGAGCTGATACCGCCGATGGTGCTGCTTTTTCCGTCATAGACGGTCCACTCGGTGTCTTGCATTGCAGGCAGCGGAGTGAAATGCACCGCACGCTCCACCGCCGCGGCTGCATCCACCAAGCCGAAGCCATACCAATTGCTGAAATGGTGGCCGGCCGCGTTGGTGATCCAGGCGGGCTCGATCACGGCGTCCTTGTAGAACGCCTTGGCTTGATGAGGATCGACCTGTACCGCCGTCGTTGCCAGGATGTATTTGACATCGCGCAGTGTCAGCTGCGGGTTGGCGCTCAGCATCAGCGCCGCGACGCCTGCAACTGTCGGCGCGGAGGCAGAGGTGCCATTCATGCGTGCGCTGTAGTTGCACGAGGCATCGATTTTCGAGTGGCTGGTATCCAGCGCGTTCTGCGGCGCGCGCGTGCGGTCGCGATTATTGCCTGCCGCGCAACCGCTCAGATCGGTGGTGACGATCGCCGGTGAGAAGAATGGCTGCGGACCCTGCGCAGCGAGCAGTGTATAGAGCGGGCTGAACGTCTCAGGGTGCGGATCGAAGCGACGCTGGAAGCCAAATTCGCCGGACAGCCCGGACACCCACAATGCCGATCCGGGCGATGAGTAGCTCGCGCGTACGCCGTTGGCATTGACTGCACCGACCACAATCATGGTGGTCAGGCTGTTGAGGTTGTCGATATTGGCGCTGCTGCAGGCGACACCGAGCTGCCGGGTCTGGTCGCTGCAGCGATCGATCAGCGTGCCCTGTGCATCCACATCGAGCAGCGTATTGAAATCGTTGCCAGCTGCCTTGACGTAGATGCCGCCCTTGCCGCCACGCTGGGCACGCATCATTTTTTCCAGGGAGCGCTGCTCGTCGAGATCGCTGAATGGATAGACCGCTGTCGAGATGCCGAAGCTGTTGTTGAACACGTCCATCGCACGGGCTTCCGGGCCATCGCCCCAGGAGTAGCGGATGTCGACGTATTGCTTGCTGCCGTCATTCTCGGAAATTGCGTTGAAGCCAGCCACATTCGCCTCCGGCGCGACGCCACGTCCACCCAGGCCATTCCATCCACGTGCGGCGATGATGCCGGCGACCGCGGTGCCGTGGTCATTGTCGATTTCATCCGCAGGCGGCGTCGGATCGTTGGAACCATTCAAGAAGTTGTGCGAGCCGCCGGCAACGATGTTGTCGACCAGATCCTCGTGCGCAATCTCAAGCCCGCCATCGATGACCGCCACCTTGACTCCAGCGCCACGGATGCCGAGCGTATGCAGGATGTCCACATCCAGATCGACTCCTGGCCGTGGACGTTGGTCGCCGAACACCGGCTGGCCTTGATTGAGCAGATGCCATTGGTAGCGGAACAACGGGTCGCTGGTTTGGTTTGTGTTCTGCGTCGTCCTGGTCGGCGCATCGACCCCGTTTGCTGCAGCAGCGGCTGTCAGCGAGAAGGGGCCCAGCGCCAGCAGGCAGGCGCAAGACAGCGGCAATCGCCGCGGGAGAGAGGTTGTCATGGCATGGTATCGGTCATGGTGGTGTACGCAGATGCAGGTGTCGGCCAGACCGGCCGGCCTGCTGCCCGCCGTGGAACGGCCGCAGGGGTCAGCCTGCGGCCGGTGTATTTACATCGGTTGCATGACCGCCTGCATGACCACCAGCGCCGCCTGCGCGACAACGCTGCTGCGCTGCAGGCCGGGTAGTGCACGCTGGGCGCTTTCCACCGATGCATAGGTGATCACTGCGCTGCCGTCTACCGTCGAGGTGTACGCAATGGTCCCGCCGGTGCTGGCCGCCAGCGATGTCGCCGTGGCCGGCGTCGTGCCGGTGAGTTTCACCTGCGGGTTGACCAGCACGACACGACCGTTGCGCTCATTGACCGCAGCGGCGATGGGGCGTTCGGTGTTGGTGGCGAGACTGCGCGCAGCACCTGCAGGCGCATCCAGTACCACCGCATACGGCCCGATACGCGCGGCGACCTTGTCGTTGGGGGCCACTGCACCTGTACTGCCGGCTTTGGCTGCCGATCGCTGCGCTGATGCTGCGTTCCGTGGCGGCATGTGCTCGCTCACCACCGTGCCCGGCAGCATGCGGAACGTGTCCGCTCCGGAGGTGAAACGCACGCCGGTCGCTGCCGCACGCAGGGCATTGGCGTCCATGTATTGCACTGCCTGGGCAGCACCGGTTGCGGCCATGGACAGCGTCAACACGCAAGCAAGAATGATCGGTTTCATATCAGTGCCCCACGATGCGAAGTTTGAAAGCGTTGAGTGCGACAGTGCTCCTGGGGTCGCTCATGTCGGTGACTTCCAGAGTCCAGATGCCGCGCGATTTTTCGTCCAGGAACGCATTGCTGGAGGTCAGGTCGATGTAGAACCCCGTCTGCGCATAAGCAGCCGGATCCAGGACGGAAAACGGCGTGGCGACCACGCTGCGCGTCCCGCTCGGCGACACCAGCACCACACGCAGGTTGGACGGCGTCTTGTGCGCCGACTGCAGCGACAGCTGCACCGCTTCCACCTTCATTGCCTGCTGCACCCGGATGCGCAGCTTGCCCGGTCGCGCCGGGCCACCGATCTGGCTGGCCACGTCGGTGGAGCTGACCCACTGGGTGTCGCGCATGGGCGGCAGCGGCGTGAAATAGCGCGCCTTGTAGACCGCGGCCGCGGCATCGGCCAGGCCGAAACCGTACCAGTTGCTGAAACGGTGCCCGGCTGCGTTGGTGATCCAACCCGGATCGATCACGCTGCCCTGGTAGACCACCCGCGGCTGGTACGGATCGATCTGGCGCGCGGTGGTCGCAAGAATATATTTGACGTCGCGTGCGCTCAGGCTCGTATTGGCACTGAGGATCAACGCAGCCACGCCAGACACGGTGGGCGCTGCAGCCGAGGTGCCATTCATGATCGCGTTGTAGTTGCACGACGCATCGATCTTCGAGTTGCTGCCATCCAATGCGTTGTAGACCACGTCGGGAGCTTCGACGTTCTCGCCCGCTGCGCAGCCGCTGAGATCGGTGGTGACGATCGCCGGGTCGTAGGCATAAGGCGCCGGATCCGGGGCAAAGGTCGACGCTGCGTTGGGATAGAACTTGCGTTGAAAGCCGAACTCGCCACCAAGGCCGGAGACCCACAACGCAGAGCCTGTGGACGAATACGAGGCATGGGTGCCCTTTGCATTCAGACTGGCCACGACGATGGTCCCGGGCAGATTTGCCAACGGGTCGATGTTGGCCAGCGAGCAGCCGACTTTCAATTCACGCGATTGTGCGCTGCAGATATTGACGGGGTTTCCGTTCTCGTCGGGCGCAAGGAACCGCTGGAAGCTATTGCCTGCAGATTTGACATAAATGCCGCCAAGGCCTCCACGTGTCGACCCCATCAATGCTTGCCAGGTGCGCTGGTCTTCCAGAGGAAAATCCAAATAGAACGGGGCAGCCGCCCCCCAGCTGTTGTTGAAGACATCGATATTGCGCGCCTCCGGACCATCGCCCCATGCATACCGGACGCTGGCACCAGTATTCGAAGAATCGCGTGCAAGAAAGTCGAATCCTGCCAGTTGCACTTCTGGCGCCACGCCGCGTCCGCCGCGGCCATTCCAACCCACCGCACCGATGATGCCGGCGACGGACGTGCCGTGACCGTTGCGCGGGTCGATCGGCGTGGTGTCGTGCGAGCCGTCGCCGAAATTGTGCGACCCGTTCGGCAGGATGTTGTCTGCCAGATCTTCATGGCCCAATTCGAGCCCAGTGTCTATTACGCCGACCCGCACGCCGCGTCCGCGAATGCCCAGGGCATGCAGGATGTCGACATCCATGTCCACGCCGGCGACCGGACGGCTGTCGCCGATCACGGCCTGCCCCTGATTGGAGAGATGCCACTGGTACCGCAGCAACGGGTCGTTGCCATTGGCCTTGGCCGTGGCGCTGGTAGTGGCCGGGGTGGTGGCAGCCGCTGCCTGCGCGGCAGCAAGTACCGACAGTGGTGTGCTGCCGGCGAGGAGGGCAACGATCAACAGCGCGAGAGGTCGCCTGCGAAAAGAGTTCATTCCGTCTGATTCCAGTCAAAGGGTGGGCGCCGTCGAAGTGACACAGTCCTCCGTCAGGCCAACCGCGCGATCGGCCCTTGCAACTGCTCCACTCCACGAAAGCTCGCGCCTGTGAAGCCGGTGTTGGTGGAGCCGGAAGGAGGAATGCGAGTGAAGGAACCGGCAGATGCCAGCCGGGTCCGGAAAGCCCCTCAGCCAACGTAACCTGCAAGCGGAGTTGCACCGCAGGCAGTCAGATGCCACGTGTCGATGCCCGGGGTGCGACATCGATGCAAAGAAGCAGCGACAAGCGCCATGTGCGTTTATCCCAGTTGAGTCACAAAAGCGCATTTGCGCCGATGCAAAGCTGCTGTCAGGTCCTGCGTCGGCTCCCCTGTGCGTGTCGACGCAGCCGATGTTGTCGATGCGTCTGCACCAACAACGCCTGGATTACAAAGGGGGACAGCATTGCCTGCAAGGCATGCACACGGCGAGATATTCGTGACACATCGCGCAATTTACGACGGGCGTGTCGGGTGATGCGTTGCATGCGAAGTTCTGCCGACGAAATTTGCAGAAAAACTTGGCGGGGGCGGTCATTTCGATCGAAATAAGCGATCACGATGCGTCGTTGTGCTTCGCATGCGAGCTGTTCGCCTCCGCCCCGTCATCACCGGGTTGCAGCGGCCGTCGCGCGTGGGAAAACGCATGGGTGCCGCAACGCCTGGCAACGCCGGTTTTGGTCCGGGCATGCCAGCGTCGCGAGACTGCGCATCGAGGCATGCGCTAGCGAGGTCCCGCGCAGCAGTCTCCGCTGCTGCGCGGCTCAGGTGTGGCGGCGGACTACCAGCGGTACGCCACCGAGAGTTGGTACTGCCGCCCGGCGATGGGGCGGCCCATGAAGACACCACCGGTGGCTGCGCCAGGCACGCGCACGTTGCCTTCGGTCAGGCCCAGCGTGTCGGTGACGTTGCTGCCGCTGGCCGTCACTTCCCAATGTTCGCCCACATGCAGGTTGGCGCCGATGTCCAGCATGTCGTACGCGGGCAGGCGCTGGCTGTTGGCCAGGTCTGCAAAGCGCTCGCCGATGTACGAATAGGTGGCAAACACCTTGAGGTCGCCGAACGGCAGCATCCAGTAATAGCTGGGCGTGATGCGGAACTGGCGCTTGGGTTGGCGCATCACCCGGTTGCCGGTGAACTCGCGATAGTTGCGATATTTCGCATCCAGCCATACCCCGGTGCCAGCCAGCTCGAACCCGCCGAACGGCCGGATCGCACCCTCCACTTCCAGGCCACGTGCGCGCGAATCGCCCACAGCGGTGAAGTTCTCGCCATTGGCCAGGAATGCCTGGAACGGCGAGTTCTTGAAGGTGTTGTAGAACGCGGTGAGATACAGGTCGTAGACGCTTGTGCCGGACTTCAAACCCAGCTCGTATTGATCCACATCCTGCACGCGGTTCTGCCCATCGCGCAGGTTGTCGAAGCCGGGAAACTTCACCCCGGAGTTGACCCGCGCAAACAGGCTGTTGTTCTGGTCCAGCGTGAAGTTCAGGCCAGCTGTCCACGAGAACGCTTCATCGTCCTGATCGATGCGCCGGGTGGTCGCCAATGCCAGCGAGGTGGCGTTGTCGTACAACGTGGCCGGGTTGCCATCCAGATCCACGGTCGTGGTGTCGTGCACATCGCCGGTGACGCTCTGGCGCTCGTAGCGTGCGCCCAGGTCCAGGCGCAGGCGTTCGCTCAGCTCCCATTCGTCGGCCACGAAGGCGGCGATGTTTTCGCCGTCGTACTTGGCGCGCAGGTTCAAGAACGCGGTACTGGTGAACCCCTGGCGCGTGGCCTGGCGGCCATCGTCCAACGTTACATCGATGCGGCGTGCGTTGTTTTGCGCGGTGAGCAGCATGGTGTTGCCCAGGTACCAGGTATCGGCAGACGAATACTTGGCGTAGTACGCGCCCACGGTGAGCGTATTGCCGGCAAACAGCTCGCGGCTCAGACGCAGGTCGTTGGTAAAGGAATTCAGGCGCTTGTCCACCGACCACCAACCGGCTTCGAGCACCTGCTGGTTCGGATCCACCGTACCCCCGCCATTGGTGTAGCTGGCGCTGCCGCCGCTGCCGTAACCGGCAATGAAATCGCCCAGGCGCTGTGGCGCATCGCCGGTAAAGAGCGCGTAGGTCGGCGCGCTGCCGCTGATCACGTTGAAGCGGTCGGCAACGGTCCAGCCGCCGCTTTCCCAGTTCCATTCGCCGCCGAACACGTCGATGTTGACGCCGCGCCCGTCGGCCAGATCGCGCCGCAACGTCTGGCCATCGGGCCCGACCAACAGCTCCACATTGCGGAAGTCGCGGCCGAGCAGGGTGCCGGTCTGCGCGTTCAAGCCGGGGAAACTGGAAAGATCGTTGCCGTTGTTGCGCGAGAGCAACGGAATCGCGGTGTAGAACGCGTTGTTATCGTCGGTGTGGCGTGCGTAGAACGACAGCTCGCCGCTGTCCCAGCGCTTGCTCAACGTGGCGCTGAACTGGCCGCCCTTGTCGGCGGAGAACTGCGGGTCGCGCACGCCGTCGGTTTTGCGAAAAAAGCCGCCCACGCTGTAGTACCAACCATTGCCCATCGGCCCGCTGTTGAACACATCGATGCGGCGCAAGGCGTTGTTGCCGCCGGTCAGGCGCACGCTGCCTTCGGGTTCGTCCTGGCCTTTTTTCTGGATGAAATTGACGGTCAGGCCGGACTGGCCGTTGGAGAAGATCGGACTGGAGCCGCCGCGCAGCACTTCCATGCGTTCGACAGTGTCATCGACACGGAACAGCGTGGAATTCTCCAGGAACGACAAGGTCGGCGGTGGAAACAGCGGTGAGCCATCCAGTTGCATGGTCACGAACGGCGCATCGCCTTCCGATGGCATGCCGCGCACGAAGATGTTGGCACCGGTGCCGCCACCGCTGGGCTCTGCCCACACGCCGGGCACGATCTTGAGCAGGTCGGCGGTGCTTTGCGGCACCGCCTGCTGAATCTGTTCCGGGCTGGCCGTGGTGATCGAAAAGCTGGCATCGCGCTTGGCCAGGCCCTTGAAGCGCGCGGTGCCGCTGACGATGACCGCATCCAGCGTCGTGGCCTCTTGATTGGCTGCTGCGGGCGTGGCGGTTTGCGTGCGGCCATCGGGTGCCAACAGCGCGGCAGCGACGGCGAGCGAGAGGGTGTAGCGGGGCGATGAAAAACGCATGCGCAAGGCTCCTTGTGTAGGTGCGAGAACGCTGCCGAGCCATGCGGCGGTGTGCAGGCATCGGCAGCCAGTGCACGCGCGCGCCCGCGCTATTGCGTCGCGTGCGCCCCCTGTCAGCGCAGTGCTAATGAAGTTTTAACCCCAGATGCGCCGCAGCCTGTTGTGCGACGCAGCAGCATGCGGCAGCGTTTTCTGTTGGGAACACGGCGGTACTTGCTTGCAGCGCGACGGTGCCCCCGTCCTGTGCGCCATGCAGCTCCGCACGATGGCGAACGCGACTGCAGCCCCGGTGCAGCGCGCTGCCGTATGCGCCGACCGGTCGGCAACGCCCATAAAAAAGGCCGCCCGAAGGCGGCCTTCCTTCCAGTCAGCAGGGGAGAGAGTCTGCTGTCAGAAGAACAGGCGCACGCCGAACGAGGCGCTGCGGCCAGGAAGCATCACATCGTCCTTGAGGAAGGAGGTGTGCACGCGTGCGTCCTGGTTGGTGAGGTTATTGCCGTCCAGGAACACTTCCCACGCCGTGCTGCCATGGTCCACGTGATACGCCAGGTGTGCATCGACGAAGGTGTAGCCGTCGGTCGGCGTTTCGTTCACTGCCACCTTGTCCTGCTTCATGGTGCGTGTGGCACCGACCGATGCGCGCCACTGCTGCGCATCCCAGCGCAGCTGCGCACCGAAGCGGCCCGGCGCGATCCGCGGCAGGTTGCCGCCATCGTTCAGGCGCGCACGTACGGTATCGCCGAACACGCGCAGGTCCCACGCACCGTTCTGGTTGTTGGCCAGGTGGAAGGTGGCCTCGCCTTCGAAACCGTGGAAGATCGCGTCGGCCTGCGTCCACTGGCGAATCGGCAGGAAGTCGTTGTCTTCTTCGTTGAACCACTGGCCGCCGGTGTCGACGATGTAGATGAAGTCGTTGTAGCGGTTGTAGTACGCCGCCACCTTGGCATCCACCCATGTGTTCTGGAAATTCAATCCCAGCTCGGCCTGGTTGGCCTTCTCGGTCTTCAGATCGGCGCCGCCGATCTCGAAGGCCAGGGTGGCGATGTGCGGGCCGTTGGCGAACAGTTCTTCCTCGGCCGGCGCGCGTTCGGCGTGGTCCAGGTTGGCGGTCAGGCGCCACTGCTCGTTGAAGCGGAAACCGCCGCTGGCCGAGAAGCTGGTCGGCGTGAAATCGCGGTCCACGCCGATATCGGTCTGGTACTTGACCTTGTCCACGCGCGCGCCGACTTCGGCGGTGACGCGCTCCCAACTGTTGCGTGCGACGGCGAAGGCGCCGAGCGAGCGGGTATCGGTCTTGGGCACGAAGGATTCTTCGCCGATCGCCTGGAAGGTGCTGTCGCTGCCCTGCAGGCCGAATGCGGTCTGCCAGCCGCTGCCAAACGTGAACGAGGCTTCCACGCGGCCTTCGTTGGCCCGCTTGGTGAACACGGTGCCGACTTCGGCGCCTTCGAATTCGGTATGCGCGTAATCGGTATGGCCGAAGCTGTAGCGCAGTGCGCTGCCGTCGCCCCACGGATCGGTCAGCCCGCCCTTGAGGTCGTAGCGGTCCTGCTGCAGTTTCAGCGACACGCCGCGCTCGCCGATGGACGGGTCGCCCGGTTCGCCCGGGTTGCCGTAGTTGTCGCGGAAACGCGATGCCGACAGGCCGACAAAACCCCAGTCGCCGGACAGCGATGCACCGATCGAGCCCACCTTGGAATCGATCCAGCTGTTGAGCTGGCGGCCCTTCGGCGTGTCGTAGTCGTTCTGGTTGCGATACACACCATCGGCATGGATCGACAGGCCGCTGCCATTACCGGCATCGACGCGGAACATGTCGGTGTTGCCGTCCTTGTCGCCGCCGTCGAAGCGCGCTTCGGCGCGCCCGCTGAAGCCGTCCACGGGAGTCTCGGCGATGCGCCCATCGACCACGTTGACCACGCCGCCGATGGCGCCGGAGCCGTACAACAGGGTGGACGGACCCTTCAGCACTTCGATTTGGTTGGCCAGGAACGGCTCGATCGCCGGGGAATGGTCCTGGCTGACGGTGGACACGTCCTGGGTGGACAGGCCGTCGCGCAGCACTGCAACGCGCGGGCCGTCCAGGCCGCGGATGATCGGACGGCCCACGCCGGGCCCGAAGTTGGAGCTCTGCACGCCCGGCAGGCTGGCCACGGTTTCGCCCAGGCTGGAACTGCGCACCTCGTCCAGGCGCTCGCCGGCCAGCACTTCCACCGGGCGGCTCAATTCACCGGCCGCATCGCGCAACGGGCTGGCGGTGACCACCACCTTGTCCAGATCCTTGATATGGCGCCCACTGGAGGGGCTGGCATCGTGGCGGGTGTCCGAATTGGGCGGGGTCTGCCCATCGGCAGCGACCGGAGCGTCCTCGGCCATGGCCAGGGCAGGGGTCAGCAGGCTGGCCAGGGCCAGCGAGAGCGCGGAACGGTGGAACGAGGGTGCAAATGGGGGCATGGTGGGCCGGACTCTGTAATTGTTACTGTGTATCAGTGGTAAGGCGCAGCTTGCCTGCTGCGCCGGCGGCGAGCCCGCATGGCTGCGCGATGCACTGATGCGGGGCTGGAACAGTAAGATGTTATATTATTCCACGTCGCCGCGAGTACCCTGCTGGACGTCATGCCTCTACCATCCCTTCGCCATCTTCTTGACCGCTTCGGCGCAACCGGCTCGCTGCTGTGCGCCGTGCACTGTGCGGTATTGCCACTGGTGCTGGCGCTGGCACCGTCGCTGGGCCTGTCGGTCTGGCTGGGCGACGGGGTGGAACGGGCCATCGTGGTGTTCGTGACGCTGCTGGGCCTGTTCAGCCTGGTGCTGGGGTATCGCCGGCATAAAGCGCTGCATGCGCTGGCGTTGCTGCTGCCCGGTCTGGGGTTGCTGTGGCTGGGCCTGCTGTACGACCCGCTCCATCATTCGGTGGTGCCGCATGCGGTGGTGATGACGCTGGGTGGCGCCCTGGTCGGTATCGCCCACCTGGTCAATCTGCGCCTGAATCACGGGCATGGGCATGTGCACGACGCCAGCTGCGCGCACTAAGCACCGCTACCGCTGCAGCGATGGCCCTTGGGCCGAGGGCTGCACGCAGAATCGAGACCTGCCGTTCGTCCATTCGGGCCGCTCTACGGCGTTCGCCTGATCACAGCGCGGCGCGCACAACGCACGCGGTGCGCCGCAGGCAGCCAGCTCGGCAGGGCGGCCAGGCGCTGCCCAGCTACGCGCGCCGGGGGCCGCCGTGATAGGCTTGTCGGCCTTGCGCGAGGGCGCCGCCGGTGAAACCTCGCCAGACCTGTGCCAGCACGGGAATTTGTATTCACATTCAGGAGTCGACGAAATGGGTAAGGGTGACCGTAAGACCGCCAAGGGCAAGCGCTACAACGCCAGCTACGGCAATTCGCGTTCGCACGCGGTGAGCAAGGTTGTCGTGGGTGCAGCTGCCCCGGTTGCCAAGAAGGGCGTGGTCAAGGCCCCGGCCAAGAAGGCCGTCGCCAAGAAGACTGTCGCCAAGGCCGGCTGATCCCAGCCAGCTTCGCGACACCAGAACGCGGCGCTTGCGCCGCGTTTTTCGTTTTGCAGGCGGTCGTTACGCTCCCGGCCCATCAACGTGCGCCCATATGCGCAGGATGCCGGCGGCGATCTGCGCTAGAAGCGATCAATGACGCTGATGCCGAGGTCGCGCATGGCGTCCATGCCGGTCAGCACCGCAATGGCCTCGTCCAGGTCCACCCGTTTGCCGATGAGCCGTTGTGGTGCGATCTTCCCGGCCTGGATCATCTCCAACATCGCATCGTACCGCCACGCCTGCATCCCGTGGCTGCCGTAGATCTCCAGTTCGTGGCCGATCACCTGCGCCATCGGGATCCTGGGCGTGGCGTGTTCGCCCAGCATCAGTCCCACCTGGACATGACGGCCGCGCCGCCGCAGGTTGCTGATGGAGTTGAAACAGGTCGCGGGGCTGCCGAGCGCATCGATGGAAACATGCGCGCCGCCCTTGGTGATCTCGCGAATCGCCTCCACCGTGTCGGCCGCTTTCGACGCGTTGACCGTTGCGACCGCGCCGCATTCAACGGCGAACGCCAGCTTGTCGTCGAAGATGTCCACTGCAATCACCTGCGCCCCCAGTGCCGCTGCGATCATCACTGCCGAAAGCCCGACGCCGCCGCAGCCATGTACCACGACCCATTCGCCAGGGCCGGTTCTGGCCTGATCGACCACGGCCCGAAACGAGGTGGCAAACCGGCATCCCAGGCTTGCCGCCGTCGCACTGTCGATGCTGTCCGGCAGTCTAACCAGATTCGTTTCGGCAAAGTCGATCGCGACATATTCGGCGAACGATCCCCATGCGGTGAAGCCGGGCTGGAACTGGTTCGAGCACACTTGCTGATGGCCGCCGTGGCACTGCGCACAGCGCCCGCACCCGGACACGAAGGGCACGGTGACCCTGGTGCCGATCGCAAAGCCCGAGATGTGTTTTCCCAAGGCGACCACTTCGCCGGCGAACTCATGTCCCGGCACGTGCGGCAATGCAATGTCCGGATCGTGCCCCATCCAGCCGTGCCAATCGCTGCGGCAGATGCCAGTGGCCGCCACTTTGATCACCACCCCGTCATCGGTTGGCGTCGGGTCCGGGAGCTGCAGAATTTTCGGAACATGTTCGAAACGCTCGAACTGCATTGCACGCATACATAACCTCAGGAAGCAGCACAACGAAGAGGGGATCTACCGCGCTGCACCGCTGGCGAGCGTTGCGGCAGCTTAGGTTCGTGGCGAGGCGTCGTCCTGGCTGCTGTTTCCGGCCAATGTCTGGGACTGCGACGTTGACGCATGCTCTGCAGCGGGCGCCGGCACCGGCAGCAATTGCTCGGCCAAGCCACGATAGATCGGCGTCTTGCAGACCAGCCCGGAGACTGCGCGCGCGATCAGCACGGTGGCCAGGATCGGCAGCAGCATCTGGCCGGTGTCGGTGAGTTCCAGCGAAATCACCGCCGAGGTCAGCGGCGCCTGGGTCACGCCGGTGAGATAGGCGCACATGCCCAACAGCACGAAGGTGCGCGGGTCCACGCTGGGCATCAGCACCGAGAGGTTGTGGCCGATGCCGGCACCCACTGCCAGCGCCGGCGAAAACAGTCCGCCCGGAATGCCGGCCAGATACGAGACCAGGTTGGCGATTAGTTTCATCAAGCCGAACTCGTGGCCGACCACCGCATGCCCCTGCACCAGGCTGCGCGCCTGTTCGTAGCCGTGCCGAAGGCGCCTTGCCCGAACACCAGCGCCAGCCCGACCAGGGCAACGCCGCACAACGCGGCCAGCAGCACCGGATGCCGTTGGCGCAGCGCGCCCAACCAGCGCGGTTTGCCGCTGACGCTGGCCAGCACCATCCGCGCGAAAAGGCCGCCAAGTAACCCGGCCACGCTGCCGCACAAGGCGATCGCCAGCCAGGCCTGGCCCAACGGCAAGGCCACCGCCACTTTGCCGAAATAGGTGTAGTTGCCCAGCAGGCCTAATGACACCACTCCGCCGACGATCACCGCGGTGAGCAAGGTGCCGGAAAAGCGGTGCTCGAAACGCCCGCTCAGTTCTTCGATCGCAAACACCACGCCCGCCAGCGGGGTGTTGAACGCAGCCGCGATGCCGGCGGCGCCGCCGGCGAGCAGAAAATGCGAGAGCTCGCGTGGGTCGCGAAAACCGAACCAGCGCCCGAACACATGCATCAGGCTGGCGCCGACATGCACGGTGGGTCCTTCGCGTCCCACCGATGCGCCGCCGAGCAGCGACAAGGTGGTCAGCGCGAGCTTGCCAACCGATACGCGCAACGAGAGGTTGCTGTCGCGAAACGCCGGGTCCGGGTGCTCCAGCGCGGCGATCACCTGCGGGATGCCGCTGCCGCGCGTGGGCCGCAGCGCACCGGAGGTGAGCCAAGCGAGCAGGGCGAAGATGCCCGGCGTCAGCAGCAATGCCCACCAGATCGAGTGTGCGGTAATGCGTTGAAAGAGATGAAAAGCCGCGTCGCTGGCCTTGGCGAACACGATCGCCACCAGCGCCACCGCAATGGCGCCGCCCCACAGCGCAGCGCGACGACGCCAGCCTTCGCTGGACAACAGCGGCCGCGAGCGATGCGGCGGGGGATTGGAACCGGACATTGCGTCATTGTCGCACTGCCGGGCCGCAGCGGTGTCTACAGCGATCCGCATTTTTGCGCGCTCGCCAACACGCGCTGCGCGGTGGCGAGGTGGAGCGGGATCTTCCCTGCGTGCGCATTGTCGGCGTTGATGCGGCCCGCTTACGCACCGCGGCGGCGTTGCGGATGCCGGTCGCGATTACCGGGCGTCGGCTGCCGGCGGCATGCGCAGGGCCGGCAGCAAGGTTGCCGGGTTGCCATCGTTGGGTGCGGCCGCAATCCCCAGCAGCCGGATCATCAGCGCATAGACATCCACGTTGTCGAAGCCTGGCAGTGTCTTGCCCTGCGCCAGATCCGGGCCTTGCGCCAGGAACACCGCGCGCATCGACGGCAATGCCGGATCGAAACCGTGCGAGCCACGCATGCCTTGCCGCGCGCGCTTGGCAAGCTTGTCCGGGAAGAGCGCATCCCAGCCTTCGTGCATTTGGCAGACGATCGACGGAATGCGCGGGTGGCTGCCGTACTGCCAGCGTGCCGGCAGCTCGGCCTTGCGCCAGCAGTCGTAGTGGTCGTGCGCGCCAAGCACGCTGGCCTCGGCAGCGGCCTGTTGCCCGGGCAGTGGCTCCAAACCGATCACCTGGCCATCGGTGATTGCGGTGGCGATCTGCGGCGGCGCGATGTCTTCCACGCTGATCGCATGCCCTGGCGCCACCTCGGCCATGCCATGGTCGGAGACCACGATGATGTTGGTGCGCGCACGCGTGCCATCGCGTTGCATGCCTGTCAGCAGCCGGCCGATGGCCGCATCCACCGCGCGCACGGCGTCGGCGTATTCGCGCGATTCCGGGCCGTGGTCGTGGCCGGCTTCGTCCACGTGTTCGAAGTACAGCGTGACCAGGCGATTGCGCTGGGCACCGTCGGTTTTTAGCCAGCCCCGCACTGCGTCCACGCGCGTGTCCAGGCGCACGCCTTTTTGGTAATGGCGCCATTGCGACGGGCGCACGCCCTTGATCGCCGCCTCGCTGCCTGGCCACGACCAGGTGGCCGCATGCTGGCCCGATTTTTCTACGCCCACCCACACCGGTTCGCCGCCCCACCAGCGCGCATCGCCCACCGCGTCGGACTTGCTCAACCAGAATCTCCCAAGCGTCGGGTCGCGCATGCTGTTGTGCACGATGCCGTGGTGGTCCGGGCGCAGCCCAGTGACCAGGGTGTAGTGATTGGGGAAGGTCAGCGACGGATACGAGGGCGTCATCCAGCGCGCACGTACGCCTTCGCGTGCCAGTTGCGACAGGTTCGGCGTGATGCCGCGATCGAGCATGTCCGCGCGCAGGCCGTCGATGGAGATCAGCAGCAATGCGTGCGGGATGCTGGCCGATGCGGTAGTCGCCGCTGCAGTCGGCAACTGCGTGGGCGCGCTGCGCGCAGATGGGGGGCTGCTACAGGCCGCAAGCAAGGCAAGCGCCGCTGCGGCAACTCCAAAACGTCGGTCGATCATGGCGTAAGTTTACGGCGCAGCGATGACTCCGCGAAGTCAGCCAGTGCGCGCTGCCGAGGCAGGTGCGAACAGATCGTCGGCGCGCGCGGCGCTGCGCGGCGACCAGCCTTCCAGCTGCAACAACGCCTGCTTGGTCGGCAGGCCGCCGCCGAAGCCGGTCAACGCACCATTGGCGCCGATCACGCGATGGCAGGGCAGCACGATCGGCAGCGGGTTGCGTCCGTTGGCAGCGCCCACCGCGCGACTGGCGGCCGGCTTGCCGACTGCCTGCGCTAGTTGCGCATAACTCCAGGTCTGCCCGAACGGAATCTGCGCCAGCGTGCGCCAGACCATCAGCTGAAACGGTGTGCCGACTGGCGCCAGCGGCAGATCGAAACTGCGTCGCCCGCCATGCAGGTAATCGAGCAATTGTTCGCGTGCTTGTCGCACCAGCGGCGCATCGGGGGCGCGCAACCAGCGCGCACGGCCGATGGCGTCGTAGCGGTTCTGCGCAAACAGGATGTGGTGCACGCCGGTGTCGTCGGCGGCCACGCTGAGCGCGCCGATCGGCGAGGGAAAGGTGTCGTAGTGCAGTGTGCTCATGCGCGGGTGTCCTTGCGGTCGTTGGCCAGATGCCACAGGTGCAGCACGGCGTAGGCGCGCCACGGTCGCCATGCCTGCGAACGGGCGTCGGTGGCGCGTTCGCTCAGGCGCTCGGGTGCGCCGAGCACCTGCTGCAGGATCAAATCGCCAGCAGGGAACGCATCCGGATGCGACAACGCGCGCATGGCCACGTAATGCGCGGTCCATGGGCCGATCCCTGGCAAGGCGGTGAAGGCGGCGATGAAGTCGGGCAGGCGCTGTCCGGCGCCGAAGTGCAGCCGGCCTTGCGCGCAGGCCGATGCCAGCGCACGCAGCGTGGCGGCACGCGCACGCGGCAGCCCGAGCTGTTCCAGCGGCGCGTCGGCCAACTGTTCGGGCGTGGGGAAACTGCGATCCAGTCCGGGGGGCATGTCGGCATGCTGGCCGCCGTGGCGGTCGACCAGCCGCGCTGCCAGCGTTGCCGCGCCGGCCACGCTGATCTGCTGCCCCAGTACCGCACGCACCGCCACTTCGAAGCCGTCCCAGCCACCGGGCACGCGCAGGCCGGGTCGGCGTGCGATTGCCTCGGCCAGCAGGGGTTCCGGCGCGAGCGTGGCGTGCACGGCCTGCAGGTCTGCATCCAGATCGAACAGCCGGCGCACGCGCCGCACGATCTGCGGAACCTGGCGCGGGTCGGTGGCGCCGATGCGCAGCAGCAGTTCCGGGCGCTGCGGTGCCGCGCTGACCTCGATCACGCTGGCCTTGCCCGGCGCGCCGATCACGCGCCGGTAACCGTTGGCGTCGACCTGCTCGATGCCCGGAATCGCGCGGCGCTGCAGGAAGGCCAGCATCGCCGGCAGATCCAGCGGCGGGCGATAGCCCAGGCGCAATGTCAGTTCGCCGCCCGGCACCTCGGCACGCTGCTTGCGCAGTGCAGAGGGCGGCATGCCGCAGCCCTGCAGGAAGGCCGCATTGAAGCGGCGCAGGCTGTTGAAGCCGGCTGCGAGCGCGACCTCGGTGACCGGCAGGGCGGTTTCGGTCAGCAGTTGCTTGGCCAGCAGCAGCCGATGCGTGCCGTGCACCTGGATCGGCGTGGCACCCAGCTGCTGCACGAATTGCCGCTGCAGCTGGCGCGCGCTCACGCCCACCGCATCGGCCAGCGTCTGCACCGGCTGCGCCTGCAGCGCGCCGTCGGCAATCATCGCCAGCGCACGCTGCACGCTTTCTTCGCCAAGATGCTGCTGCGCCTGCGGCGACAGCTCCGGCCGGCAGCGCAGACATGGCCGGTAGCCGGCGGCGCTGGCCGCCGCGGCAGTGGGGTAGTAACTGATATTGGACGGATTCGGCGGCGGCGCCGGACACACCGGGCGGCAATAGATGCCGGTGCTGCGCACGGCGGTGAAAAACAGCCCGTCGAAGCGTGCATCGCGTGCCAGCCGGGCGCGGTCGCATTGGGTTCGGTCGGGCGTTGCGGTCTGCATGTCGCCAGTCTATGCGCTCGCACCAGCGCCGGCTGGCCGTTTTCGGACGCGGTTGCGGCGGGCCTGCGCGTTCATGGCCGGGTCAACCCATCGATCCATTCAGCCATAGACTGCGGGTGATCTCCGTCGCGCGCAGTGCCCCACATCATGCTGAAATCGGTTTGTCTGTCCCTTGCCTGCTTGCTCCTGCTGGCCGCCTGCGATCGTTCGGCGACCTCGGCCGATGCAGCAGTTGCGCAGCAGGGTGGTGCAGGGCAGGCCGGCGATGGCGATCACATGGTGTCGGTGGATACGCCCGAACCGGTACCGCCGCCGCGCCCGCGCACGCAGGCAGGCGAGGCAAGCTGGCCGCAGGCGGAACTGGAATCGGGCCAGGCCTGGATCAGCTGCGCGACCGATTACAGCCGCGAGGCCGGCGACGGCACGTTACTGGCGGCCCTGGACCGGGCCAGCGTGGAAGCGGTGCTGGCGCCGTGTCGCGAGACCGGGCTGGTGCGGGTGCGCTACGCCGGCAAGATCAACGCAGGTTTTGCGGCGCTGGTGTGGCGTCTGGCCTCGGTCGCGGAGCAGTGGAAGTTGCCGCATCGCATCCTGGACCTGGATTCCAGTGGCGGGCAGGTGGAGGCGGCAATCCGCGCCGGCTACACCATCGGGGAATCCAACTGGACCATCTGGGTGCGCGAAGGCTCGATCTGCCACAGCGCCTGCGTGTTCGTGCTGGCGGCCGGCGACAACCGCCTGGTCGCCGGCAAGGTCGGCATTCACCGCATGATGCGGATCAGCTCCAAGGCCACCTCGCGCGCCGAGCTCAATCGCGAACTGCGCGAGGTCTACGGCAACGTCAAGGATTACCTGGAGCGCAACGGCGTGGCGGTGGCGGTGGCCGACCTGATGATGACCGTGCCCAACCGTAGCCTGCGCCTGCTCAGCATGGAAGAGCTGCGCGAATACGGGCTGGATGGCACCAACGCGGTGCAGGACGACCTGGAACGCATCCGCCAGATGCGCAAGTGCGGCGATGCCTTCGTACGCCGCAAGGACGCGTTTCTGGTCGCCTTCGACCAGAAGTGCAAGGGCGAGGGCGCAGACCTGGACGCGGTCAATGCCTGCGGCCTGGCCTTGAAGCAGCGCTTCGGCTTTCCGGATGCCGCCTGCCCGGAAGAAAGCCCGCTGGCCGAAACCGATGTCGCGGCGCTGCCGGCCAGCCAGCCGGCCGAGACGCAGACGGGTGAGGCGCAGACCGGCCAAGCGCAGAACGACCAAGTCCAGCGCGACGCCGCAGGTGCGGCAACACCTGCAGCCGAACCAGACGCCGCGCCTGCGCAGGATGCGGCCCAGGCCGGCTCGCCGTCCGCGCTGCACCCCGACGGCTGAGCGCAGCGACCGGCTTCACGCGTATCGCACTGGGCGCTGCCTATCGTCGCTGCATCACAACCGAGCCGGTGACGTATGCGAGGCAAGACCAAGGGTGTGTTACTGGCATATCTCCCGTCGGCCCTGCTGGTGCTGGTCGGCTTCGGCGTGGCCGAGTTGCTGCGCCTGGCCGCTGCCGCCATGCACGAACAATGGCCGGCGACGCTGGCGACCTGGCTGAGTCTGGCGGCGCTGATTGCCGCGATCGCGCGTGCCTTCTGGGTCAGTTGGCGTCTGTGGCGGCCGCGTGGCGTGGCGGCCGTGCCGCCGGCCTCCGGGGGCGAGGCCTAGATCGCGCAGACAACGGCGATGGGACTTCAAAAGGGGGGGGCTGTTCGCGACTGGCCCCTGATGACTCCAAGACATTGCCGCACGCATCGCACCCAGCCGATGCTGCCATCTGCAGCATGCCTGCCACTTCAAACAGAAGGACGAAAACGCCGCTGCCAGACGGATGACGTCCAATGCGCGCGGCCGTCGGCCGTGGCCAGAGGTCTCTGCTCGCCGCTTGCGTGCTCGAGATATGCGTTGTCCCCAAGGCCCGCGTCAGCGCCTGCCTTGCTGCCTTCAGTGCGGTCTCCGGACCTGCACCCGAGACTTGTGTTGCGCACGAGGCGTCCCAGAGCGTGTTATGTACGTTGAGGTGATGCGAAGCGTCCTGTGGCGCGTGGAGGCAAGGCGCGCAGCGCGGTCTGGGCGCGCCACAGGGCGTTCCTGGCGGGTTTGCCGTCGGCGGCACGGCGCGGGCGCCGCGCGGCTTGCCTTGGCGCCAGCCAAGCCGGCGCCCACGCGGCACCCGCTTTGCACCGCCGGCGGCCAACGCATCTCATCTCAACGTGCATCACGCTCTAGACTGCGCAACTCATCAAGGGTTTGCTGCGCTCTCCCTTTCCACCCGATCCGTACAAGGTCCCGTCCCATGCTTCGTTCTCGTCTGGTTATCGTGTTGGCACTGGCTCCAGCACTGGCGTTCGCTCAACAACCGCAGGCCGCCAGTCGCCCTGCTAGCCCGGCTGGGGCGCAACCGGCACCTGCAGCGCCCGGAGGGCAGCCGGCCCTCAGCCCGGCGCAGCAGGCGCAGCTGACCAAACAGAACACCGAGATGACCCAGGCCGCCTTGCGCGTGGCGCAGATGGTGGACGGCAACCAGGTCGCTTCGCTGTGGGATGGCGCGTCCAAGGTGGCCAAGACCGCGGTCAAGCGCGATGTCTTCGTCAGCCAGATCGGTACCGAACGCGCGCGGCTGGGTGCGGTAGTGGGGCGCGGGCAGGGCTCGGTCACACGGGTCAAGTACGGTCCCGGCGCGCAGGTGCCCGAAGGCCTGTATGTCAACGTCAGCTTCCCGACCCGTTTCGCCAAGGCGCAGCAGCCGGTCCGCGAGTTGGTGTCGTTCCGTCTGGACGAAGACAAGACCTGGCGGTTGGCCGGTTACAGCCTGCGCACGGCGGTGAAGTGATGTTTCCATCGGCCGGGAGAAACGTATGCAACTGACGATCGAGCTGCAGATGCTGGGCTGGGCGATGGTGCTCGGGTTGGTTCAACTGCTGGCTGCCTCGGCCAGCATGACCGCCCAACGCGGCACCAAGTGGAACGCCAGCGCACGCGATGGCGAGGCCAAGCCGCTGACCGGCGTGGCCGCCCGGTTGGACCGCGCGTTCCGCAACTATCTGGAGACCTTTCCGATCTTCGCGGCCGCCGTGCTGGCGGTGAGCGTGGCCGGGCGCACCAGCGCAGACACCGCACTCGCCGTGCAGCTCTATCTGTGGGCGCGCGTGGCCTATGTGCCGGTATATGCCGCGGGTATCCCGTACCTGCGCAGCGCCATCTGGGTGGTGTCGTTCTGGGGCATCATCAAACTGGTGCGTGCACTGCTGGGCATTTGAGGCAGCGTCGCCGGCAGGTGTGAGCTTCAATCAGCAGCTTGCACCCGCGCCAAGATTGCATCGATGGCCGCCTGCGTATTGCCGGTACGCAGGGCTTGCTCCAGCATTGGAATCACCCAGGCGCAACCGGCCCTGGTCACATGTGCACACCAGTGGCCGCGCCAGGTGTCCAGTTCTTGCAAGGCCAGCATGCTGCAGCCGCCTCGCTCGGCATGGCCGCCGCGGATGGATTGCTCCAGCCAGAACGGCTTGTCCGCGTCGATGGCGATCGAAAAAACACAGACGTCGTGCGTCGGATCGTCGGCCGAAGGTGCGTTGTTGCGCCGGCTGATCTCCACGACCTTCATGCGTCAGGCTCGGCGTCCGGGTCCCATGCCAGTACGCGAATTTCCACATCGTCCAGCTGTACCAGCTGGCCGGGGCGGATCTTGGCGGTCTTGCGCAGCTCCTGCACGCCGTCGACGCTGACCGCGCCGCTGGCGACGATCGCCTTGCCCTGGCCGCCGCTGTCGGCAATGCCGGTCAGCTTGAGCAACTGGTTGAGTTCGATGTAGTCGCCGTCCAGGTCGAATTCCAGGTATTGCATGGTGCGCTCGGTCGCAGTGAGGCCGCGATTATCCGCCTACTCGCGCTGGAAACGCGCGATCTGTTCCAGCAGGGTTTCGGTACGAGCGACGCTGCGGCCGGCGTGCACGGTGTCCAGGCGTTCCAGCCAGGGGTGACCGCTGCGCTGCAGCCGTCGATAGCACAGCCAGGTGCCGATGCCGCCGAGTACGCCGACCAGCAGGTTGCATAGCAGCCAGGCGTACGGCAACGAAACGCCGGTGAACGCGCGCCACGCAGCGTCTGCCACTGCCACCCACAGCACCCAGAACGCTACGCCCAGCCACGGCGCCACGCGTGTGCGCCAGCGCCGCAGCTGTGCAAGCGCGCGCTGTGTCTGCAGCAGTGGCCTGGCGAAATCCAGCTGCGACAACAGCCACAGTTGACGGGCCGCAGAGGCTGCCAGCGCAACGCACCACATCTGCAGCAATACTCCGCCGACGATGGCTGCCGCCTGTTCGGGGAACGCAAGCCAGCTGTGGGCAACGCAGCCGCTCAATCCGATGGCGCACAGCAGTTGCGCCGACTGGCTCAGCCACAACGGGCGCAGGTGCGCGCGTGCTGCGTGGCTGCGCAGGTCGCCGAGCAGTTGGTTGGTGAGTTCGGCTTGTTGGTCCAGCCGTTGTTCCAGCGAACGCCAGGCCAGGGCGATGTCGTCCAGTTCCATGTCTTGCTCCGCTTGCGGATTGGTGGGGTTCACAGCTCGGCGCGGATGCGCGACTTCAGGCGGCTGAGTTTGGTGGCGACATTGGTTTCGCTGATGCCGAGCACGTCGGCGATCTCGCGATAGCTGTGTTCGTCCAGATAGAGCAACAGCAGCGCGCGTTCCAGCGGCGGTTGGTGTGCGATGAAGGCATACAGCGCGGCCACCTGTTGCTCGCGCACCGGGTCGTGCGCACATGGATCGGCGATGCGCTCCACCACCGCGTCCAGCGCGATCGGCTCGCCGGCCGCACGGCGGCCGCGCAGATCGCTGATCGCTACGTTCAGGGCGATGCGGTACATCCAGGTGGAAAAGCGCCGATTCGGGTCGTAGCCGGGAAATGCCCGCCACAATTGCGTGGCGATTTCCTGCGCCAGTTCGTCGCGGTCGTCGCGGCCGCGGCAATAGCTGGCCGCCACCTTCAGCACGATGGCCCGATGCTGCTGCAGCAGGGCGCTGAAGCGGGTGTGCAGATCTGTGTCCAGGGGCATGGCTCCGGTCGGGCAGGTGAAGGGGCGACACGGGGTGATTCGCGCAGGAGCGCAATTCCTCACAACCTGAATGGACTGTCATGAAAATTTCGACAGCAAGGGGGCTGAAGAGGCACACTATGCTGCTTTGCGCCTGCCGGCTCCGTGCGGCGCCTCCGGAGTTACCCATGACCCAAGAATCTTCCGCGCCGCTGCTGTTTGCAGATCTCGGCCTCTCGGACGCTGTGATGAAGGCCGTTGCCAATGTGGGCTACGAGTCGCCGTCGCCGATCCAGGCCGCCACCATCCCCGCGCTGCTGGCCGGCCGCGACGTGCTCGGCCAGGCCCAGACCGGCACCGGCAAGACCGCCGCGTTCGCGCTGCCGGTGCTGTCCAACGCCGATCTCAACCAGGTCAAGCCGCAGGCATTGGTACTGGCCCCGACCCGCGAACTGGCCATCCAGGTCGCCGAAGCGTTCCAGAAATATGCCGAGGCCATTCCCGGCTTCCGCGTGCTGCCGGTGTACGGCGGCCAGCCGTATGCCCAGCAGCTGAGCGCGCTCAAGCGCGGCGTGCATGTGGTGGTCGGCACCCCGGGCCGGGTGATCGATCACCTGGACCGCGGCACCCTGGACCTGTCCCAGCTCAAGACGCTGGTGCTGGACGAAGCCGACGAAATGCTGCGCATGGGCTTCATCGACGATGTCGAAGCGGTGTTGAAGAAACTGCCGGAGCAGCGCCAGGTGGCGTTGTTCTCGGCCACCATGCCGCCGGCCATCCGCCGCATCGCGCAGACCTACCTGAAGGACCCGGCCGAAGTCACCATCGCGGCCAAGACCACCACTTCGGCCAATATCCGCCAGCGCTACTGGTGGGTGAGCGGTCTGCACAAGCTGGATGCGTTGACCCGCATTCTTGAGGTCGAGCCGTTCGACGGCATGATCATCTTCGCGCGCACCAAGGCGGCCACCGAAGAGCTGGCGCAGAAGCTGCAGGCGCGCGGCATGGCCGCAGCGGCCATCAACGGCGACATGCAGCAGGCCGCCCGCGAGAAGACCATCGCCCAGCTCAAGGACGGCAAGCTGGACATCCTGGTCGCCACCGACGTGGCCGCACGCGGCCTGGACGTGGAGCGCATCAGCCACGTGCTGAACTACGACATTCCCTACGACACCGAAAGCTACGTGCACCGCATCGGTCGCACCGGCCGTGCCGGGCGTAACGGGGATGCGATCCTGTTCGTGACGCCGCGCGAGAAGGGCATGCTGCGCTCCATCGAACGCGCCACCCGTCAGCCGATCGAGGAGATGCAGCTGCCGAGCGTGGACGCGGTCAACGACACCCGCGTCGCGCGCTTCATGACCCGCATCACCGAGACCCTGGCCGGTGGCCAGATCGACATGTACCGCGACCTGCTGCAGCGCTACGAGGCCGAAAACAACGTGCCGGCGATCGATATCGCTGCCGCGCTGGCCAAGCTGCTGCAGGGCGATGCCCCGTTCCTGCTGACCCCGCCGGTGCGCGGTGCGCGCGAGGATACTGCGCCGCGCGAACGTCATGAGCGTGCCGACCGCGGCGATCGCCCCCGCTTCGAGCCGAAGTTCGAACGTGGCCCGCGTGCCGACGGCGAGCGTCCGCGCCGCGAGCCGGCCCCGCGTGGGGAGCCGGAGTTCGGCATGGAGAGCTACCGCATCGAAGTGGGCCACAGCCACGGTGTGAAGCCGGCCAACATCGTTGGCGCGATCGCCAACGAAGCCGGGCTGGAAAGCCGGTATATCGGTCGTATCGATATCCAGGACGATTATTCGATCCTGGATCTGCCGGCCGACATGCCGCGCGAACTGCTCGCCCACCTGAAGAAGGTCTGGGTGTCCGGCCAGCAGCTCAACATGCGCAAGCTGGAAGACGGCGAAGCGGCCACTGCGGCGTCCAAGCCCCGCTTCCCGCGTGGCGGCAAGCCGTCCGGTCGCCCGAACGGCCCGGGCCGTCCGATGGACCGCGCCGGCGCCCCGCACCGCAAGGGTCCGCCGAAGCCGCGCGGCGAGTAAGCCTGTTCGGCATCGCCGGCAGGCACCCTGCAGACGGTGGGCTGCCCAGTATCGCTATGCATTAAAGAGCATAGCGAGCGGGTGGCGCGTTACGGCGCCTCAAGGCGGCGGCGATCAGGCTGATCTCGTCAGCGTCGCTAACCCCGATTGCGGTACGCCAAGCGGGCATAGCCATACAGACTCGGCCGTTGCGGCCGTTACTGCCTTCAGGCGCCCACTGGGCGCCTGAATCGCACTGGGGCGAAGGACGGACGGCGATGGCGCAGGCAATACGCGGCAAGGGCGCTGGGCAAACCATGCATCTGGTGCGTGGCTGGCTGACGCTTCCTCTGGCGCTGTTGATCGGTATCGCCGTCTGCATGACGGTGGTGTCGGCGCTGGTGATCGAAGTCCAGTCCGGCGCTACCGCCTGGATCGTCGGCCAAAACCATTGGTCCAACGCCCAGCAAGAATCGGTGTACTGGATGGAGCGCTACCTGGGCAGCGGCGATACGGCCGATCTGCAGGCCGCCTGCCGCGCGCTGGAAGTGCCGCTGGGCGACCGTGCCGCACGCTTGGCAATCGAACAACCGGTGATCGATTGGGATGCGGTCTACGCCGGTCTGGGCGCCGGGCGTAATGCACATCAAGACATGCCGCAAATGGTGCGGTTGTATCGCTACGGGCACCAAATTCCGTATCTCGGCGACGCCATCGCGCTGTGGAAGCGCACCGACGCCGGCATCCTGCAACTGAGCGACCTGGCCGACCGTGCCGCTTCGGTGCAGGCCGCCAACCGGCCCGACCCGCGTGCGCTGCAGGCAATGCGCGATGAACTGCATCTGCTGGACGGCCGCATGCGCCGCGACGCCTCCGACTTCCTGTCGTACCTGACCCGCTGCGCGCGGCTGCTGCACGATGTGATGGTGGTCTGCAGCCTGGCCACCTTGCTGCTGGTCTTGATCACCTGCGTACTGGCGATGCGGCGCATCCGCGATTATCTGCTGTCGCACGAAGGTCGCTTCCGCACCGCGTTTCAGCAGGCGGCGCTGGGCATGGTCAAGTTCGATCTGCGCGGCAACGTGCTGGATGCGAACGCGTCGATGGCCAATGTGCTGCTCTACCGGCCCGAGGAGCTGCAGGCCTGCACGCTGGCCGAGGTGATGCATCCGGAAGACATCAAGCTGGACAGCCGCGGCATGCTCGATTGGCCCAAGCTGCTGCAGTCCGGCGAGTTGCGCTTCGTGCGTGCCGACGGCGGGGTGATGTGGGGCCGCTGGAGCGCGTCGTTCGTCGAGCCGGGGCCGGAAGAGCCGACCCTGGTGCTCGCGGTGATCGAAGATGTCTCGCACGCGCACGAGCTGGCCGACGAAGTGGCCTTCCATGCGCGCCACGATGCGATGACCGGGTTGATCAACCGGCATGAAATCGAACGCCGGCTGCTGCGCCTGATCGAACTGCCGCAATCACCGCAGATGTGCCATGCGCTGTGCTTTGTCGACCTGGATCATTTCAAGCTGGTCAACGACACCTTCGGGCATGCGGTCGGCGACAGATTCCTGTGCCACTTCGCCGATGTGATCACCATGCAGCTGCGTTCCGGTGATTGGTTGGGGCGCCTGGGCGGCGACGAGTTCGCCATCCTGTTGGCCAATACCGATCTGGCGCAGGCGCAGATCGTGCTGGAACGCATGCATGGCGCACTCGGGCAACCGTGGAGCCATCAAGGCGGGCGACCGCTGACGCCCAGTTGCAGTTTTGGCGTGGTGGAGATTCGCCAGGGCGTCAGCGACCTCAATGCCTTGATGACCGCCGCCGATCTGGCCTGTCATGCAGCCAAGGAAGAAGGGCGCAACCGCATTCGCTGCTTCAACGAAAACGATCTGGCGCTGGCGCAGCGCCGCCACGATGGTGGCTGGATCAGTGCGGTGCAACAGGCGATCGCCGAAGAGCGTTTGCTGTTGTATGCGCAGAAGATCCAGGTGCTGAACGACCCGGGACGCCTGCAGTACGAGGTGCTGGTGCGCATGCGCGCCAGCGACGGACGGGTGCTGAGTCCGGGTGAATTCTTGCCGGCCGTGGAGCGTTACGGCTTGGGGCGCATGGTCGATACCTATGTGCTGGAAGCGCTGTGCGCGCAGTTGTCGGCCAACCCGATGCATGTGGCGACGCTGGACCTGTGCCACGTCAATCTGTCTGCGCAGTCGATCGCGCAACCGGATTTTCTCGACGTCGTCTGCGCCCTGTTCGAGCGCTACCCGGCACTGGTGCCGAAGCTGTGCATGGAGATCACCGAAACCGCGGTCATCGGCGATTTGGAACACGCGCAGCGTTTCGTGCAGAGCGTGCGCGCGTGCGGCTGTCATGTGGCGCTGGACGATTTCGGCAGCGGCCTGGCCTCGTTCGGCTATCTCAAGCAATTCACCGTGGACGTGTTGAAGATCGATTGCGGCTTCGTCCGCAACTATGCGCACGATGCGGTGGATCGCGCGGCGGTGCATTCGATCGCCCAGGTCGGGCTGGCGCTGGGCATCGAGGTGGTCGCCGAAGGCGTGGAATCGGAGGCCGACATCCCCGGGCTGCGCGAAGCCGGTGTGGGCCAGGTGCAGGGTTTCAGCCTGCATCGTCCATGCCCGCTGGAAGAGCTGTTGCACACGCCGCAGCTGGTGGCCGTCTCCGGATAAGCGCGCTTGACCCAGGCGACTTCCCGCAGTGCCATGCCGGTGCTGCGTGTACACGCCTCTGGCGGCTGCACGGTAGTTTTGTTGGCTGCTCTAAATCGCCGATAATTGGCAGATGACGATCCGACTCAACAAATACATCGCCGAAACCGGCTTCTGCTCACGCCGCGAGGCCGATCGCCTGATCGGCGAACGCAGGGTCACCGTCAATGGCATGCCCGCCGGCACCGGCGCGGTGGTCGGCGAGGAAGACACCGTGCTGGTGGATGGCCAGCCGCTACGCATACGCGAGGCCAAGAGGCTCGGTGGTCGCAAGCACGTCTACATCGCGCTCAACAAACCGGTGGGCATCACCTGCACCACCGAGAGTTCGGTCAAGGGCAATATCGTCGAATTCGTCGGTCACGAGCAGCGCATCTTCCCGATCGGCCGGCTCGACAAGGACTCCGAAGGGCTGATCCTGATGACCAGCAACGGCAACATCGTCAACGAGATCCTGCGCGCGGAAAATCGCCACCAGAAGGAATATCTGGTCGCGGTCAACAAGCCGGTCACCGACGAATTCCTGCGCGGCATGGCGCGCGGCGTGCGCATCCACAACGAAACCACGCTGCCGTGCCGCACCGCGCGCATTGCCAAATTCGGCTTCCGCATCGTGCTGGAGCAGGGCCTGAATCGACAGATTCGCCTGATGGCTGCCGAGTTCGGCTACCGGGTGACCCAACTGCGCCGGGTGCGCATCGACAACATCAAGCTGGCTGCGCTCAAGCCGGGGCAGTGGCGCAACCTCAGCGATGCGGAATTGCGCGGCCTGCTGCCGCAACGCACCGACTGGTAAGCGCCTGTGCCGGGCCGACTGCATCGCTGTTAGGCCAGCGCAGCCGGCGTTTTGGGCATGGCACCTGTCCGCGCTGCAGTGCCGTTCTGCCGCGTCACACGCGCAACCCCGTGCTGGGTGTTTGCGCCCGCTAGATGGGTCACGCTTGGAAACATCCGATGCCGGCCAGGGCGGTGCTTGCGGTGTTGCACAGTGGGGGCCCGCCCGATGGTGGCACTGGCTGGGCTCCGGCATACTTTTACAGATAACAGCCAGGGGGCGGCAGTGATCAAACCGGAATTGCCGAGCAACGAGGCCGAGCGGCTGGCCGCGCTGCGCCAGTACGACGTGCTGGATTCGCCGGCCGAACGGGCATTCGACGACCTGACCATGATTGCCTCCACGCTGTGCGAGACGCAGATGGCGGCGGTGGTGCTGGTGGACGAAGACCGGCAATGGTTCAAGTCTGCGCACGGTGCGCCGCGCAGCGAAGCACCGCGCGATATCTCGTTCTGCGCGCACGCGATCCTGCGCCCGGACGAAGTGCTGACGGTGGACGACACCTTGCTGGACCCACGCTTCCACGATAACCCGATGGTGGTCGGCAGCGGTGGGGTGCGCTTCTACGCCGGCGCGCCGCTGGTGACCAGCCAGGGCATGGCGCTGGGCTCGCTGTGCGTGTTCGACCAGGCCCCGGCGCATCTGCGTCAAGGCCAGCGCGAGGCCTTGCAGGCATTGTCGCGGCAGGCCTCGCAGCTGCTTGAGTTGCGGCTGGCCGGCAGGCAGTTGCGCCAGCAGTTGCATGAGCGCGAGTGATACGAACAGCAGATGGCCGGCTATTACGCGCAGATGGATGCGTTGAACGCCGACCTGGTCGAACAGACCCGCACCGATCCGTTGACCGGCCTGCCCAACCGGCGCGCGTTCGCGGTGGCATTGGCGGCGGCCACCGAACAGACGCGCGCGGTGGGCCAGCCGCTGTCGGTCGCGCTGCTGGATGTGGACCATTTCAAGACCGTCAACGATGTGCATGGGCACGATCAGGGCGATGCAGTGCTGCGCGAGCTGTCTACACTGCTGCGTGCGCATATGGCCGGTGCCGGCACCATCGCCCGTTATGGCGGCGAGGAATTCGTGTTGCTGCTTCCCAATGCGGATCTGCTGCAGGCACGCGTGCAATGCGAATACCTGCGCCAGAGCGTGGCGGCAATGACGATCGCGCTGCCGGTGACGGTGAGTATCGGTGTGGCGACCTTGTACCCGCAGGAAAGCGTGGAGGCGGTGATCAAGCGCGCCGACCAGGCCCTGTATGCGGCCAAACGCGGCGGGCGCGATCAGGTGGTTGCGCTGGAGTAGGGGTGGGCGTGGTTGCGCGCTCGCCGATGCAGATGGCCTGGCAGGCGCCTGGAACCTCGATCGCTGCGCACCGGGATGCTGACGCCGCGGATGCGGCTTGAACGTCAGCGTGCTTCAACGCAGCGGTCGCTGTGGAGAAGCGTTGGTCTTGCAGCGCCGTGCAATCAGTCGACGATATTCTTCGCCTCGGCTGTGCCGAGCAATTCCGGGTGCGCAACCGTCCGCCGACGCTCCAGGACCGGATGCAGGAATACCGCGCCGAGAATGATCGCCACGCCGAGATGGAACTGCAGGGTCAGCTCGCGTTGTTCGCCCAGCAGCGCGATCGCCAGCACGATGGCGTAGACCGGTTCGAGATTGGTCACCAGTTGCACCGAATAGGCGCTGAGATGCCGCAACGCCACCAGTGCCAGCGCGAAGGGCAGCAAGGTGCAGGCCAGCGATAACGCCAGCAGCAACGCGCCATCGTGCAGGCTGGGCACGACCAGCAGATCGCCATGCAACGCCGGCAGCAGCAGCGGCATCGCCGGTGCAAGCAGGGTCAGGGTCAGGGTTCCGGCGCCCAGTTCCAGCGCGGTGACGGTGAGCGGGTCGGCATGCGCCACCATGCGCTTGTTGAGCGAGCCAAATAGACCGACGAACACCGCCGAAATCGCGCCTACCACCACGCCGGCCCGCATGCCGTCCGGCACCCCGCCAACGACCAGCGCCACGCCGGGCAACACGGCCAGCCCGAACAACAACTCGCGCGGACGGAACGGGCGATGCGTGACCAATGGCTCGATCACTGCCGTGAAAACCGGCGCCAGTGCGATACAGGTCGCCGCCACCGACGCATTGGCCAGCTTGATCGCGCCGTAGAAGGTGAGCCAGTGCAAGGCCACCAGCGCGCCGATGCCGCAATAGCCCAGCACCACACGCCCGGACAAGCCGCGCAGCCCGCGCCACACGCGTGGCCACAAGGCCAGTGCCACCACCACGATCAACATGCGCCACCACACCAGCGGCAATGCCTGCAGCGTGATCAGCTTGCCCAGGATCGCGGTGATGCCCCAAAGCAGGACGCAGAAGTGGATGTGCAGTTGCGCCTTGCGCAGGTCGGTCGTGGGCATGCGCCATTGTCGCCGAAAACTGCGTGATGTTGCGCTGCGAGGGCGGCGGCGCCCCTGTGCAGCGGCGGGGCGAGGGAATGGCCGACCAGCTGTCGAGCCGTCATCGCGCGACCCGCCAGCCATCGACCGACTTGCATCACGGCAAGATGGCCGGCGAGCGATGCACCGCCTCGCGCAGCGATCGATCGCTGCACCTCAGCGATCCACGCTGCGCTCCAGAGACGGCCGCATCGATCATCGCCGGTTGCATGCGCGGACCAAGAGCAGCTGATAAAACGGCAAGCCGTCGTCAGATGGCTGTGGATGCAGCATGCAGACTCCGAGCGCACGCGCGGACCTGCCGGTTCCGAAGTGCCGGCGGTGCCCGCATCGCCGCTGCGCAGTCGCGTTGCGAGCTGCTCTAACGCGCCGACAATTCTTTCAACAGCGCCATCGCCGCCGCCGGGTTGCGTTCTTTCGCCGCACTGATGAAAAACACGAAGACCTCGCGCAGCTGCCGTGTCGGCGCTGCCAATGCATCCACGTGCGGCAGGTCCGCCGGGTCTTCGCCACGACGCCAGGCCTGGACGCGCTCTGCCCAGCGCGCCAGTTCCGGCGCCGGATACCCCGCAGTCAGGCGCGCCTGGCTGCGCATCAAACGCGCATAGACGAAATCAGTGGAGAGATCGGCGAACGAGGGGTGCTCATCCGAATCGGTGACTACCGTGGCCACGCCATGGCCGCGTACCAGTGCGAGCAGCGAGGCATCCACCGCATCGTGGTCGCGGATCTCCAGCACATGGCGCAGCGCACGCGTGCCTGCACGCTTGGGCAGCAACGACAAAAACGCGTCCAGATCGTCGGCCTGCAGCCGGTGCCCTTGTTCGAACTGCCACACCACCGGCCCAAGGGTATCGCCGAGCTCGACAATGCCGCCGATGAAGTCTTCCACCTGCGCCTTGGTGCCAGCCAGCTTGCGCGACTGGGTGATGCGGCGCGGCGCCTTGGCCGAGAATACGAAGCCGGGCGGCACGTCATCGCGCCACTTTGCGTAGGTGGCCGGCTTCTGCGTGCCGTAATAGGTTCCGTTGATCTCGATGGCGGTGACGTGGCGGCTTGCGTATTCCAGCTCGCTTCGCTGCACCAGCCCTTCCGGGTAGAACATGCCCGCGCGCCACGGCGCATAGACCCAGCCACCAATGCCGATATGGATGCCTTCGAGGGCTGGCGGGGCGGAAGCGAACAGATCGGTCATTGCATGGATACTCGCTGGCGAGGTCGTGCGCCATTGCGGATGCTTCAGTGGATGCAACGCGCGCCGGCCGATCATAGCCGTGGCGCGCGTGGCGTGATGAGAACGTGCGGTTGCCACCGGGGCGCCGTTGCGCGGTGCAATGGTTGAGCCTGCACGGCGCATCGTGGCATGGCAGTCTGGCTGTCGTCGCGCCTGGGGGCGTTGCTCCTGCGCCGGTCTGCCGCGTTGGCGTTGCAAACTGCTCGAGGTGGGCTGCGCAAGACGCCAACGGCGCAGCTGCCGGCAAGCCGCGTCGGCTGCGTGACGCGTCTCGATGCCGCTGTTCGGCGCTTTCGCAGTGCTCACCTTACGCCGATGCCCTGGACGCTAGCGCAGCAGCGTATTGGCAGGCCCATGCCCGGCAAGCGCCGTATGACGACTGCCTTGCAGCGACCATCATGAAACGGCGAACGCAGCGTTGTCCGCGTGCGCGCAGCTTCGCTGCGCGTGCGTGACTGCGTGTCGCGTTATCGGACATCGGGTATCGGTCATTGGTTATTGGTCATTGGTCAGCCATCGCCCGCGCGCCGCCACAGCCGGCTACCATGCCAGCTCTGCCGCGCGAGATCGCCCCGATGACCTGGACCACGCCTGATCTGTGTGACCGCTACCCCGAAGCGACAATCGCCGAGCCGCTGTTCCGCCACTTCGGCGGGCGCACGGCATTCGCCGGACCGATGGTCACGGTGCGCTGTTTCGAAGACAACTCGCGGGTGTGCGAGCTGGCCGCCACGCCGGGCGACGGCCGCGTGCTGGTGGTGGACGGGCAGGGCTCGCTGAAGCATGCCCTGCTGGGCGACCAGATCGCGGCCAACGCGGTGGCGAACGGCTGGGCCGGCGTGCTGATTCACGGCTGCGTGCGCGATGTCGAGATGCTTGCCACGTTGCCGCTGGGGGTGCTGGCGCTGGCGGCGTGTCCGCGCCGCACCGAGCGACGCGATCTGGGCGATGTGGATGTGCCGGTGAACTTTGCTGGCGTCCCCTTCGTTCCGGGCCATTGGCTGTACGCCGATGCCAATGGCGTGCTGGTGGCGCCGCAACCGTTGGCGCTGGATGGCGCCGGCGGATCGATCTGACCAACAACCTGAAGGTGATGCAGTGACCTTGAACCGATGGCTGAGTGGGGGCGTGCTGATGGTGGCAAGCTTGGTGACGACGACGCACGCGGCCGAACTCCCCGCCGGCATGCAGCAGTTCGATGCGCAGATGGAACGCGTGCGCAAACAGTTCGACGTGCCCGGTATTGCGGTGGCCATCGTCAAGGACGGCCAGGTGGTGCTGGAGCGCGGCTACGGCGTGCGCGAGACCGGCAAGCCCGCGCCGGTGCAGGCCGACACGTTGTTTGCGATTGCCTCCAATACCAAGGCGTTCACTGCCGCATCGCTGTCGATCCTGGCCGATGAAGGCAAACTCTCGCTCGATGACAAGGTCATCGACCATTTGCCGTGGTTTCGCATGTCCGACCCGTATGTGAGCGGGCAGATGCGCATCCGCGATCTGCTGGCGCACCGCAGCGGTCTGAGCCTGGGCGCAGGCGATCTATTGTTCTGGCCCAGCACCAGCTACACCACTGAAGAAGTCGTGCAGCGCCTGGCCAAGGTGCCGCTGAAGGGCGGTTTTCGCGACCGCTATGCGTATGACAACATCCTGTACGCAGTCGCCCAGAAGGTGATCGAGCAGGTATCCGGGCAGAGTTACGCGGCATTTCTGCAGCAACGCATCTTCGACCCGGTGGGCATGCGCGGCACGCGCTTCAACGCCGACCATCTGCAGCCCGGCGATCGCGCCGCAGTCGGGCACGCCAAGTACGACTTTACCGAGCTGCGCACGGTGGCGCCGCTGACCTGGTCCAACAACTCCGGCGCCGGCGGCATCTATTCCAGCGTGCACGACATGGCGCTGTGGATGAACGTGCAACTGGCCGGCGGCATCCTGCCCGATGGCAGACCGCTGTTCAGCGCCAAGCGTCAGCAGGAAATGTGGTCGATGATCACGCCGATTCCGATCGGCGAGGTGCAGGTACCCGAGCTTGCCGCGGCGCGGCCGAACTTCGCCGGCTACGGTGAAGGCTGGAGCCTGAGCGATTACCGCGGCCATCGCATGGTCTGGCACACCGGCGGCTGGCCCGGCATGGTATCGCGCCTGACGCTGCTGCCGGATCAGAAGCTGGGTGTGGTGGTGTTGACCAATCAGGAGGTGGGCGCTGCGTTCAACGCGGTGACCTTCCAGGTGCTGGATGCGTTCTTGCAGGTGCCGTCCACCGATTGGACCGCCGCTTACGCCAAGCTGGTGGAGAAGGCCGATCGCGATGCGGACGCGAGTTGGAACAAGCACCAGGACGCTCGCGCGGCACGTTCGACGCCGTCGTTGCCGCTGCGCAGTTACGCGGTCACCTATCGCGACCCCTGGTACGGCGATGTGGCGATTGTCCAGGACGGCAAGCGGCTGCGCCTGCAGTTCGCCAAGACCGCCCAGTTGGTGGGCACGCTGGAGCATTGGCAGCACGACAGTTTCATCGTGCGCTGGGACGACCGCTCCTTGAATGCAGATGCCTTCGTCAATTTTGCGCTGACCCCGGATGGCGCGGTGCGCGAGATGCGCATGGAGCCGATTTCGCCGCTGACCGATTTCAGCTTCGATTTTCAGGACCTGGTGCTGACGCCGGTGCCGACGCCGACCGCCGCGGGCAAATGATGCAGGCAAGCGCGGATCACCTCTGCGCTGCGCCTGGCGGGCCCAAGCGCGCAGATGGGCTCAGATCGCCACGGCAGCCGCACGCTATCGAAGTGCAGCAGCTCCGGTTACGATCTGCGCACTTTTCAGGGATGTTGCCGCACGCATGACCACTCCGCAGATGTCGGTGTACTTCTTCTTGCAGGCTGCTGCGATCTTGTTGGTATGCCGGCTGGTCGGCATGCTGGCCAAGCGCCTCGGGCAACCGCAGGTGGTGGGCGAAATGATTGCCGGCGTGATGCTGGGGCCCTCGTTGTTCGGTTTGCTGGCGCCGGGCGCGCAAGCGGCGTTGTTCCCCAAACAGACCTTGGACGTGCTGTATGTGTTCGCGCAGTTCGGCGTGGGCCTGTACATGTTCCTGGTCGGCACCGATTTCCGCGGCGACCACTTTCGCGCGCGCTATCGCAGCGCCATGAGCGTGTCGATGGCCGGCATCGCGGTGCCGTTCCTGCTGGCGTTCGCCATGTGCCCGTGGCTGATCAACGTGGAGGGGCTGTTTTCGGAAAGGGCCAAGCTGACCGAAGCGTCGCTGTTCCTGGGCGCGGCGATCGCGATCACCGCCTTTCCGATGCTGGCGCGCATCATCCACGAACGCGGTCTGACCAATAGCCCGTTGGGCACCTTGGCGCTGACCGCTGGCGCGTTCGACGATGCCGCAGCGTGGTGCATTCTGGCCGTGGTGCTGGCCAGTTTCGGCGGCAGTTGGGGCGGTGCCTACCTGGCCATCGGCGGCGGCATCGGCTATGCGGTCTTCATGATTTTCGTCGGCCGGCATCTGCTCAAGCGGCTGGCCGATCATGTGGTGCCCGGCCAGCCGCTGAGCAACAGCGTCTTGGCGGTCGTGCTGATCCTGTTCTGCACCAGCGCCTGGGCGATGGATGCGATCGGCATCCATGCAGTGTTCGGCGGTTTCCTGCTCGGTGTCTGCCTGCCCAGGGGCGCATTGACCGAGAAGCTGCGCGAGATGCTGCAGCCGTTCGTCGTGGTGTTGTTGCTGCCGATGTTCTTCACCTATTCGGGCTTGAAAACACAGCTCAGCGTGTTGCTGCAGCCGCAGATCATGCTGGCCGGCGTGGCGATCCTGGCCGCATCGTTCATCGGCAAGGGCGTGGCCTGCTGGGCCGCGGCGCGTGCGACCGGCGAGAACAACCGCGACGCGATGGCGATCGGTTCGCTGATGAATGCACGCGGATTGATGGAGCTGATCATCATCAACATCGGCTTGCAGGCGGGTGTGATCGAACAGGGCCTGTTCTCGGTGCTGGTGCTGATGGCGATCCTGTCCACGCTGATGGCCACGCCGTTGTTCAACTGGATCATGCGCCGCCACGCCCACGTGAGCGACGCGGTGCCGAGCCTGCAATCGCGGTGATCGGTTACGCAATTGCCCGCAGGTGCGGGCAGTTGCGCCGGCGTGTGCGTGGCCGGCGTTGCGTCAACGCCCCAGCGGTAACTGCACGCTGGCCAGCAGGCCACCGCCGGGGCGATTGCTGACGACCAGTTGGCCATCGTGCGCCTGACAGATGGCCGAGGCGATCGCCAGGCCCAGGCCACTGCCGCCGGAATGCCGTGCGCGCGAGCTGTCGGCGCGCCAGAAGCGGTCCAGCAGGTGCGGCAATTGCGCAGGCGCCACGCCGGGCCCGCGGTCGCCGACGGTAAGCTGCACGCCGGTGCCGTCGCGACGCACCTCGATCTCCAGCAGCTTGCCGGCTGCGGCGTAGCGCAACGCGTTATTGATCAGGATCGACAGCACCTGGCCCAGCCGGTGCCGGTCGGCATGCAGGCGCAGCGCCGGATGCGTGGGGTAGTGGATGGTCATCTGCGCCTCGCGCAGCGCCGGCCCCGCCCATTCGATGCGCTCGGCGACGAGCTCCCGCAGCTCGACGCTTTCCGGCTCCAGCACCAGCTGGCCGGCACGCGCCAGCGACACCAGGTGCAAGTCGCCGATCAGGCGATTGATCTGCTCCAGCTGGCGATGCACCAGCCGCAATTGCTCCGGCTCGCGCGGGAAGACGTCATCCAGCATGCCTTGCACGCGTCCCATCGCGGCATTGAGCGGGGTGCGTAATTCATGCGCAAGCATCGCGCTGGAGTCGCGTAATTCGCGCTCGTACTGCTGCAGCCTGCCGCTCATCGTATTGAAGTCGTCGGCCAGGGCAGTGAGCTCGTCCGGCGCGCCGCGCACCACTTGCGCGCGTGCGCCGAAATCGCCATCGCTGACCCGGTGCGCCGCGAAAGCCACCTGCGAAAATTGCCGCGACAGCGGCCGCGACGCGAGCAGGCCGCAGAACAGGATGACCGGCACCGAGATGGTCATCATGGCGCCCAGCATCCACCAGTCCGGATTGGCCAGCCCGGGCAGGAAATTTTCGATGTCGTAATAGCGCTGGAACAGCTCCCACAGGCGGGCCTGGTTGGCCCTGGGCTGCTCGATCAGCTGGGAAATCTCCGCACGCGGCTCGGCCGGCACATTGCTCAGGATCAGGCTGTAGCGCAGATTGAAATAGCACCACATGCCGAACGCGATGACCATCATGGTCACCACCGCCAGCGCGCTCATGCGCAGTCCGACCCACCACCATAGGGGCGCCTGGTTGCGCCAGGCATGAAACCGCCGCAGCACCTTCATTGAAAGCGATATCCCACTGCACGCACGGTGACCAGTACACCGGTGATGCCATGCACTTCGAGTTTGCGGCGCAGGTTGTGGATGTGTGAGTCCACCACCCGTTCCAATGCATCGCTGTCGGGCAGGCAGGCGTCGAGCAGTTCGCTGCGCGTAAAGGCCTTGAATGGGGTCTTGAGCAGCAGCGCGAGCAGGTTGAATTCGGTCGGCGTCAGATCCAGCGCCACGCTGTCGCCGTTTTCGTGTTGCACGCTGGCGACCACGGCGGCCGGATCCACGCTCAGCCGACCGTGCTGCAATGGCTCGCCTGGCGCGCGCACCGCCACGCTCCGGCGTAGCACGGCATGCACGCGCGCCACCACCTCCTTGGGGCTGTACGGCTTGACCACGTAATCGTCGGCGCCGTAGCGCAGGGCGCCGAGCTTTTCCGGCTCATCGCCAATGGCGGTGACCATGATCACCGGCGTGTCGCCGGCGCGGCGGATCGTCGACAGCACCTCGATGCCGCTGAGCTTGGGCAGCATCACGTCCAGCAGCACCAGATCCGGTGCCCATTGCCGGTGCAGCTGGATGGCGCGTTCGCCATCGCCGGCCACCGCCACATCGAAGCCGTCGCGGCGGAGATAGGCCTCCAGAATGCTGGCGCTATCGCTGTCGTCTTCCACCAGCAGAACCTTTTTGCCTGTCATGCGTGTTGCCTTGTCGTCTCGATCAAATCTGGATAATTCCCGAAAACAACCTGGACGCTGCGGGTCGAGGATGTCGGTCGAGATTGGCTCTGTGCTCCGACATCATGATTTCACAAAATATTCCGCATCGTTGGTCTTGCGTGTGCCTGGTTGCCGTCAGTGCGGTGCTGTCGGCTGGCTGCTCGCTGACGCCGGCCTACCAGCGCCCGGTGGTCAGCGTGCCGGCCACCTTCGGCAGCCCGCAGGCTGCATCCCCACCGGCATCCGGTGAGCCCGACGCCAATGCGACCCCCGCCGTCGCTCTGAACGAGCAAGAGCGCGCATTCCTGCAGGCCTTCGCGTCAGACCGCGACCTACGGCCCCTGGTCGAACGCGCCTTGGCGCACAACGGCGATTTCCGCCGTGCGGCGTTGCAGGTAGAACAGGCGCGTGCGCAGTACGGCATTGCGCAGGCGTCGCGCCTGCCGACGCTCGCCGTCGGCGCACAGCAGCTGCGGCAACATTTCGACAACCCGACGCTGGATGCGCGGTACCAGCAGGATCTGGTGATCGCCAATGCGGGGATCGGCAATTTCGAAGTGGACTTTTTCGGCAAGCTGCAGGCGATGTCCGAGGCCGCACGCCAGCGCTACCTGGCCAGCACCTATGGCCGCGACGCGGCGCGTGGCGCCCTGATTGCAGAGGTGCTGCGCGCCTACACCGCCGAGCGCACCACGGCGCAGGCGCTGCAACAGCTGCAATCGCTGGATGCCGACAGCGCTGCGTTGCTTGCCGTTGCCGAGCGGCAATATCAGGTAGGGCTGATTGCGCGCGATGAGCGCGATGCGCAGCGGCGACAGGCCGACCAGGCCCATGTGGCGGCCCTGCAGGGCAACGACAACCACGCTGCGGCGGTGCGTGCGCTGCAGTTGCTGGCCGGCTACGACAGCACTCCGGTACCCGGCGATCTGCAGGGTCTGATCGCCGCTGATACGCCTGCCGGTGCGTGGCGCGCGCTGGATTCGTCGCTGCTGCTGCAACGCCCGGACATCCAGCAGGCCGAGCTGGAGTTGCGCGCGGCCAAAGCCGACATCGGCGCGGCGCGCGCGGCGTTTTTTCCGTCGATCACCTTGAGCAGCAGCGTGGGTACGGCCAGCGACGGATTGAACGGCTTGTTTTCTGCGGGCCACGGCGTGTGGAGCTTCATGCCGCAACTGAACCTGCCGTTGTTCGATGGCGGCCGCAATCGCGCCAATCTGGATCTGGCGCACGTACGCGAACGTGCCGATGTCGCCGCTTACGAGCAGGCGATCGAGTCTGCATTTCGCGAGGTCGCTAACGCGCTCGACGCCCACGCCACCTTGTCGCAGGCTGAACCGCGCTCGCGCGAGCAGGTCGAACGCGAGCAACTGCGTCTTGCTCGAATGCATGAACGCGTGGATGCCGGTCTGGAAGACCGCAGCGCGCTGCTGGCCGAGCGGACCCGCCTCGCTCAAACCGAACTCGATTACCTGGATACCGCACGCCAACGCGTGCTGAGCCGTATCGCGCTGTTTCAGGCGTTCTATGGCGTGCGCCTGCCCACCGCTTCCTGACTTCCGACGGAGACCTTCGATGAACGTATCGTCCTTCAATCGCCAGCGTGCCACCCATGCCGTTCGCGCCGGCGTCCTTGCGTGCATGAGCGCCCTTCCATGCATCGCGCACGCACAAACCGATCTGACCGGGAGTTCGCGCCTGCTGGGAGACCGCACTGAAATCACGGCCGGCGCCGCAGCGGTGGCCACGCCCGAGTATGCCGGCGCCGAGCGCGCGCGCGTGCAATTCAACCCGGTGCTGGTGGTGCAGCGCGGCGTGCTGTTCTTCGACACTTCCCGCGGCGGCGGCCTGCAGTTCCAGAGCAAGTCCGGCTTCTACATATCGCAATCGCTGTATTACGACCTGGGACGGCTGCAAAGCGACAGCAACTGGCGGCCGGGCTCGCGCCTACTGGCCGGCATGGGCGATGTGCCTGGCTCGGTGACGGCGCGCACGCTGGTGATGCAGCAAGTGACGCCTTACATGAACGTCAATGCGGAGGCGGAATTCACGCTCAAGGATGCTGCGCGCCGCAACCGCTATCGCGCCGGGATGGAGTTCACCCTGCTGCATAGCGCCAACGACACGGTCACCCTGGATCTGAACGTGCATGGCGGCGACCGCCGCTTCAATCAGGCCTACTTCGGCGTCACCGATGCGCAAGCCGCGCGCACCCGCTTTACGGCCTTCAATGCCGGCTCCGGTGCGTATGCCGCCGCGGTAGGTGGCAGTTGGACGCACTCGCTGGGCGACCACTGGGCCACCACGTTGGGGGTCACCGGAACGCGCTACCTGGACAACGCCGAAGACAGCCCACTGGTGGCACGCCGCAGCGTGGTCAGCGGCAATCTCGCACTGACCTACAGCCGCTGAGCGGCATGAACCGGGGGATCGAATGATGACGATGTTTTATCGCGGCCTGGTGTGCGGCACGTTGCTGCTGGGACTGGCCGCATGCAGCGGGCCGGATGCGCCGGCCACCGAGACGCCGCGCGCGGTGAAGCTGGAGCGCTTCGGCGGCGGTAGCGATAACCCGTTGCAGGTGCCGGCGCTGGTGCGGCAGGAGCAACGCGCCGAACTTGGGTTCGAAGGGGCAGGCCGCCTGTCCGCCGTGCTGGTGGATGTCGGCGACCGGGTGACACGCGGGCAACTGCTGGCTCGCCTGGACGATGAACCGCTGCGCCTGCGCGAACAGCAGGCCGATGCCAACGTGCGCGCGGCGCTGGCGCAGTCTGGCGAACGGCAACTGCAATTGCGCCAGCAACAGGCAATGTTCGATGACGGTGCCAGTTCCAACGCCACCTTGACTGCCGCGCGTGCAGCGGCAGATGCGGCCGCTGCGCAGCTGCAGGTGGCCAGGGCCGACCTGGCCATGGCGCGCCGCGGCACTCGTTTGGGCGAGCTCCGCGCGCCCTTCGATGGCAGCGTGGTGGCGCGCCTGCAACAACCGCAGACCGATGTGGCGGCAGGGCAGACGGTGCTGCAGGTGGAAGGGCAAGGCCATGTGCAGCTGGTCGCCACGCTGCCGGCAACTGCCGGTGCCGGTCTGGTGCCGGGCCAAACCGTGCATGCCCGCGTGGTCGATGCGGGCGACGCACCGGTCGACCTGCGTCTGCGCAGTCTTTCCAGCCGCCTGGACAATGCCACGACGGTACAGGCCTTGCTGGAACCGCTCGCCGGCGCGCCTTCGCTGCGCAGCGGCGACAGCGTGATGCTGACGCTGCCGACGCCTGCCGCTTCCACGCCGAGTGTGCCGTTGTCGGCGGTATTGCCCCGGCTCAACCGGCAACAGGCCAGCGTGTTCGTTTACCAGCCGGCAAAGCGGGCTGTGATCGAACGCACGGTCGACCTGGGAACGATCGTCGGCGAGCGTGTGCAGATTCTGCGCGGGCTGCGTGCAGGCGAGCAGGTGGTGAGCGCCGGAGTGGGCTTCTTGGTGAACGGCCAGCCGGTGACGCCACTGCAGGCACAGACGCAGCTGAGCGGAGGTCGCACGCCATGAAGCTGACCCAGATGGCGATGCGCTCGAGCCGCCTGACGTTGTTTGCGGCAGCGATGATCCTGATCGGCGGCATCGTGGCGTTTCTCGGCTTCCCATCGCAGGAAGAACCGTCGGTGACCGTGCGCGACACGCTGGTGTCGGTGGCCTATCCGGGCATGCCCAGCGAGCAGGTGGAAAACCTGCTGGCGCGTCCGGTGGAGGAGCGCTTGCGCGAGCTGGCCGGCATCAAGCGCATCGTCACCACGGTGCATCCGGGCAGCGCGATCGTGCAGCTGACCGCCTATGACGATGTGCAGGATCTGCCGGCGCTCTGGCAGCGCGTGCGCGCCAAGGCCGCAGAGGCCGGCGCACAATTGCCCGCCGGCACCCTTGGCCCATTTGTCGACGACGACTTCGGGCGCGTGTCGGTGGCGTCGATCGCGGTGACCGCACCGGGCTTTTCGATGAGCGAAATGCGCGGCCCGTTGCGGCGCATGCGCGAGCAGCTGTACGCCTTGCCCGGCGTGGAGCAGGTGAAGTTATATGGCCTGCAGGACGAATCGGTGTATGTGTCGTTTGACCGTGCGCGGTTGCTGGCGAGTGGCTTGACGCCGTCCGTCGTGATGGCGCAGTTGCGCGCGCAGAATGTGGTGGGTTCCGGTGGGCAGGTCGCGGTGTCCGGGCTGGCGCTGACCGTGGCCACGTCCGGCGAAATCCGCACGCCCGAGCAGTTGCGCGGCGTCCTGCTGAGCGTGCCCGGCGCGCCTGCCGGCGGGGCCCGCGAAGTGACCCTGGGCGAGCTGGCACAGGTGCAGGTCATGCCGGCCGACCCACCGCAAAGTGCGGCCGTTTACCAGGGCCAGCCGGCGGTGGTGGTCTCGGTCTCGATGCAACCCGGCACCAATGTCGCCGACTTCGGCAAGGCGCTGCGCGCCAAGCTCGACGACACCGCACACGAGCTGCCTGCCGGCTTCACCCAGCACGTGGTGAGCTTCCAGGCCGATGTGGTCGAGCGCGAGATGGGCAAGATGCATCACGTCATGGGCGAGACCATCGTCATCGTCATGGCGGTGGTGATGCTGTTTCTGGGCTGGCGCACCGGGTTGATCGTCGGCGCGATCGTGCCGTTGACCATCTTCGCCTCGCTGATCGTCATGCGTGTGCTGAACGTGGAGCTGCAAACGGTTTCCATTGCCGCCATTATTCTTGCGCTGGGCTTGTTGGTGGACAACGGCATCGTGATTGCCGAAGACATCGAGCGACGTCTGGTGGCCGGCGAGGAACGCCGCCAGGCCTGCATTGATGCAGGCCGGACGTTGGCGATACCCTTGCTGACCTCGTCGTTGGTCATCGTGCTGGCGTTCTCGCCGTTCTTCTTCGGCCAGACCAGCACCAATGAATATCTGCGCTCGCTGGCCACCGTGCTTGGCGTGACGCTGCTGGGGTCGTGGTTGCTGAGCATCACGGTGACGCCGCTGCTGTGCATGTACTTCGCCAAGGTGCATGTCGCCAAGACCAGCGATGCAGCCGAATCGCGGTTCTATCGCGGCTACCGTCGTGTGATCGAACGCGTGCTGCAGCACAAGGTGCTGTTCATCGGTGCGATGACGGCGATGCTGGCGGTGGCGGTCACCGTGCTGGTGTCCATTCCATACGACTTCCTGCCCAAGTCCGACCGCCTGCAGTTCCAGATGCCGGTGACATTGCAGGCCGGCAGCGATTCTCGCCAGACCCTGCGCACGGTGAGTGAACTCAGCCGCTGGTTGGGCGACCGCCACGCCAACCCCGAGGTGGTGGACAGCATCGGGTATGTTGCCGATGGCGGACCGCGCATCGTGCTGGGCCTGAACCCGCCGCTGCCGGCGGCCAACCAGGCGTACTTCACGGTCAGCGTGCGGCCGGGGACCGACATCGATGCGGTGATCGCACGGGTGCGCTCGCATGTGCGCAGCCACTTCCCCGCGCTGCGCGCCGAACCCAAACGCTTTTCGCTGGGCGCCACCGAAGCCGGGATGGCGGTGTATCGCGTGGTGGGGCCGGATGAGGCGGTCCTGCGCAGCAGCGCTGCTGCGATTGCCAGGGCCTTGCGGGCCGTGCCGGGCACCGTGGACGTGCAGGACGATTGGCAGGCGCGCATTCCGCGCTATGTGGTGCGGGTGGACCAGCTCAAGGCCCGCCGCGCCGGTGTCAGCAGCGAAGACATTGCGCAGGCGTTGCAGGGGCGCTACAGCGGTGTGGACGCCACGTTGATCCGCGACGATGGCACCGGTGTGCCGGTCGTCGTGCGCGGCAGCACCGACGAGCGTGCCGCCAACGGCAATCCGGCCGATACGTTGGTGTACCCGCAGGCAGGCGGCGCACCGGTACCGTTGGCGGCGGTCGCCACGGTGCTGCGCGACAGCGAGCCGTCGGCGATCCAGCGGCGCAACCTCAGCCGTGCCATCACCGTGACCGCACGCAACCCGCAGCTGACCGCGACCGAGATCGTCGAGCGGCTGTCCGCGCCGATTGCCGCGCTCAAGCTGCCGGCCGGCTACCGGGTGGAGATTGGTGGCGAGCTGGAAGATTCGGCCGAAGCCAATCAGGCCTTGCTGCACTACATGCCGCATGCGCTGGGCGCGATCCTGTTGCTGTTCGTATGGCAGTTCAACTCGTTCCGCAAATTGTTCATCGTGCTGTCGGCGGTGCCGTTCGTATTGATCGGTGCGGCCCTGGCGCTGGTGATGACCGGCTACCCGTTCGGCTTCATGGCGACCTTCGGCTTGCTGGCGCTGGCCGGCATCATCGTCAACAACGCGGTGTTGCTGCTGGAGCGCATCGAAGCCGAACTTGCCGATGGCCTGCCGCGCCGCGAAGCGGTTGTGGCTGCCGCGGTCAAACGGCTGCGCCCGATCGTCATGACCAAGCTCACCTGCATCGTTGGCCTGGTGCCGCTGATGCTGTTTGCCGGCCCGCTATGGACGGGCATGGCCATCACCATGATCGGTGGGCTGGCGTTGGGCACGCTGGTGACGCTGGGCCTGATTCCGATCCTGTATGACCTGCTGTTCGGTTTGCGCCTGCGCCGCAGGGCCTGAGCGTGGCGAATAAACCGTCGCGAGCGATGGTCAGGCGGGCGTGGCCGGGGCACTCACCGCGATGTACAAGCGGTACATCCCGATCCGGGCACCGGCCGCGCCCGCCTGGTGGTTGCGCTGTTGTTTCTCGCTGATCTAAACAGCGTCTGCATTCGCCAGCCTGGCACGCCATACTGGTGACAGGCAGACGAATGCACGACACGATGGCCAAGGCAAAAAAGAGATCTGCTCAGCAAGCGCTGCAGTCACCTGCGCCGGTGTATCAACTGCATGTGGCATTGACCGGCAGTGCGCCGTTGATCTGGCGGCGCCTGCTGGTGTCGGGCGCAGTACGCCTGGCCACCTTGCATCGCGTGTTGCAGCCGGTGATGGGCTGGAATGGCGCGCATCCGTACGAGTTCGACCTCGGCGGCGGGCGTTACGGCGAATCCGGACTGGATGTGCCCGAGCGCCCCCGGCTCAAGCATGCCGGGCGTGTCACGCTGGAAAGCGCGGTGGGCGAGCTTGAAGGCTTCGATTACTTCTACGGCGCCGGCCCTGGCTGGCAGCATCGCCTGCAAGTGGAAGCGCTGTTGCCGGCCGATGCCGGACTGCGCGTGGCGCGCTGCGTGGACGGCGCCAATGCCTGCCCGCCCGATAGCAGTGGCGGCATTGCCGATTATCAGGCGGTGATGCGCATCATCGCCGACCCGGACCACCCGCAGCATGTGCAGGAATTGGCAACCTTGGGTGGGCGCTTCGAGCCCGGGCATGTCGATCTGGCAGAGGTCAATCGTTTGCTTGCGCGCGTGCGCGAGTGACAGCGGTGGGCGCCTCATGTGCGCAGGCGCTGCAAACCTCGTCTCTATAGTTCTCGTCGCCAGGGCGTTGACGCCTTGCGTGGCCCGATCAGGCCGCGCGTGCCGACCAGCGCCACTGCGGCTTGACGCCCGATCGGCTAGCCTGGGCTCCCGGTGTTTTTGAAGTCTGCGCAATGTTCCGCTGGTTCGAGTCCCTGATCGATATTTTCCCGCCCATCGAGCGGGAGATGCCGCCACGCAGCGTGTGGCGCTTTTATCTGCATTATCTGCGGCCGTTGTGGCCGATCCTGCTGGCCACCTTGATCGCCGGGCTGCTGCTTGCGCTGGTGGAAGTGGCGATGTTCGACTTCCTCGGCCGCATCGTCGACATGCTTGCCGGCAAGCCGGGGCCCGACTTCTTCCGGCAGCATGCGGGCGAACTGATCTGGATGGCGGTGATCACGCTGGTGGCAAGGCCGCTTTTCACCGGCCTGCACAATCTGCTGGTCAATCAGGCGATCGTGCCGGGGCTGAGCAACCGTTCGCGCTGGCTGATGCACAACTACGTGGTGCGCCAGAGCCTTGGCTTCTTCAACAACGATTTTGCCGGGCGCATCGCCAACCGGGTGATGCAGACCGGCACCTCGCTGCGCGAGTCGGCCGTGCAGATGGTGGATGCGCTGTGGTACATCGTGGTCTACACCGGCAGCGCACTGTGGCTGTTCGCGCAGGCAGACCCCTGGCTGATGGCGCCGCTGCTGCTCTGGCTGGTGGTGTACGTCGCGCTGATGGCGTTCTTCGTGCCCCGCATGAAGGCGCGCGCATGGGTGGCATCGGACGCGCGCTCCAAGGCGACCGGCCGCATCGTCGATGGCTATACCAATATTTCCACACTCAAGTTGTTCGCCCATGCCGGCCGCGAACAGGCGTATGTGCGCGATGCCATCGACGAGCTGGCAGTGAAGCACCGCGGGCAGACCCGGGTGACCACCGCCATGGATACCGCCATCGCAGTGGCGAACGGCTTCCTGATCGTGGGCACCTGCGCGCTGGCGCTGTGGTTGTGGAGCCGCGGCCAGATCAGCGTGGGCGCGATCACCTTGGCGACCGGCCTGGTGATCCGCATCCACAACATGTCCGGCTGGATCATGTGGACAGTCAACGGCATCTTCGAGGACATCGGCACCGTGCAGGACGGCATGCAGACCATCTCCCAACCGGTGCAGGTGCAGGATGCCGCGGATGCGGTGCCGCTGCAGGTAACCCAGGGGCAGGTGCAGTTCGAGCACATCCATTTCCATTACGGCAAGCGCGGTGGGGTGATCGCCGGGCTGGATCTGCAGGTGCGTGCCGGCGAGAAGATCGGCCTGGTCGGGCCGTCCGGTGCCGGCAAATCCACCCTGGTCAATGTGTTGCTGCGGCTGTACGACCTGGAGCAGGGCCGCATCCTGATCGACGGGCAGGACATCGCAACCGTGACGCAGGAAAGCCTGCGTGGACAGATCGGCCTGGTGACGCAGGACACCTCGCTATTGCATCGTTCGATCCGCGATAACCTGCTGTACGGGCGGCCGCAGGCCAGCGAGGCGCAACTTCTCGACGCCGTACGCAAGGCCCGCGCCGACAGCTTCATCGACACGCTGATCGACGGCGAAGGCCGCCGCGGTTTCGATGCGCATGTGGGCGAGCGCGGGGTCAAGCTGTCCGGCGGCCAGCGTCAGCGCATCGCCATTGCGCGGGTGTTGCTGAAGGACGCGCCGATCCTGATTCTGGACGAAGCCACCTCTGCGCTGGATTCGGAAGTGGAGGCCGCCATCCAGGACAGCCTGGATGCGCTGATGGGCAACAAGACCGTGATCGCGATCGCGCACCGTCTTTCGACCATCGCGCGCATGGATCGACTGGTGGTGATGGATGCCGGCAGGATTGTCGAGACAGGCACGCATGCGCAGCTCATCGCACATGGCGGCCTGTATGCGCGATTGTGGGCGCGGCAGACCGGTGGATTTGTTGCGGCGGATGCGTGATTGAAAACTGTGCGCGAGCACGGCGCGACCGTAGCCCCTCTCCCGCGTGCGGGAGAGGGGTTTGGGGGAGGGCAGGGGCGAAGCCGCCTGCCGTGTCATTCCGAAGGCGCGTAGCGACGCGTTTGACATGGCAGGTGGTCACACCTTCGCCAGGCGCCCCCTCATCCGCCCCTGCGGGCACCTTCTCCCGCGCGCGGGAGAAGGAGCAATCACTCGATCGGCTGATCCAGCATCAGTTCGCGTGCGAAGCGTACCGGTGGGGCACCGTACGACAGCATCTTGTCGTGATAGGCCTTCAGGTTGAACTTATCGCCGAGCTTGTCCTGTACCGCCTTGCGGGTGTCCAGATGTTCCTGCACGCCCACGAAGTAGGTCGGGAGCTGCGCGGAGGAGAGCTGCGCACGCACCCACTTGCCCGAGGCTTCGCTTTCCTGCTGGAAGGTGTCGTGGGTCATCAGGTGCATCGCCTTGTCGCGATCCCAGCCGTCCACATGCACGCCTTGGTCGAGAATGGCGTTGGCAATGGTGCGCAGGTAGAACTTGAGTTGCACCAGATGGAACAGCGGGTCGTTATCCAGGTAGCCCTGCTCCTGCATCATGCGCTCGGTGTACACCGCCCAGCCTTCGGCGAACATGCCAGAACGCAGCACCGCGCGCAGCGTGGAGGGGAACTTGGCCGAGTGCCAGCCTTCCAGGTAGTGGCCCGGCGTGCCCTCGTGGATGCTGAGTAGCTGGATCATGCGGGTGTTGTATTCGCGCAGGAACGAATCCACCTGCTTGTCGTTCCAATCGTCGGGAATCGGCGACACCGCGTAGAACGTCTTGAGGTTCTTGTCGAGCGGGCCGGGCGAGTCGCAATACGCGACCGCCACGCCACGCTGGAATTCCGGCATCAGGATGATGTCCACCGGCGAATCGGGCAGCGTCATCAAATCCTTCTGACGCACGAATTCGGTCGATTGCGCCAGCGCTGCCGTGGCCGCGTCCACCACCTTGTCGCGCGCCGGCTTGTCGGCATACGCCAGTTCCAGGGCCGCTTCGATCGCCGCCTGCTGTTGGTCGTCGTCGGGCGACTCGGGCAGCTTGGGAGCGCCAGGCGTGTCCTTGAGCACCGTGCGCGCAATGCCATACATTTCGCCGCGTACGCGCTTGAGCTCGGACTCGGCACGCTGCTTGATGTCGGCACGCGACAGCGACGACAGCAGCGCGAATTTCAGCTTCTGGTCGTATTTTTCCGCACCGATGCGGAAGTCGCCCTTGGCATTGGGCACCAGCACGGTGTCCAGCCAGGTCTGCTGCTCGGCCACTGCCTTGCGCAGGTTGTCGATGGCCGCCTGGGCGCGCGCCGCCTCGATCGGGCCAAGCTGGCTGATGTTGGGCGCGATGAAGCTGTCGACGATGCTCAGGATGCCCTTGTTCTGCTTGGCCACCGTTTCGGCATGGATCTTCGGCACGCGCGCCGGGTCCAGGTTCTCGCGTGCCTGCGCAAAGATGCTCGGGATCTTTTCCATGCGCTGTGTTGCTGCGGTCAGGCGCTCGGGCAGCGGCGCGAATTCGCGCGCCATCAGGCTGTACAGTGCGCTGCCGGCCAGGCCGTTGTAGACCTGCGGGTCCCAGGCCCAGCTTTGCAGCACCTCGGTGTTCCAGATCTCCGATTGCAGCTGGTTGCGCAAAATCGCCGCATCCACCTGGTTCTCGCGCGACAGCTTGGTCACCTCGATCGCATCCAGGGTGGCCAGCAGCTTCTTGCCCGCGTCCAGGCTGCGCTGACGGCCGCTCGCGCTCAGGTCGTCGATCTGCGCATCGAAGCGGTGGTCGCCGGTCTGGGTGGCGGTCACCGGCGACAGCTGCATCCAGGTGTCCAGCGCTTGTTTGGATAATGCGGCAAAGCGCGCATCCGGGGTCTGTGCTTCAGGGGCGGCAGGCGCGGTCGTATCGGCACGCGGTGATTGGGGCTGTTGCTGGCAGGCGCTGAGGCCGGTGAGCAGGGCGAGGACAAGCAGGCGTTGACGCATCGTGGGTCCTGGTGGAATCAAACCGCCAGCATAGGCATCTGCGCGCGCGGGCGCATCCGCCATTGGTGTAGGGCAGCCAATAAGTCGACGGCGCTCACCGCCAGGCGGGCGCGGCCGATGCTTGGGACCCGCTGTGCCGCTTGCACCTTCGGCGCCTGCGCGCCCTCCGCCTTCCCTAATGGATGCTCACCATGCGTGGGTGGCTGCCCCTATCCTGCCGGCCGGCCAGCGGTGCCAATCGCCCGGGGCGCACCACGGCTGCACGTTGTGGGTGCGATCGCTCGTACACTCCGGTTCCCGGGCGCAGCCTCGCTCCCCAGGCTGCGCCTACACGCAACACCATGCTTGCCACCCGCACGGTGGCCTGTGCCAAGGAGGATCACATGCACTACGCCGGTAGCCGTCATTGCGGACGCATCGCGTTCGATCTGCAGACCGAAGCGCCCATCGCCGAGGTCTACGACTGCAGCTGTTCGCTGTGCCGCCGCCGCGGCGGTTTGTCCTGGTTCGGCGCGCGTACGCAGCGGCTGCTTCAGGCCGCGCCGGAAGCTGTCGGCAGTTACCGCTTCCATCAGCACCACATCGATCGCCACGATTGCCGGCAGTGCGGGATCGCACCCGGTAGCGAAAGCCTCAACCCCAAGACCGGCGCAATGGGCGTCGCGATCAATGTGCATTGCCTGCCGGCGCTGGATCTTGCCGGGCTGCAGGTGCATGCAGTCGACGGAGCCAGCCGATGATCTACGCCATGCAGCGGTATGCCACCGCGATGCTGCTGGGATGGGCAGTGTGCGGGTGTGCAAAGCATCCCGCAGAGATGGCGGCCGACGGCGACGCTGCGGCGCCGGCACCGCCCGCCGCGCAGGGCAATGCCTTGGCCTACGAGCACGATGTGCGTATCGAGCTGCCTGCCGACCAGATCGGTCAGCGCATCGCCGCGATACGCACTGCCTGCCAGGGCGCGCAGTTCGGCGATTGCGCCTTGCTGGCAGTGGAGCAGGAAGGCGGGCGCGATCCCACGGGACGCGTCAGCGTACGGCTGGCACCGGACGGGATCGAACCCATGGTGCAGTTGGCCGGCCAGCGTGGCGATGTCGCCGCGCGTAGCACGCGGGCCGAAGATCTGGCGCAGCAGATCGCCGACACCAGCCTGGCGCAGGCGCGACTGCAGAAAGAGCATGCGCGCCTGCTCGAATTGCAGCAGCGCCGCGATCTGGCGGTGACCGATCTGCTGGCCTTGTCCAAGCGGCTGGCCGAGATCGAAGCCGAAGCGCAGCAGACCCAACAGCAGGCCGCGCAGCAGCAACGTCGGGTGCGCACGCAGTTGCTGACCCTCAATTTCCGTAGTACCGGTGGCGAGCAGGGCAGGGGCGAGATCACACAAGCCGCCGCCGAATTCGGCGAGGTATTTTCCAGCAGCGTGGCATTCGTCATCCGCGCAGTGGCGGCGCTGTTGCCGGTGGCCGCGGTCGCACTGATCGCCGGCTGGTTGTTGCTGCAGGCGTGGCGTTGGAGCGTACGTCGGCGCCGGATGTCCTGAGGCACCGCAGCTGCGCGACACTGCCGTGCAGCTGCGGGAAAATCCAACTTGTCATTGCACGCGGCGTGCGTCGTCGGTGCTGGTCGCACGCCGCTCGACAGGCGCGGCGGCATGCCCAATCGCAGCAGGACGCGTCACGGCGTCACCCGCGATCCAGCAATGCGGCACCATCGCCGCAGATAAGGCGGCTGAGCCTGGCTCAGCCTTCGTCGACTTCGTACTCCACAAACACGTCCAGCTGCAGTGCCAGCTCCTGCACCGCGTCGCGTACCTTCTGCGCGGTGGCCTCGTTGCCGGCTTCCACTTCGAACTCGTGGCTGCCCGGACCTTCGTCGTCCGACAGGCCGGCCGAGCTGGAATCTTCGTCGTCCAGATGCGGCATCAGATCGTCCACTTCTTCCACGTGCTCGATGCCGTCGATGCTTTGCAGCAAATTGGCAATGGCACGCGCGTCGTCGTCGGTGCCGGTGATGCGCATGCGGAGGGTAGGCATGGGAGTGTCCTGTGGATTGGGGACGTCAAGCCTAGGCATCGCGAGGACAAAACGAGGTGATGGTGTGCGTTGCTTGCGTCACGCGGGCTATGCCGGCCATGCCTGGCTTGTGAGGGGTTCGGCATGCAACACGCGGCCTACTGCGGCGCGCAGCATCGTCGGCATGACGTCATGGTGATGCGCATGATGCATGCAGCCCATGTAGGCACGGCCAGGCCAGTTGCGGCAGCTCACCGGTGTGGCCATGGTCGGCGCGATCTCGTGCGTGCCGACCCGACGCAATGCAACCGACGAGCGGAAGCGCAGATGTTTGTCGTCGGCGTCCAGTACGATCTGCACTTGCTGCACATCGGCGTCGCTGCGTGGTGCCAGCACCGGGAAGCGCCCGGGATCGCCCCGTTTTTAGCGAATGCCAGATTGCCGCTTCCTTCATTCCGCTGCCGATGCTTGCCGCAAACGCCGCCGCGTACGCGGCTCCTGCACGCCTTCGCTCGGCGGCAACGCCACCAGTTCGGCAGGCAGTGCAGGCATCGGGGTGCGTTCGTCCTGTGCTTCGCGCTTGAGCCAGTCGATGAACAATGCCGCGGCCGGGCTGAGCTCGCGGTGGCTGGGGTGCACGATGTAGTACGCGTAACGCGCCTTGAGCGTGGGGCCGGGCAGGCGTACCAGTTCGTAACGTTGCAGGTAGGGCTGGGCGATGTGCTTGCGCGCCAGCACCGCGCCCAGGCCATACACGGCAGCGCGCATCGCGTCGGTGCTGTCGTTGAAGGTATGCATCGGCGGCACGGTGGTACCGCGGACCTGGGCTGCGCGGAACCAGTCGCGCCAACCCTGCGGCGACATATCGGTCAGTAACGGCAATTGCGCGATCTGCGTCGGCGTGCGCAGTGCAGCCACTTCCGGCAACGACGGCGAGGCTACGGGGAACAGCTCGTCGTCCATCAGATGATGCGAGGTTAGTCCGGGCCAAGCGCCTTGGCCATAACGAATACCCAGGTCCGGGCCACCTTCTTCGAAGCGCGAAAAGGCCGTATCCGATTGCAGGTCCATGCGGATATGCGGATAGGCGCGGCAAAAGCGCGGCAACCGCGGCAATAACCAGCAGTACGACAACGACCGCAACGTGGTGACCCGCAGTGGAATGGCGTCTTCGCGTGGATGCAGGTTGCCGGCCACCGCCGCGATCTCGGCCAGCGCGGCGGTGGCGGCGTCGGCCAGCTGGCGGCCTTCGGCGGTGAGCTTGACGCCGCGTGGCAGCCGTTGGAACAAGGTCGCACCTAGCAGCGCTTCGAGCTTGCGCACATGGTGGCTGACTGCGCTGGCGGTAAGGTGCAGTTCTTCGGCGGCGTGGGCGAAATTCTGGTGGCGGGCGGCAGCGGCGAACACGCCCAACGCGGGCAACAGGGTAGGGCGCAGATTCATCGAGGCATGAGTGAGATTTGTGGCTCGCCCCGATACTACGCGCTTGTCGCGCCCACGGTGGCAACCGATGCTGCGTCATCCCTTCGCGACGATCGTGCCATGTCTCCCTGTCTGCCCGCTGCCGTCTTCTGCCGTTTCATTCCTGCATGGCACGGTTTGGGGGCACGGCCATGAGCGCGCAATCGTCGGCGCAGCCTGGGCTTGCAGCACGCCAGTGGCGCACCCCGCTTGAGCTTGGCTTTTTGGGCGTCGTGTGGGGCTGCTCGTTCCTGTTCATGCGCGTGGCCGCGCCCAAGTTCGGCACCGTGGTGCTGGTGGAAATTCGCCTGCCGCTGGGTGCATTGGTGCTGCTGCCGTTCCTGTGGCTGGCGCGCGAACGTTTTCCGCTGCATCGCTGGCCGATGCTGGCGGCCATCGGTGTGCTCAACTCGGCGTTGCCGTTCCTGCTGTTCGCCTGGGGCGCGCAACACGCACCGGCGGCAGTCGGGGCGATCTGCAATGCGATGACGGTGTTGTTCACTGCGCTGATCGCCTTCCTTTTTTTCGGCGAACGGATCGGCACGCGTCGCGCACTGGCTTTGCTGGTGGGGTTCATCGGCGTGCTGGTGCTGGCCACCGGCAAATCCGCCGGTTTGAGCGTCGGGCCGGCAGCGCTGGCTGGCGCAACTGCCTCGGTGCTGTATGGCATCGGCTACAACCTGGTGAAGCGCCATATGGGCGATTTGCCGCCTGCTGCGTCGGCGGCGTCGACCCTGGGCTGCAGTGCGCTATTGCTGGCGCCACTGGCGTGGTGGCAATGGCCGACCACGCCGGTGCCGGCGGTGGCGTGGGCCTGCGCCACCGCATTGGGTGTGGTGTGCACGGGGCTGGCGTTCTTGATGTATTACCGGCTGATCCAGCGCATCGGCCCGGCGCGTGCGTCCACGGTGACCTATCTGGTGCCGGTGTTCGGCGCGCTGCTGGCATGGTCGCTGCTGGGCGAACCGCTCACCTGGACCATGCTGGTGGCCGCGGTGCTGATCCTCGGCAGCGTCGCCTTCAGCCAGCGCGCCCGCTGACTGAGCGCGCTCGTCGTTCCGCAGATGTCCGAACCGGTTCTGCTTTGCCTATTCCCGATTCAATCAGCAGGCGGCGCCCGCACCGGCAACGGCACATTGCACAGGTCGATGTGCCCGGCCGGGCGCTTGTAGAAATCGTCCTTGCGGTTGCGGCGCGCTTCGACCACATCGCGGAAGGTCTGGCTGTCGGTGCGCAGCAATTGCAGCGGTGTGCGTTCGGGCGCAGGCACTTCGCTGGCCAGCCGGATCGCGCGGATCGGTGCGCGTTGCGCGGGGTCTTCGTAAAAGCCCATCGGGTCGGGACCGCGTGGCGTGACGCTGAGCAATTCCATGCCCTTGACCACGCGTCCGACCACGGTGATGTTGCGATCCAACTGGCGCGGCGATTGCCCGGTGACCACATACAGTTCGGCGCCGATGCTGCTGTCTTCGTCGTTGTTGCGGCCCGCGCCCAGGGTGCCGTAGCAGTGCGCCAGCCAGGTCTTGCCGGTGGCCGTGTCGCGGCCGACCGGGAAGCCGTCGACAAAGCCCACCTGCGGCGCCCAGCCATCGCTATCGGGCAGGCGCTGGAAATCCAGGCCCTGCGATGCGCGTTCGAATTCTGCCGGCAGATGCGTCTTGGCCGAGCCGAGCGATTTGGCCTTGGCCGGCGTCTCGCCATCGGGGTCGCCGAACTGCACCACGAAATTGTCCTGCGAGCGGTAGATGCTCAGCCCGTCCCAGAAGCGCTCATGCGCCAGCGTGCGAATGTTGGCGACGTGCTCTGGCGCAAATTGCGGCGCCAACTCGATGATGACCCGTCCGGCATCCAGCTCCAGGTACAGCGTGCGGTCCGGATCGAGCACGCGCCACGCGCTGGCCGGCGAGCTGTCGAGAATCTGTTGCGGGCTACGGTAAGCCGCGTTGGCGGCTACGGGTAACAGCAGGGCGAGCAGGCAGGCAGAAGCAACAGTGCGCAGGAGCATGAAGGCAGCCAGCAGGGAGGTGTCTGCGATTCTTGCCGACCACGCGCCCGGACGCAAAGCATGCATCGCATGGCATGGCATGACGCCGACGCAGTGCGCCGGCGTCATGCCGAGGTGCGAAGACCTGCCGCGGGCAGGAGGTTACGGATTGTTGCGCACGTGCGGGCTGGTGTGATGCTCGGCGGTGCCATGGTTGTTGCGGAACAGCGGTACCAGCTGCCACAGCGCCGAGACACCCACCAGCGTGTAGACCACACGCGACAGCAGCGCGTCCTGTCCGCCGAACAGTGCGGCAACCAGATCGAACTGGAACAGGCCCACCAGCCCCCAGTTCAATCCGCCGACGATAAGAAGCACCAGAGTGATGACGTTGATCGTTTTCATGAACGCATTCCATGTGGGTTGGGAGGCCCCAGACTCCGCATGCCCCAGCGAGCAGGCCGTGAGCGTCGCCCACTGGCAGCCTGCCTTGCACACATGTCGCTCACATTCGCCGGCCACGTGCGGTGTCTGCGCGCTTGGGCTGCGGTCGCCAGCCGCACGATGGCCGAGGATCGATGCCTTTGGCAGAGCGGCGACGATCCGATGCTCATAGGGGCGATCTCGCGTCGTTCAGCGCCGAGGCGAACGATGCAGCGGTGTGCATGTTCGGCCTGATGCTGTCCTGATCCGGCACTGAGTCCGCTTCGTCATCCGCGCGCCAGCGCGGCCGCCGAGGACGCCGTACACCCATCGTCAAACGATATCGCCAATGGATAAGGTCGCGTCCGGTGCGGCGGCTGGCTTCGCACGCATGGCCGGCGCGGCGATGGGGATCGCCAAGTTCCTGTTCTGGGCGGGCATCATCATCGCCATCGTGCTGTTCGTGCTGGGCATGACGTCGCGTCCATCGACTGCGTGGCTGGGTGACGCCCATCGCCGAGCGGCCTTCGCACACAGCGCTGACGTGCACATGCGCTGCGATGAACAATCGGGCGACTCAAAACCCTCGGCATCTTTCGAACAAAGTCCGCATCGGGATCACGCTGCCTGCATGCCGGCAGTGCGTGTGGTCAGGCTTGCTGACCCATGCCTTCGTCCCGCGCCCGGGGCACGGCATGCGGCATGTTGCAGGCAGGCAAGGCCCTGCAACATGCCGGATGATCACCTCACACCAAATCCTTGGAGTGTTTGCCGGCCATGCGCGCGAACTCGTGGAGTTCCACCCCCAAGTTCCGAGCACTCTTGGACCGGGTTATCTCGTCGTTCGTCTGCCCCAGCCTCGATCGGTTCGGGCTACTCGGGGCCGAAACATGTTCCCGGCGCGGTGGTGCCGCCCTGGATGTCGATGGCAGATCCTGTGGCTGGCTGGAAGAGGCGCTTGCCTCCTGCGCAGGCAACGCTCTTGCCGCTGCTAGCAGCGCTTCAACGTCATTGCCCTCCAACAAGGCGTTGATGGCCTTGCTGGCCTTGGTCGCACGGCGCTGGGAGAGCGTTTCATGCATCGCGCCCATGACGCCGCGGCTTACCTGCTTGCCCAGCCCGATGTCGGTGCTTCCCTCGCGACGGTTGTTCTTGATGGTGATGGCGGTGTGCTGGTTCAGGGCGCCAACGGTGGCCATGCCTCCGGATATCGCCGACACCGCCAGGCTTTGCGCGACCGGAACATTGCGGGTCCCGCCCTGGGCGGCCGAAACGAGTTTGCTGATCACCGACGATGCGGCGCTGCCCAGGAAGACCAGATGGAACATCTGGCCGATGCGCTGTGCGGTTTGCGCGGTGAACTCGAGATAGTTGTACTTCTTGGCGATATCGTTGAACAGCTGCTGCGACAGCACAGATTTTTCGGCACCGATAAGCAGCTTGGATGCGGTGCCGTTCGGGTCGATTTGGTCGAGCCTGCCCTCACGCAATGCCTCAAGGTCGTTGCGCAGCAAGCGCAGGTCCTGCATTGCCTTGCTGGCGTCGCCGGCCTCGATGTCGCGGTCGTCTGCCGTGATTGCGCCGTGCTGCGCATCCTCTGCTGTCACCGCATCCGCCAGCAGCTTCTCCAGCTCGGCGACCCCGGCGGTGACGCGCTTGACCAGGGCTTGGGTGGGCGACTGGATCAGGCTGCGTAGTTTGTCGGCCTTGATGTCTTCTGCGCTGACCGCCGTGCCGCTGGCCAGCTTCTGCTTGCCTGCGGCGGTCAGTACGTCGGCGTACAACAGGTTGAGCTTGTTGTTGGCTTCCTGCTTGGCTTGCTCGTCGAAACCGGCGGCCACATGTTGTGCAGCCGTCATCAACATCGCGCCAACGGTCTGCGCCGTCGGCGACAGCGCACGCATCGCGCCTGTCTTGCTGAGCAGCCCCAGCGTGCTGGCGACCGGCGAACGTAAGATGCGTGGAATGGCCTGCCAGCGGTTGCCTTGCCACTGGCGATCGTGCGCGCCCTGGGTCATGACGAAATCATGCTGGGCCTGGTGCAGATCCTTCTCTGCTGTCAGCAAGACCTCGGCTGCCGCTGCGCGTTCTGCATGTGGGGAATTTGGATCACGCTGGATCTCGCGAAACCTGTCGCAGGCGTTGGCAAACGTTTCGATCTTTTCCTCGAGGGCGCTTGCCAGTTCGGGGAGCCAGTGCTTGTCATTGATCTGCTTCTTGTCCGGCACGATGACGTGAGCGCCGTGTTCGCGAATCGACTCGCACAGGCTGACAACCGCCGATTGTTGGCCGGCATTCACAGGTGCGGCGACCAGCATGGTCGCCAGGCCGAACCCAGCGCCCGCCCAAGGTTGGCGTGTCGCATAGTTGATCCACGGCGAGACGATGTACTGCATGGCGTTGGTGAGGAAACTGCCGCTCGGGTTGGGCAGGCCGGAGAGCAGTGCGGTGCGCCGCAGGGTGACCACGTCGTGTTCGTTCAGCCCCTGCGCCTTGTACCAATCGCTCACATCGTGTTCGCTGATGCGGCTGACCAGGTCCGCATGCGTGGCCGCGCGTGCCTGCGCACCCGTGGTGCCGGGCGATTTCATCGGCCTGAGCCTGCTGATCAGATCGGCCGCCAAGTCCGGTGCGATTGCGCGTGCATTGTCCGAGGCCAGCTGCTGACGAAGCCGTGCCAGCGTCGCCTTGGTTGCAGTCGATGAGGTGACCGGTGGCGGAGCGAGGGCCGGTGCGTCTTGCTCGGGCCTGGCTAGCAGCGCCCCTAACGTGGTTCCGCTATTGCGCCTGACGGGCGCGCGCCCAAGTGGGCTGAGTGCGGGATCAGGCGCAGATTGCGGGATGACCGTTGCAGAGGTGGAGGCAATGGCGAGCTCTGTCTCCTGGATCTCAGGCGAGTGCGTCCTCGCACTGCGGCTGGCCGGATCGACGGATGCGGATGACTTCATCGGGATATCTCCTGACGTGGATACGGCAGATAGATTGCTTGCGTACCAGACGATTGTTGCGCATCGCATGGGATTGCATCGCAGATGCCGTGGAACCTTCCACCCTTGGCGAGGTTCCTGGTGCAATCCTGAGCCTGCCGGTAGTGATGGAGGCGAGGTGGTGAATGCACTGCGCGAAAATTGAACTACCAGAGCCCTATGCCGCCTGTCTGCACAGCAGATCTTCTATCGCCGTACGCGAACCAAATGAGGTTCCGAAACGGCGCTTGGTCCGCATCAATGTGGCGTACGTGACAGAGCGCGGTTTTTTAAAGGCGCTGGAGTTCGGCCGTTGGCCGGTCTCTGTCTCGTCAGCAGTGTCCCGGATGCGCGTCCATGGCGAGCAGGTCGACGTGGGTGCAGGCCAACACAGGTGCTGCGCTTCAGGATTGCGGCAACGGACCGCATGCTAAGCGAGGTCATTCGAGACGAGTATCACCTGAGGTGCCGAAACCCCTGTGGCCACTACAGCCTTCATAGCTGACTTGAGTAAACAGGCAAGCGTGCGCATTTAGCGAGTGACGTCAGGCTCGCGCTTCGTGCGTTGCGCCGCCGATTCGCGCTTTTTTTACGGCGATTGGGCGCTGACAGTGACACTGCTCGGGTCTGGCAAATGATTCGCCGCCCAGACCGGGCCGTGGCGTCCGGAAGCGGGCGAATCCTCCCGCGCTGCATCAGCGCGCGCGGAACGCCAGCATCGCGCTGGACAGCATCCAGGCGACCGGCAGGTGGCTCTTCTTCGGCGACGCAGCGGTCTTGCGCAGCGCGTTGTGGCGCCGCTTGCAAACGCCTGAAGGCGCAACTGCGTGCAGGTCTGAAGGATCGCCCGTTTGCAGAGCCGTCGGACGAGCAGCTCGCAGTGCAGGCGGAAAACGTGCAATGGGCGGATACCCGTTTGCAGGAGCGTATTGAAGCGTTCGGTGCGGGCGCCGCCTAGGAAGTTGCCGCCGATATGAAGGCGGTCGGCAGTAAGGCGTCGCTGCCCATTGCGTATGAAAGTTTCAGATCGTTTTTCGTTGGCGCGGTGCGGACGCCGCGGTTCCTGCTGCGGCGCCTGCAGCTGGTCGTGAGGGCATGCAGGTTTCGCGCCGGCATCATCCGTTGCGTGAGCGGCGAGGTGAGCGAAGCATGCATCGCCGCATCAGCTGGCATGGCAGCAGCACGGCCGTCATCCTCAGCGGGCCGGCTTGCGTTTGACGTAGAGCTGCTTGCGGACCTGTGCGACCACTTCGCCGTCGCGGTTGTAGACCGTGTTCTCGAACCAGTGCAGATGTTTCTCGCCGTTTGCGGTGGCCTCGCGCAATTGCGCCAGCACGCTGTCGTCGATGACGAAATCCGCCGTTACCGTGCCGCGCCCGGGCTTGACGAAGTCGATGCTGCCGGCCTTGTCCCACACGTAATAATCGCGGCCCAGATTCTGCATGGTCAGTAGCATCCAGAACGGGTCGGTCATCGCAAACAGGCTGCCGCCGAAATGGGTGCCGACATAGTTGCGATTCCACGGGCGCTGGCGCAGCTCCACCCGCGCAAAACGGTAGTCGGCCGAGAGCACGGTGACGTGGATGCCGGCGAACAAGAACGGCGGCCAAAGATTGATGCCTAACTTGAACAACGATACGCGCATGCGGGCCTGTTTCCTTGGCGAGGGAAAGTGCCCAGCATAACATTCGCATGCGTATGGAGGCTTGCCGCATGCCGACATTGAGACGGTCGTGTTCGTACTGCGAGCCAGTCCAGGCGGTGGGTCATCTCCGCTTACGCAGTCGCATGGTGTGCATTGCCGCTTGGTGCACACCGGGCAAGAGCCCACCGTGGTGGTGCAGTTTTCGTAGGAGCGGACCTGGCCGCGACGGCGCGCTCTCCGCGAATACCTTATCGAGGACTGGCGAGTACCGCCTGGTCGCGGCCGGGTCCGCTCCTACGTGTCCGTGTGGCGCCGCAGCGCCACTGGCTGTCAGAACACCAGCGCCGACATCTTGCGACGATAGCGGCCGACCAGGTCTTCGTCCTCGATCACGCGGAAGGCATCGATCAGGCTACGGCGCGGCAGGTTGTCGTCGAAGCTGCGGTCCTGGCGCAGCATTTCCAGGAACTGCTCCAGCGCCGCTTCGTCGTTGCCGTCGAGCAGATGGCGCACGCCGAGCAGGTGGCGGGCGCGCAGGTCGGCGCCGTTGGCATCCACGGCGGCCTGCAAGGCGCCGGCGTCCGGGGCGTCCTTGAGGACGTTGGCAAAACTCAGCCGCGCCTTGGCGCGCACCGCGCGATCGTCGGCGGCCAGATTGGCGGGCAGGGCGTCGATCAACTGCTCGGCCTCGGTGGTGTCGCCGGTCTTGAGCAGCGCCAGCGCCAGGTCCAGCTTGAGTTCGTCCTTGTCCGGTTCGGCGGCGACCGCTTCACGCAGCGCCGCGGCTTGCGCCTGCGGGTCGAGCGGCGCCAGCGGCACATCTTCGGCCACCTGCGGCTCGGCCGGCAGCACGCCGTGCTGGGTCAGGAATTCGCGCACCTGGCCTTCCGGCATCGCGCCGGGGAAGCCGTCGACGATCTCGCCGCCCTTGACCAGGAACACCGTCGGCACCGAACGGATCTGGAACGCCGCGGCGATCTGCTGTTCCTTGTCCACGTCGACCTTGCCCAGCTCGAACGCACCGTTGTACTCGCCGGCCAGCTTTTCCAGGATTGGCGTCAGCGACTTGCAGGGGCCGCACCAGGTGGCCCAGAAGTCCACCAGGACCGGTGTGGTCAACGATTTCTGCAGGACTTCGGTCTCGAAGGTGTCGGTGGTGGCATCGAATACATGCGGCTTGTCGGACATGGGCTTCCAGAAGTTAAGTACGGCGACAGTGGGAGGTAATGGTGGCAAACGCGGCTGACACAAGCCTAGCGGCAATGACGCGCGCACGTGCCCGGGTCGGGCGCCTTCCGCATGGCCGTGTGAGCACCGGGGGTTCACGCCGCGCCCGGCCGGCACGACAATGCCGCGTCCTGGCGGCGCTTCGCGCCCCGTGTTGGAGTAAGCCAATGGCAACCACCGAGCGCGCACAGCGCTACATGGGCCTGATCGCCGCAACGGTTTTCGTATTGGCGCTGGCCGGTTTCGGCGTCACGCTGCCGGGCTATCTGCAGGCCAGCCATCCGGTGGCGCTGTTGGGCGCGCAGGGCGTGCCGCATGCGCTGGGCTTCAATCTGGTCGCGTTCGTGCTGGTGGGCGCGCTGGGCATGGCCACCGGGGTCAGCCTGCTGGCGCGCATGCCACCCAAGGCGAGCTGGAGTCTGCGCGTGGGCGGGCAGTTGATCGTGCTGGCCGGCCTGGCCTTTCTGGGCATGGGTATGCTGCCGCTGGACCCCGCCGATCTGGATGGCCGCGCCAGCCAGGCCCACGCCACCGCCTGGTTGTTGTGGGCCGTGGCGTTCGTGCCGGGCATGTTGTTGATTGCCGCCGCGCTGCTCAACGGTGCCAAGACCCGCGGACTGGCCTGGCTGAGCCTGGCGGCAGGGCTGCTGGTGGCGGTGCTGGCATTCGGCCCGCCGGGCCTGGTGCGCCAGGCCATTGCGCAACGGCTGGCGTTCCTGGCCTGGGTCGGCTGGCTGGCAGTGGCGGGCTGGATCTGGCCCCAGAAGCCGGCCACGCTGCGGTAACGGTTTGGTCCACCTGCTGCACTGCGGTACCCTGTACCGCTTTGCACCGCCCGAGCATCCGCTCCCAATGTCCACCGTCGAACCGAACGTCTACGACCCGCAGCAGGTCGAAACCTCCGCCCAGCAGTTCTGGGATGCCACCCGCGCCTTCCAGGTCGACGAGAACTCGGAGAAACCCAAGTTCTATTGCCTGTCGATGCTGCCGTACCCGTCCGGTGCGCTGCACATGGGCCATGTGCGCAACTACACCATCTCCGACGTGGTCAGCCGCTACAAGCGCATGACCGGCCACAACGTGCTGCAGCCGATGGGCTGGGATGCGTTCGGGCTGCCGGCGGAAAACGCTGCCATCAAGAACAGGACCGCGCCGGCCAAGTGGACCTACGCCAACATCGCGCACATGCGCGCGCAGCTGAAATCGCTGGGCTACGCCATCGATTGGTCGCGCGAGTTCGCCACCTGCACGCCGGACTACTACGTGCACGAGCAGCGCATGTTCACCCGGTTGATGCGCAAGGGCCTGGCGTACCGCCGCAATGCGGTGGTGAACTGGGACCCGATCGACCAGACCGTGCTGGCCAACGAGCAGGTCATCGACGGCCGTGGCTGGCGCTCCGGCGCGGTGGTGGAAAAGCGCGAGATCCCGCAGTGGTTCCTGCGCATCACCGATTATGCCCAGGAACTGCTCGACGGTCTGGACCAGCTGGACGGCTGGCCGGATTCGGTCAAGACGATGCAGCGCAACTGGATCGGCCGCTCGGAAGGGCTGGAAATCCAGTTCGACGTGCGCGACACCAATGGCGCTGCGCTGGACCCTTTGCGTGTGTTCACCACCCGCCCGGACACGCTGATGGGCGTGACCTTCGTATCGATCGCCGCCGAGCATCCGCTGGCGTTGCACGCGGCCAAATCCAACCCGGAACTGGCCGCGCTGCTGGAAACGCTCAAGCACGGCGGCGTGTCAGAAGCCGAGCTGGAAACCCAGGAAAAACGCGGCATGGCGACCGGCCTGACCGCGGTTCACCCGATCAGCGGCGAGCAGGTGCCGGTGTGGGTGGCCAACTTCGTGCTGATGGGCTACGGCACCGGCGCGGTGATGGCCGTTCCCGGCCACGACCAGCGCGATTTCGAATTCGCCAACAAGTACGGCCTGCCGATCGTGCAGGTGGTCAAGCTGCGCGAGCCGCGCAACGAAGAAGAGCAGACCTGGGACGCCACTCACTGGCGCGATTGGTACACCGACAAGAGCCGCGAGCTGGAGCTGATCAATTCGGCCGAGTTCGATGGCCTGGATTTCGGCGGCGCCTTCGAAGCACTGGCCGAGCGCTTCGAGCGCAAGGGGCAGGGCCAGCGCCGGGTCAATTACCGCCTGCGCGACTGGGGCGTGAGCCGCCAGCGTTACTGGGGCTGCCCGATTCCGGTGATCTATTGCGCCAAGTGCGGCGCAGTGCCGGTACCGGAAGACCAGCTGCCGGTGGTACTGCCGGAGAACGTGGAATTCTCCGGAACCGGTTCGCCGATCAAGACCGACCCGAACTGGCGCCAGACCACCTGCCCGGACTGCGGCGGCCCGGCCGAGCGCGAGACCGATACCTTCGACACCTTCATGGAATCGAGCTGGTACGTGGCGCGCTACACCAGCCCGAAGGCACGCGACATGGTCGACCGCCGCGCCAATTACTGGATGCCGGCCGACCTGTACGTGGGCGGCATCGAGCACGCGATCCTGCACCTGATGTACTTCCGCTTCTATCACAAGCTCATGCGCGATGCGCGGCTGGTGGACAGCGACGAGCCGGTGACCAATCTGCTCACCCAGGGCATGGTCATCGCCGACACCTTCTATCGCGATGCCGATAACGGCGGCAAGGACTGGATCAACCCGGCCGACGTCGAGATCCAGCGCGACGAGCGTGGCCGTGTCACTGGCGCAGTGTTGATCGCCGACGGCCAGCCGGTGCAGATCGGCGGCACCGAGAAGATGTCCAAGTCCAAGAACAACGGCGTGGATCCGCAATCGATGGTGGCCAAGTACGGCGCCGATACGGTGCGGCTGTTCTCGATGTTCGCCGCGCCGCCGGAGCAGTCGCTGGAATGGAACGAGGCCGGCGTGGACGGCATGGCGCGCTTCATGCGCCGGCTGTGGGTGCAGGTACACAAGCATGTAGGCGAGGGCGCAGCCGCCGCGCTGGATGTCGCCGCATTGACCGCCGAACAGAAGGCGATCCGCCGCAAGACCCACGAGACCATCGGCAAGGTCAGCGACGACTATGGCCGCCGCCACAGCTTCAACACCGCCATTGCCGCAGTGATGGAACTGTCCAACGCGCTGGCCAAGTTCGACGACATCAGCGAACAGGGCCGCGCGGTGCGCCAGGAAGCGCTGGAAGCGATGGTGCTGCTGCTCAATCCGATCACCCCGCACGCCAGCCACGCGTTGTGGCAGGTCCTGGGCCGTGGTGAGACTCTGCTGGAGAACGTGGCCTTCCCGCAGGCCGATGCCAGCGCGCTGGTGCGCGATGCGTTGACGCTGGCAGTGCAGATCAACGGCAAATTACGCGGCACGATCGACGTCGCTGCCGACGCGACCCGCGAACAGATCGAAGCGCTGGCGCAGGCCGAGCCGAACGCCGCCAAGTTCCTCGAAGGTCTCAGCGTGCGCAAGATCATCATCGTGCCCGGCAAGATCGTGAACATCGTGGCGGGGTAAGTTTTGCTGATCCGTTGGCTTGCCTTCGCCGGCCCGGGCAGTGCGCCGGACCGGCGTGGCAAGGGTAGGTAAGAAGGCCGGGCGTTCCAGCGCGCATATGGGTGCTGACGCGGTCAGCACGCATCGGTGATGTTGCCGCTGCGGCTGCTGCACACTGCACCGGCGTGCGATGTGCGGGTGTGCTGCTGCGACGGCTCTGGCCATGCACTGCGTGGGCGCGCGGCAACACCGAAGGCGAGAGGTGATCGGCGCGAAGCGCCAGGCGTCTGCGGCGTTTGTTCCATCAGTGCGTGACGACGCGCTGCTGGGCTTTCAGGGACACCAGTGCATCGGCGCGTGGCGTGGCTTACGTGGGCACGGCTTTCGTTTTCGCCACTGCCCTTCGCTGGCGCGCACGGGCGCGTGGGGGAGTTTGCAGTGGTTTCTCGACCATCCGTTTCACTGGCGCGTGGCGACGCGTTTTTCATTCCTGGGGCGCCGCAGTTTTTCGCGGCGCCCTCTCAAGCCCCGTTCACGCGGTCTCGGGCAGGCTAGCCGCCTGTTGCCGCCGCCGGGGCGCTCATCCAGACTGTGCCCATGATTCGATTTCCTACTGCCTTCGCTGCGTCCCTCGTGCTCGTCTCGAGCCTCACCGCCTGCGGCTTCCATTTGCGCAATGCGCTGGCGTTGCCGCCCGACACACCGGCGGTGAAGGTGCAGTCCGCCGTGCAGTACAGCGAGCTGGCCAAGCTGTTGCGGCGGGGTCTCAAGGCCTCCGGCGCCACGCTGGCCGACGATGATGCCAAGACCGGCTTTGCCCAGGTGCAGGTGTTGTCCGAGCGTTGGGGCGATCTGCCGATCGCCATCGACAGCCAGGGCCGTGCACAGGAATACAGCCTGCGCTACGCGGCCATTTTCACCGTCACCACCGCCAATGGTTCGGTGCTGGTGCCGCAGCAGGTGATCGAGCTGTCGCGCGATTACGTGTCGCCACCGGTGGACGCCACCGGTACGGCAACCGAGCGCGAAATCCTTGCCGACGAACTGCGCAGGGACATGTCGGCCTCGATCCTGCGCCGTATCGACAGCGTGGTGCGCGCACGCCTGCAGCGCGGCGAAGGTCTGGAGAGCACTCCGACCGCGCCATTGCCGCCGGCTCCGACGGCGCCAGCGCAGCCGACCACGACGCCCGAATCCAGCGTGCCGGCCTCGTTGCCGCCCGCGCCCACGTCGGGCAATTAAGCCGCGCCCCGCGTTTCCGGTCATGGAACTTCGCCCAGAGCAGCTGGCCGGCCAGTCCAGCCAGCCATTGCAGCCGGTGTATCTGATCGCCGGCCCCGAGACCTTGCGCGTGCTTGAGGCCGCCGATGCGGTGCGCGCGCGCGCGCGCGCCGAAGGCATCGGCGAACGCGAAGTGTTCGATGCCGACGGCCGCGAGTTCGACTGGAATCAGCTTGACGCCAGCTTCAATGCGCCCAGCCTGTTCAGTCCGCGCCGCCTGGTCGAAGTGCGCCTGCCCAGTGGCAAGCCCGGCAAGGACGGGGCCGAGGTCATCAGCCGCTTCTGCGCCAACCCACCGCCGGACGTGGTGCTGCTGATCACCGCCAACGACTGGAGCAAGGCGCATCACGGCAAGTGGGCGGAGGCGGTCGGTCGCATCGGCACCATCGCGGTGGCCTGGGCGATCAAGCCGCACGAACTGTCCGACTGGATCGAGCGCCGCCTGCGCGCGCACGGCCTGCGCGCCGACGCCGCTGCCGTGCAGCGCCTGAGCGAGCGGGTGGAAGGCAACCTGCTCGCCGCCGCGCAGGAAATCGACAAGCTCGCCCTGTTGGCCGACGGCAAGACGCTGGATCTGGAGGTGATGGAATCGCTGGTGGCCGATGCCGCGCGCTATGACGTGTTCCGGCTGGCCGAAACCACGTTTTCCGGGCAGCCGGCCGCGGTGATCCGCATGCTTGCTGGCCTGCGCGGCGAAGGCGAGGCGGTCGCCGCGCTGATGCCGATCCTGATCAAGGAACTGCTACGCACCGCGGCATTGGCGAAGGTGCAGGCCAACGGCGGCAACCTGGCCGCCGAAATGAAGGCGCAGGGGCTGTGGGAATCGCGCCAGGCGCCCTTCAAGCGCGCGCTGCAGCGTCACCCCGAACCGCACCGCTGGGAACGCTTCGTCGCCGAAGCCGGGCTGGTCGATCGCATGGCCAAAGGTCGCGCCGACGGCGACGCCTGGGTTGGTCTGGAACGCCTGCTGGTGGCCGTGGCCGAAGCCCGCGCGGTGAGATTGTTGGCGTGAAGGCCAGGGACGCCGGGACCCGGGACCCGGGACCGGGGAGCCGGGAAGGGCAGGGTGACCGGCAGCGAGCCCATTCCGACCAGCTTGCGCAGGGCAGCCGTGCAATCGGCTCTTCCGGATCGCAGGAACAGCAACACTCCCATCCCGACCACGTTGCAGACCCCGGCTCTTCCGATTCCCGAATCCCGAATCCCGATTCCCAGCTCCACCTTTACTACGGCGGCACCTTCGATCCGATCCACCTGGGCCATCTGGCCATCGCCTGCGCGGCGCGCGAGGAACTGGGCGCGTGCGTACGGCTGGTGCCGGCTGCCGACCCGCCGCATCGTCCTGCACCCGGTGCCACCGCCGCGCAACGTGCGCAGATGCTGAAACTGGCGCTGGCCAACCATCCAGGGCTGCAACTGGATACCCGCGAACTGCAGCGCGCCGCGCATTGCGATGCGCCGTCCTACACGGTCGATACCCTGCGCGGGCTGCGTGCCGAACTCGGCCCCGCGGCGCTGATCGCCTGGTTGCTCGGCGCCGATGCCTTCATTGGGCTGCACCACTGGCATCAGTGGGAGGCGTTGTTCGGGCTGGCGCATTTCGTGGTTGCCGCCCGACCGGGCACTGCATTGGCGCTGGCCGACGCGCCGCAGCTGGCCGCGGCGGTGCAGGGCCGTTGGGTCGCCAGCGCCGACGAGCTGCTCGGCGCGCCGGCGGGTCGCCTGTATCTGCTGCATCAGCCACTGCGCGGCGAATCGGCCAGTATGGTGCGTTCACGCATCGCCACCGGTGCGCAATGGCAGAGTCTGGTGCCGCCGCCGGTGGCCGGAATGATCCAGCGCGAAGGCCTGTACCGCAGCGTCCGCCCGGCTACCTGAACACGCGTCCGGCCGGACCGGCCTATAATTCACGCCAATTCCATCGAGTTGCCGCTTTGACCAGCCAAGCCCAAGTCATCAAGACCTCCCTTCCGAACCCGCCGCCGTCCGTGCCGGCCCTGTTGGCTACCGTGCGCGAGGCTGTCGAAGAACTCAAAGCCAAGGACGTGGTCGAGATCGATGTGCGCGGCAAGTCCAGCGTCTGCGACTACATGGTGGTGGTCTCGGGCACCTCGACCCGCCACGTCAAGTCGATCGCTGACGAAGTGGTCAAGTTCGCCAAGCGTCTGGACGTGATGCCGCTGGGCGTGGAAGGCGAGCGCGAAGCCGAATGGGTGCTGGTCGACCTGGGCGATGTGGTGGTGCATGTGATGCTGCCGCGCGTGCGCGAGTTCTATGCACTGGAGCGTCTGTGGACCGTGGGCGATCAACGCCCGTCCGACGAAGACGAGTCCGACGAACTGCGCTGAGTCTGCGCAGGTGCGCCGTAGGCGTGCAGAGACAATAACGGCGCCCTTGGGCGCCGTTGTCGTTTGGGGCGTACGCTGCGCAATCGGCCGGCGTCATGCATTCCCTGCCACGCGCTGTTTGGGGCATGCGCACCGCCGGCGCGTAGCGCCACGCACTTACAGCGGTCCGCGTTCCCACGGCCCGGTGATGGCCAGGGTGATGCCCGGCGTCTGGATGTTGACGAACAAGGTGCGCGCCAACGGGTCCCAGCACGCGCCGCAGAACTCGGTGTCGCGGTAGTCGCCTTCGGCAATGGTCTTGCCGGCATCGGCAATCTGCTGTGAGGTCAGCTGCACATTGTTCTTGGCCAGATAGAACGACTCGCCGTTGCGCGTCAGGCCGAGCAGACGCGCGCCGGGGCCGTACTCGTCCGGGCTTTCGCCGCCGTCTTCGCACAACACCACGCCGCCGCGCGCACTCACCGTCACGTTGTCCGGATTGTGCGCGGCCAGCTGATTGCCGCTGACGAACAGCGCGCTCAGGCGTTGGGTAAACAGGTCCAGCACCCACACCGCACCGTTGCCGTAACCGCGGCGACCCTGCGCATCCACGCCGGTGCTGGTGTCGACGATGAACATCTTGCCGTAGCTGTACCAGATGCCTTCGCCGCGGCTCATGCGCAGCGCGCCATCGGCCCAGGCCTGTGCGAACGGGCCGCTCAGGGTGTCGTTGGCGCCGATGTCGGCAAAGCCGGTTGGTGCGGCGATGCTGTCCAGGTCGGGGTCGGAGACATCCACCCATTCGAGCTGGAATTGCTGGCCGATGCTGGCCACGGTGAGGTCGGCATTGCGGCGCCCGCGCACGCGCGCGGCCTGCAGCCGGCCGTCGTTTTCCAGTGAACCATGACGGCCGCGGCGGTCGTTGGGAATGAAGCGATACAGGCCGGCCTTGTTGCGGTCGTCTTCGGTGAGATAGACGATGCCGGTGCGCGGATCGACCGCCACCGCTTCGTGGCTGAAACGGCCAAGTCCCACCAGCGGGCGGCCGGTGGTGCGGTGGCTGTCCGGGTCCACCTCGAACACATAGCCATGCTTGCGGCCGGTGCTGGAGACCGCATTGGTCTTGATCTCTTCGCAGCTCAGCCAGGTGCCCCATGGCGTAGGGCCGCCGGCGCAGTTGACCAGCGTGCCGCCCAGGCTCGGCTCCAGGCTGCCCCAGCCGCGCCGGCCATAACTCAGGGTGGTGGTACCGCCGCCGGCCTGCTGGGTGCCGCTGAGGGTGCCGGTGTCGTACATCGCCGGGGCGCGGAACGCGCTGCCCGCGCCGCGTTCGTGGTTGCGGATCAGCACATATTCCAGGCCGCGCAGCGGGTCGCTACCGGGACGCCAGTCGGGTCGGCGCAGGCCGACCACGGCCATGCCGTCATGCCGGTCGGGGCAGGGCTGGCCGTCGTCCATGCGGTCGCCGCTCCAGCCGAACGAGCGATAGCTGAAACCCTGTGGCAGCTGCAGCAGCGGCAAACCGGTGCTCTGGTCGGCGACCGGGGCGAGTGGGCCGTACCGGCTCGGGACCGGTGCAAGTTGCGTGGAGTGCGAGGTGGCGGCCTGGGCCTGGCGCGACTGCAACGCGCTCAAGCTGCCAAGGGCGCCGGCGGCCATGACGGCAGCACTGCCCTTGAGAACCTGGCGGCGGGCGGGATCGAAAATCGGCATCGAACGACTCCTGCGTGGCTGGGTGGTCGGGCGACACTAATTGCCAGCTGTAACCACACCATGACACGCAGTGACAAATGGCCGCGGACTGCCCGGGCTGTGACGCGGATATCATGTCGCCATGAAATGCCGACTCATCGCCACCGGCGAGCGCGCACCGAGCTGGGTGGCGCAAGGTTTTGCCGAATATCAAAAACGTCTTTCGCACTGGATGCCGCTGGAGCTGGTCGAGATCGAACCCGGCCTGCGCGGCAAGGGCCGCGATGCGCAGCGCGCGACCGACGACGAAGGCCGCCGCGTGCTCGCTGCGCTGCCGAAAAATGCCTATGTGGTGGCGCTTGATGTGCCGGGGCGCCCGCTCAGTTCCGAACAGCTTGCCCAGCGCATGGAGCATTGGCGCGGGCAGGGCCGCGACCTGGCGTTTCTCATCGGCGGCCCGGAAGGCCATGCGGCGGAGGTGCTGAAGAGCGCCAGCGAAAGCTGGTCGATCGGCCCGCTCACCCTGCCGCACATGCTGGTGCGCCTGATCGTCGCCGAGCAGCTGTATCGCGCCGCGGCGATGCTGGCCAACCATCCGTATCACCGCGCATAAGCGCGGCTAACGAACCGTGTGTGCAGAGCCATAGCGATGCGGCGGCTGCGGTTGCAGGCCGCCGCATCCGGTCCGCTCAATTCAGCGAGAAACTCACCGGCACCAGACCATAGGCCTGCACGGCCTGACCGTTCTGCATCGCCGGCTGGAAGCGCCAGTTGCGCAGCACCTGGCTACGCGCGGCCAGGTCGAGCATGCGATGACCACTGCTGGTCTGCACGCTGACTTCGGCCGGACGCCCATCGGTGCCGACCAGTACGCGCAGCAGGACCGTGCCCTGCTGACCTGCGCGCAGTGCGGCCGTCGGATAGCTCGGCGCTGGCGAACTCAGATACTGCAATTGGCCTGCTTCGATCGGTCCACTGGGGTCGGTGGTGGTAGTCGGGGTACTGTCTGCAACGACGTCGGAGACCGTTGCGGCAACGGCAGACGGTGCGCTGTCGACCAGGGATGTTTCAGTGACCATCGGAGTCTGTACCGGCGCCTGGAGCGTCTTGGTCGGTGAATGCGTTTTCGGCGTGAACGTGACTTCGACTGGAAACGCCAGCGGGGGTGGTGGCGTCGGGATGCTGACCGGCATGAGCCAGCGCTCTTTTGGCGCGGTCTGCTGTGGAATGGCCCGGTGCGAGAGCGGAATCAACAACAACCCGCCCGCCAGGAGGTGCAATGCCACGGCCGTGCTCATCGCCAGAACGCGCGAGGGGTCGATGCCAAGGGGACGGGAAGAAACCTGCGATTGCGTGCGAACCATCATCCACCTCCAGAACGGAACTGCGGAAAGGACCAGCGCGACCCGGATGCACATCACCGTCCGGTGGCGTAGGTTTACCGCAGCGATAGCGACCGCACAAGCGCCACGCAAGATTGCGTGCTTGCGCCGAACCGTCAACGCGGCACGCGTCATCCTTGTGATGCTCGGCGATACCTCGCCGCTCACGTGTGTCGCATGGGTCAGCCGCGGCAATCGTCCGCGCAAACGAAACGCCCAGCCGAAGCTGGGCGTGGATGCAAGAAAAGCCCAGCCCTTTGCAGGGCTGGGGAAACGACGCTGACGGGAGAGTGCGTCAGTAGTCGTACGACACGGAGAACATGGCGTAACGCGGCTGGGTGAAATAAAGCCCCATTCCGTAGGTATTGGACAGCGTGAAGGCACTATCCTCCCAGGTCGAATCCACCTGCAGCGGCTTGCGCTCGTTGAAGATGTTGAAGGCCTGCAAGGTCATGGCGAGCTTGTTGTCCGCGAACGCCGGGCGATAGGTCAGGCCCAGGTCGACGATCTTGGTCCACGGCAATCGGCCGGCATCGCCTGGACGCGACGGTTGGCCATTGCAGGTGTGGTACGAAGAACCATAGCCCACCGGATCGCCGGCATCGGAATCTTCGCTGATGCCGTTGATGCTCACATATCCCAGGCAGGATTTCGGGGTGCCGGACAGGATGCGGATATTGCCCGCGATCAGCCATTCGGGTGCGATCTGATAGGAGCCGTAAAGCTTGATCTGATGGCGGCGATCGTTGGCCAGATACCCGCCCGAGTACCACATCAGCGCAGCAGCGTCCCAATCCTGGGTCTTGGACACATCGGTCTGCCCGATATCGGATTTCACCTGGCCCTCGGTATTGCCGAAGTTGCGCGACCAGGTGTAATCGATACGGCCTTCCCACTTACCGTCGAATGGATGCTGCAGGAACAGGTCCACCGCCAGGTACGTGCGCTTGGCCTTCTTGTCGAAGCCCCAGTCCGAGGGCGACATCGTCACCGAGGTGCGGCCCGAGCCGTCGAGATTGGCGAGGCTGAAGGAATTGGTTTCGCCGGGATTGAAGATGATGCAACCAGGCACGTTGACGGTGCTCGGGTCCACGCCCGATGCCGTCAACTTTGTCCGCATGCGGTCCGCATCGCAGACGTCGTCGATGGTGGCGCCGAGCGTGCGGTAGGTAGCCTTGGCGCCGGTGACCCAACTCTCGCCCAGGGTCTTGTCGAAGCCGAGCATGAACTCGTCCTGGTACATCGACTTCAGGTCGGTGGCGGCGATGCCGGCCGCATCCGGTGCCTGGCCGCATTCCAGATTGGACGACACGATGTTGCCCGAACAGGAGAACCCGGCCGATGGATCCACTGCGACCGGCGTCAGCCCGGTCGGGCTGCCTTGCGCATCGATGCCGGAGTAGGTGAAGTATTCGCGCGTGAAAGTGGACGGCGATGCGCCACGGATGGCCACGCTGTTGGGCAACGCCAGGTAATAGCGACCTGCGTTGCCGTAGACCTTCAGCGACGAGTCGCCGAACACATCCCAGCTCAGTCCCAGGCGTGGCGCCCATTGGTCGCCACTGGTCACGTAAGCCTCGCCCACATCGTTGAAGTTGGTGAACTTGTCGTTGCGGATACCCAATGTCAGCAGCAGCTTGTCGTTGACTTGCCACTTGTCCTCGAGGAAGTAAGCCTTCTGCGCGACTGACATGCTGGTCGCCGTATTGAACACCGAGCGATACACGTAATAGCCGTTGCCACCTGCCGGACCCACGCCCAGCGCAGCGCTGATGGGCGAGGTGGGGCGGGAAGAGCGGCCATAGATCCAGCGGTAGCCTGGCCCCGTGGTGATGACGCCCTCGTTGTCGGCATTGAAATACATGTTGTCCACACCTGCGGTCAGGGTGTGGCTGCCCAGCACGTACTCCAGATCGATGCGCAGGCCGCGCGTCTTGTTTTCGCCGTCGCGTGCCTGGCTGGAGGTCTGGTTGTTGCGGATCTCGCTGCCACCGGTGATGGCCGGGTCCTGCAGATTGGTGTTGGTCAGCAGCGGTGCGGTGCTGGGGTTGTTGCGGAAGTCGGTCTGGCGGCTCTTGCCGTAAGTGGCGCTCAGTGTCAGATCGTCGGTGATATAGCTGGTGTACTTGCCGATGTAGTAGCGGTCGTTGACCTTGACCGTATCGGCGAATGCGCCGTTGGCGTCGCTGACAACGTCCGGGTATCCGTTGAAATCGGTATAAGCACCGCCTTCGCGAGAATTGTTCTTGACGCCGGTCAGTTCGAGAATATTGCTGTCGTTGATGTTCCAGTCGATCTTGGCGTAGACCTTCGGCTCATCGATGCGATAGTTGTTGCGGCCGATGACCGGGTCGTCCCGGCGTGCAGTGGAAACGCCTTCGGTGCGTTCCTGCTCTGCGGCAACGAACACGAACAGGCGGTCTTCGACCAGCGGGCCGCCGGCGTAGACGCTGTAGACCGTGTTCCAGAAGGTGTCGTCCTTTCGGCTGCGGTAAAGCGTGCCGGGCAGGCTTTCATCGCTGTACTCATAGCCGGCAGGCGGTGCGGTATCGGGGTAGAAGACATTTTTGTAGTCGCTGGACAGCGACTTCGGACGCCACAAGGCCTGCGCGCCAAAATGCCAATCGTTGGTGCCACGCTTGCCGACCTGGCTGAGCACGCCCCCGGCCGAGCGGCCGTAGCGGGCGCTATAGCCGCCGGTATAAGTTTCCTGCTGATCGATGGCACCAAACGGCAGGGTGATCCCGCCGATGTTGGTCAGCGGATTGGAGCTGAGATAGCCATTGAGGTAGTAGGCGTTTTCGGTAACGCCGGCGCCGCCGAAGGAAATGGCGTTGCCGAAATAGCCGCTGCCTTGCACCGCGCCGGGCGACAACAGCGCGATCGCTTCGCCCGAGCGCGCCAGTGGCAGGCGTTGCAATTGCTCGGCCGTGATGACGGTACGTGAAGCAGTGGCGGAGACGTCCACCGGCGAGATGTTCTTGCCGGTCACCGTGATGGTGCCAAGGGTGGCAGTCTCGTCGGACGCATTGCTGCTGCCGAAGGACACATCGGTGCCGGCGCCGACGCGTAGCGCGATGTTCTTGCGGGTCTCGGCGGCCTGGCCTTCGCGCTGCAGGGTGACGGTGTAGGTGCCCACCGGAAGGTTGCCGATGGCATAACGGCCATTGGCATCGACGGTTGCAGTGCGCGTCAAACCGGTGTCGCTCTGCGCGGTGACCGTGGCGCCTGCACTGGCCGGCGCGCTTCCGTAGATGCCGGCGGTAGTGCTTTGCGCGGCCGCGGTGCCGGCGGCGAGCATGCCGACGGCGCCGCTCAGGGCAAGCGCAAGCATGCTGATGCGGCCATAGCGCGCAGGCGACGTGGAACGAAACGGGCGGCGTTGCCGCGCGGCGTGGCTGGTCATCTCTATCGCTCTCCAGATGGGCGCCGTCACGAAGATGACGGTGCGCTGACAATCGATGCTAGAGAGCGGTCGCGCCTGCTTAAAGAATAATTTCGCTAAATTTCATATTTTTTTAAGCACAAACAATCAAAAACGCGTATTCAGGCCAAGTCGTCATGACTCTGGGCACTTGCAGCCAGGCATTTTTTTTGGTTTTTAGGGAAATCTGGCTGGCCGCCAGTCACTGATGATTACCAGCAACTGGCGGCGGCCAGAAGTGAAGCGCGCTCTACCAAGCGTGCAAACGACACTGCCCTCCGAGGAGGGCAGTGCAAACGCAACACGTGGGGCTTGAAGGGCTACCCGGTCAGCGCCCCAGTTCGAACGTCACATCCAGGTTGATCGACAAGGTGCTCTCGCCGGGGGCGACCGGGGTGTCCATCTCGGCCTTGGCCGAGCGCATCGAGGCGGCCATCATCATCGGGCGGACCGCGCCGCCGCTGCGGCCCTCGGAGATGCTGACGATGCGGCGCACCTTCAGCCCAAGCGATTTTGCATAAGTGTCGGCGCGCGCCTGGGCCTTCTTCAGTGCGGCAATGCGGGCTTCGTCGTAGACCGGCTCGGGTTGGTCGATCGAAAAACTGGGGCCGTTGATGTCGTTGGCGCCTTGCGCGACCAGGGCGTCCAGCACCTTGCCCAGGCGCGTGATGTCGCGCACCTTGAGGCTGACCGTGTTGCTGGCCTGGTAGCCGTTGATCCTGGGCGCTTCGTTCTCTTTGTAGGTGTACTGCGGGCTTAGATTGATGCCGCTGGTTTGCACGTCTTTGTCGGCGATGCCGGCGGCCTTGACGGCGGCCATGACCTTGCTCATCTGCTCGGCATTCTGGCGCATGGCGGCATTGCCGTCGGCGGCCTGGGTGACCACCCCGGCAGAGAGCGTGGCGATGTCCGGCACACGCTTGGCCTCGGCCTCGGCCGACACGTTGAGCAGGGTGCCGTCGCTGGGAATGGTATAGCTCGACGCAGGTTGGGCGTGGGCAGTCATGGCGGTTCCGGCAGCGATGGACAGGGCCAGCAACAACGGCTTGAGATGGGTACGCATGAGATCTCCTTGTCTGTGTGGCGAGCGTGTTGGCAGGTCGATGAATATGTTGTGAGTCGAGCACGACCACGCCGTCGGCAACGGTGTGCGCGTTCACCAGGCAAGCGGGCGAGTGCGGGCAACAGGTATGCTGGACGGATGCTCTATCTCGCTTCCCGTTCGCCGCGCCGACAAGAACTCCTGCAACGCCTGGATGTGCCGTTCCAGACATTGCAACTGGATGTGCCCGAGCTGCGCGCAGCCGATGAATCGCCCGACCAGTACGTGCAGCGCGTCGCGTTGGAGAAGGCCCACGCCGGGCTGGCGCTGGTACAGGCCGCCGACCCCGACGCCATCGTGCTGGGTTCCGATACCGAAGTGGTGCTGGGCGAGCGGGTGTTCGGCAAGCCGCTCGATGTGGACGATGCCATCGCCATGCTGCGTGAGTTGTCCGGGCGCACCCACCAGGTGCTCACGGCGGTGGTTCTAGTCTGCGCGCAGCGCGCGCCGGCGCAGGCATTGGTGGTGTCGCAGGTCACCTTCGACACCCTCGATGAGGCGCAGATCGCCGCCTACGTCGCCTGCGGCGAGCCGATGGGCAAGGCCGGCGCCTATGCGATTCAGGGCCGCGCCGAACGCTTCATCCGCCATCTGTCCGGAAGCTATTCCGGCGTGATGGGATTGCCGCTGCACCACACCTCGCAATTGCTCACAGCCTTCGGAGCGCATTAGATGTCGGAAGAGATTTTGGTCAACGTCACCCCGCGCGAGACCCGTGTGGCGGTGATCGAGAACGGCATGCTGCAGGAGTTGCATATCGAGCGCGGCTGGCGGCGGGGGGTGGTGGGCAATATCTACAAGGGCAAGGTGCAGCGGGTGATGCCGGGCATGCAGGCTGCCTTCGTCGAAGTGGGGCTGGAGCGTGCCGCGTTCCTGCACGCCAATGACGTGGTCCGTCTGGCACCGGCGCCGGCCAGCGTGGTCGATACCGAAGAGACCCCGATCCCGCCGCCGCCGCCGGCGTCGGTGCCGATCGTGGAGCTGCTGCGCGACGGCCAGGAGATCGTGGTGCAGGTGGTCAAGGATCCGATCGGCACCAAGGGTGCGCGGTTGACCACGCAGATCAGCATTCCTTCGCGCTATCTGGTGCTGCTGCCGCAGTCCAAGGTCGTTGGGGTGTCGGCGCGCATCGAAGACGAAGCCGAGCGGCTGCGCCTGAAGACCATCGTCAGCGAGGTCTCGGCCCAGCATGGCGGCTTCGGCTACATCATCCGCACCAATGCCGAAGGCCAGCCGGCCGAGGCACTGGCCGAGGACATCGCCTACCTGTCGCGGGTCTGGAACGTGGTGGAGCGCCGCGGCCGCGAAGCGCCGCCGTGCAGCATCATCTACGAAGACCTGAGCCTGCCGCTGCGTGCGGTGCGCGACCTGATCCGCCGCGACGTGGAAAAGGTCAAGGTCGATTCCAACGAGACCTTCGTGCAACTGCAGGCCTTCGTGGCCAAGTACATGCCGGTGCTGGCCGAGCGGCTGGAGCTGTACACCGGCGACCGCCCGATCTTCGACCTGTACGGCGTCGAGGACGAAATCGGGCGCGCGCTGAACAAGCAGGTGCCGCTCAAATCCGGCGGCTATCTGGTGATCGACCAGACCGAGGCGATGACCACCATCGACGTCAATACCGGCTCGTTCGTCGGTCAGCGCAATCTCGAAGAAACCGTCTTCCGCACCAACCTGGAAGCCGCGCAGGCGGTGGCGCGGCAACTGCGCCTGCGCAACCTGGGCGGCATCATCATCATCGACTTCATCGACATGGACGACCCCGAGCACCGCCGGCAGGTGCTGCGCACCTTGGAGAAAGCGCTGGCGCGCGATCACGCCAAGACCACCGTGTACGAGTTCTCGCCGTTGGGCCTGGTGGAGATGACCCGCAAGCGCACCGTCGAAAGCCTGGAGCGCCAGCTCTCGGAAACCTGCGGCCAGTGCGGCGGACGAGGCACCATCAAGACCGCCGAAACGGTGACCTACGAAATCTTCCGCGAGATCACCCGCGCCGTGCGCCAGTTCGATGCCGCGCGCCTGCTGGTGATCGCCTCGTCCAAGGTGGTCGCGCGCATCACCGATGAGGAATCGGCAGCCGTCGCCGAGCTGGAGGAGTTCCTCGGCAAGAGCATCCGCTTCCAGTCCGACGACCAGTATCTGCAGGAGCAGTTCGATGTGGTGTTGCTGTGAGTCGGGGAATCGGGATTCGGGATTCGGGATTCGGGATTCGGGATTCGGGATTTGTAAAAGCCGGCCCCGTCATGATGTGCGGCCAGCAGGAGCGTTGACGTTACCGTGCTCGGACACGCTGTAACCAATCCCGAATCCCCAATGCCCAATCCCCGCTCCTGATGCCCACCCCGCTGCGCCGCCGTCTCCGTCTGTTTCGCCGCTATGCGATCACTGCCTGCGCGCTTGCGCTGGTGGCGGTCGCGTTGCTGGTGGGCGCGGCCAGCCAGGCGCTGCCGTTGGCCGAGGAACATCCGCAGCAGATTGCGCAGTGGCTGAGCCAGCGTGCCGGTCAGCCGATTGCGTTCGATCGGCTGCAAACCGAATGGACCCGGCGCGGTCCGCTGCTGCGGCTGGATGGGTTGCGCATCGGTCCGCACGGCGAGGTGCGCATTGGCCAGGCCGAGGTGCTGCTGGCGATGTACGCCGGGTTGCTGCCGGGCCATTCGCTGACCGAAATACGCCTGCGTGGCCTGGCGCTGACCTTGCAGCGGAGCGACGACGGCGTGTGGTCGGTCCAGGGCATGCCCAGCGGCGGGAACTCCGATCCGCTGGATGCGCTGCGCCGGCTTGGCGAGATCCAGCTGGCCGAAGCGCGCCTGCATGTGGCCGCGCCTTCGATCGGCCTGGACACCACGCTGCCGCGCATCGACCTGCGCCTGCGCGTCAGCGGCTCGACCGTGAAAGTGGGCAGCCGTAGCTGGATCGATCTCAAGCGCGCGCCGCTGACGGCGGTGCTGGAATTCGATCGCGACAGCGGCGACGGCAGCGCCTATGTGCAAGCCGATCCGGCCGACCTGTCCACCTGGGCGTCGTTGCTGCAGTTCGGCGGCATGCGCGTGGATGGCGGTGGGGGGCGCTTGCAGGCCTGGGCGCAACTGCGCGCACGCCGGATCGCTGCGGTGAGCGTGGATGTCGACTTGCAGCAGCTACGCCTGTCCGGGGCCGCGCTGCCGGACGAGACCGCGCGGCGCACGCTCACCTGGGAACGGCTGCAGGCGCGTGCGCGCTGGCAGACCATCGATGGCGGCTGGCGCGTGGACGCGCCGCTACTGCGCCTGGGCCAGGCGGCGCAACTGCAGCACCTGGACGGGCTGAGCATTGCCGGCGGGCGCCGCTACGCGGTGATGGGCAGGCATGTGGATGCCTCGGGCCTGATCGCAGCGGCCGCCCTGAGCGAGCAGTTGTCGCCGGCCTTGCGGCGCTGGCTGAGCCTGTCCAAACCGCAGCTGCGCGTGGCCGACCTGCGGGTCGCCGGCGAGCCGGGCGGCGCACTGCGCGCGCAGGGCCAGATCGAAGAGCTGGGGTTTTTGCCGGTGGGCAATGCGCCTGGCATCAGTGGCCTGCGCGGCACCATCGATGGCGATGCGCAGGGCGTCGAGCTGGACCCCGCACCCGACGCCACGCTGCGTTTCGATTGGCCGACCGGCTTTGGCGTGGTGCACGAGATCCAACTGGCCGGCAAGATCGTCGGCTGGCGCGAAGGCGCTGGCTGGCAGGTCGCCACCCCGGCGCTGCGTGTGCAGGGCAAGGATTACGGCGCCAACGTGCGTGGCGGGCTGTGGTTCCAGGGCGATGGCAGCCGCCCGCGCATGCAGCTGGCGGCCCAGCTGGACGATGTGGCGCTGCCGGTGGCGCGCAAGTTCTGGATCCGCTCCAAGATGAGCCAGGCCGCCATCGACTGGCTCGACATGGCCGTAGCCGGCGGCACCGTCACCGGCGGCACTGGCCTGGTCAGCGGCGATCTGGACGATTGGCCGTTCGACAACAACGACGGGCGCTTCGAAGCGTTCGGGCAGATCCGCGATGGCGTGATCCGCTTCCAGCCGGACTGGCCGGCGATGGAGCAGGTCCAGGCCAACCTGAGCTTCATCGGCAACGGCTTCTCGCTGCACGGGCAGGGTGATCTTGCCGGTACCCCGATCGCGCAGCTGGAAGCGGGCATTCCCAGCTTTGCCACCTCCGAACTCTACGTCCGCGCCTCCACGCAGGCCGATGCGGCGCAATTGCTCGGCATGCTGCGCAAGAGTCCGCTGGAGCGGCGCTATGGCGACACCTTGCGCAATCTCACCGTATCCGGTCCGGCCGCCGTGACCTTCGACCTGCTGCGTCCCTTGCGGACGCATGGCGTCGGTGGGCACCTGCAGGGCACGGTGGCCCTGCAGGGCGCCAGGCTGGCCGACGCGCGTTGGGATCTGGCCTTCGATCAGGTCAGCGGGCAGGCCGAGTATCGCGACACCGGCTTTGCCGCCGAGCGGTTGAGCGTGCAGCACGAAGGCCGCAGCGGCGAATTGTCGTTGCGCGCTGGCGGGTTGGTGCAGGACCCCAAGCAAGCCTTCGAAGCACGTCTTGGCGCCACCCTGGATGCCAAGGAACTGTTCGATCGTGCACCCCAGATGGAATGGCTGCGCCCGTACGTGCATGGCAGTGCGCCCTGGCAGGTGGGCGTGGATGTGCCGCTGCCGCCGCCGGGACAGACCGATGCGAACGCGGTACTGACGCTGCGCTCCAATCTGGTCGGCACCACGCTGGATCTGCCCGCACCGTTGGACAAGGCAGCCAGCGAGCCACTGGACACCCGGGTCAAGGTTGCGCTGCCGCTGGGCGATGGCGACATCGATGTGGGGTTCGGCAAGCTGGTGGCGCTCAAGGCCAGCAGCCATGGCGCGCAGACCGGCGTGCGTGTGGTGATGGGCACCGATACCGTCACCGAACGGCCGCCCGCCAACGGGCTGGTGGTCACTGGCCGCGCCGCGTCGCTGGATGCGATCGACTGGATCAGCCTGGCGCGCGGCAGCAGCGGCGACGCCGACATGCCACCGTTGCCCGGCCAGCCGGCCGTGCCCAGCAAAGACCCGATGCCGTTGCAGCAGGTGGATGTGCAGGCAGACCGGTTGCTGATGATCGGCGGGGTGTTCCCGCAGACGCGTCTGCGTCTGCGCCCCACCCGCGATACCGTGGCGGTGACGCTGGACGGCCCCTCGCTGGCCGGCCAGCTCACCGTTCCAAATGCCGACGGCGCAACGGTGCAGGGCAGGTTGAAGACTGTGCACTGGCAGCCGGTGGAGGCGTCTGCCGAACCGGCAGCGCCCGAACCTGGCGACCCATTGGCAGGCGCGTTGCCGGAGCCCGCGCGTCGTGCAGTGGCCGAATTCGACCCGGTGTCGATCCCCCCGCTGGCATTGGATATCGACGATCTGCAGATCGGCAAGATGACTTTCGGCGCGGCCAGCCTGCGCAGCAGCCGGCTCACCGATGGCATGCAGGTGGATCAGCTGCAGCTGCGCTCGGACGATCAGAACATCGGCCTCACCGGGGCCTGGCGCGGCAAGGGCGAGGCGGCCAGCACGCGCCTGTCGGCGCGCGTGGACAGCCGCAACCTGGGCAATCTGCTGCAGAACCTCACCCTGGGCGGCCAACTGCGCGGCGGCGAAGGGCAACTGGAGCTCAACGCCGGCTGGCAGGGCTCACCAACCGGTTTCGCGCTCGGGTCGCTGGACGGCAACCTCAAGGTCGATGTGCGCAACGGCCAGTTGCTGGAAGTGGACCCGGGCGCCGGCCGCGTGCTTGGCCTGCTGAGCGTGGCGCAGCTGCCGCGCCGGTTGATGTTCGACTTCCGCGATTTCTTCTCCAAGGGTCTGGCCTTCAACAAGCTGGCCGGCGAGGTGCGCTTCGGCGAGGGCTTCGCGCGCACCGATGCCATCCGCATCGAAGGCCCGGCTGCCGACATCGCGATCCGCGGCCAGACCGACCTGCGCGCGCAGACCTTCGACCAGACCGTGGACGTGAACCCCAAGGCCGGCAACCTGCTGACGGTGGTCGGCGCAGTGGCCGGTGGCCCGGTGGGTGCCGCCGTCGGCGCAGCGGCCAACGCAGTGCTCGGCAAACCGCTCGGTGCCATCGGTGCCAAGACCTATCACGTCACCGGGCCGTGGAAAGACCCGCAGGTGGACGTGGTGGAGCGCGAGGCGCGCGAGCGGCCGCCGAGCAAACCGGCCGCACCCTCCGGCAAGTCCGGCAAGACCGATCCGACGCAGCGCTGACGGAGTCCGTCGGCCTCACTGTGCGGGCGTGTCCTCGCTGCCGGCACGGGTAAACATCGGCAAGCGCAGTCGCGACCGATGCCCCGGCACTGGCGGCTGCGCGGGTGCAGCCACGCCAAGAAAGTAGCCACGCTGCCATTTGTCGCGCGCCGCGGCCGATTGCGCATCGGGCAGGTCATCGAGAAAGCGCGTGCGGCTTTGGGTCCAGTCGGCGTGTTGCTGCGCCAGCTGCGGCGCTTCGGACAGCGGCTTCCACTGCGGCCGCACCTGCTCGATCAACTGTCGCTGCAGCGGGAACAGATGACAGAACGGCTCGCCCGCCTCGAAGCGCACCCGCCCGGGCCGGGTGAAGCGCCAGTTCATGGTGAAGGTATGCGGGCTCCAGTCGGTTTCCACCATGCCGCTGAGCGCGCCGATGCCGTCCTTGGGCCGGTTCAGGGGCCCGGTGACGAACAGGTCGATGCCGGTATCGGTGCGGAACAGGCACGGTACGTGGAAGGTCAGCACGCCATAGCCGAAGTGGCTGATCGCCGGTGCCTGCGTGTCTGCATCGGCGCTGATGGTAATCGCCGCCAGCGCGTCGCTGCCGTCCCAACTGGCCTCGAAACCGGACTGGCACAGCAGCTCCCAGCCGTGCGCATTGGCGATCGCCAGCGGCAGGCAGCGGTAGGCGTAGCGCTGGTCGGTGGCGTCCATCCACGCGCGCTCGTGCGGGGCAGGGCGGATGTCCAGCGTGTGGCCGTCCAGGACGTGGGCGATGAGCTTCATGCGCGGGCGATCGTGAAGAACTGGCTGGCGATGATAGCTGCGCGCATGTTCAGCCGAACGACTTGTCTCCCCGGCGCGCGGGCCCCATCCTGACCACATGACAGATAACGCTCTCACTCTGGCCGAAACCCGGCTGCTGCTCCCCTCCGGCCTGGACGCCGGCCATCTCGACCGCACCTTCGGCGCCCTGCTGGGCCCGGGCATCGACTTCGGCGATCTGTATTTCCAGCATTCGCGGCGCGAGAGCTGGAGCGTGGAAGACGGCATCGTCAAGGACGGTGCGCATTCCATCGAACAAGGCGTGGGCGTGCGCGCAATCGCTGGCGAGAAAACCGGCTTCGCCTATTCCGACGATATCCATCGCGATGCGCTGCTCGAAGCTGCACAGTCCGCGCGCGCGATCTCGCGCGAGGGCGGCGCGCAATCCACCCGCTCGCTGGTGCGCGGCAATGGCCGTGCGCTGTACCCGGCCACCGATCCCATCGACGACATGGACAGCGCCACCAAGGTGGACCTGCTGCGTCGGATCGACCAGTTCCTGCGCGCTGCCGACCCGCGCGTCAAGCAGGTGATGGTGAGCCTGTCCGGCGGCGTGGACACGGTGCTGATCGCCCGCAGCGACGGCGTGCTGGCAGCGGACGTGCGCCCGCTGGTGCGCTTGAATGTGCAGGTGATCGTCGAACAGGGCGGCCGGCGCGAATCCGGTTATTCCGGCGGCGGCGGGCGTTATGGCTATGCCGACCTGTTTGCCGACGGCCGCCCGGAAGGCTTCGCGCGCGAAGCACTGCGCCAGGCGCTGGTGAATCTGGACGCGATCCCGGCGCCGGCCGGTGTGATGCCGGTGGTGCTTGGCCCGGGCTGGCCCGGCGTGCTGTTGCACGAGGCGGTGGGGCACGGCCTGGAAGGCGACTTCAACCGCAAGGGCACCAGCGTCTACGCCGGGCGCATCGGCGAGCGCGTGGCCTCGCCGGGCGTGACCATCGTCGATGACGGCACCCTGGACGGCCGTCGCGGCTCGCTCAATATCGATGACGAAGGCACGCCCAGCCAGTGCACCACGCTGATCGAAGACGGCGTGCTGGTGGGTTACATGCAGGACAGCCACAACGCGCGCCTGATGGGGGTTGCGCCCACCGGCAACGGCCGCCGCGAATCGTTCGCGCACCTGACCATGCCGCGCATGACCAATACCTACATGCGTGCTGGCCAGCACGACCCGGAAGAGATGATCCGCTCGGTCAAGAAGGGCATCTACGCGGTGAACTTCGGTGGCGGCCAGGTCGACATCACCAGCGGCAAATATGTGTTTTCGGCCACCGAGGCCTACCTGATCGAAGACGGCAAGGTCACCGCGCCGGTCAAGGGCGCCACCCTGATCGGCAATGGCCCGGAGACCATGCAGAAGGTGCGCATGATCGGCAACGACCTGGCATTGGACGAAGGCGTGGGCGTCTGCGGCAAGGACGGGCAGAGCGTGCCGGTCGGCGTCGGTCAGCCGTCGCTGTTGATCGACGGCATCACGGTTGGCGGAACGCAGGCCTGAGATGCGGGGAATCGGGAATCGGGAATCGGGATTCGTAACGGTCAGGAGCGGGGCGCACGTGGCCGTGACGTGTGCTGCGTCGGTCTCGGAACCGCGATTGGAGGTCAGAGCATCGGGAAGCGCGGCGGTAGAGGCGCGCAGCGTCCTCGGCGCTCAGGTGTCGCCTACCCAGGCGGCTGACGTTGGACGCTGGCTGCCGCGGTTGGCTGCGGCGGAGGCGCTGGTTGAGCGGCTCCACGACTGCGGCCGCCAGGTCCTATTCGTCGTCTCCCGGATCCTGGTCGTCGTCCAATCCCGAATCCCCACTCTCCAATCCCTGCTCTTGGGACAGCTCGCGCAGCACCTGGAACAGTTCGCGGTAGGCGCGCGGGGGCTTGTTTTTGGCACGTTCGTGGATCGCGTTGCGTACCAGCTGACGCAGTTGCTGGCGGTCGGCAGCCGGGTAGGCTTCCAGCAGTTCGGCCAGCGCCCCGTCGCCTTCTGCGAGCAGGCGTTCGCGCCAGCGCTCGACCCGGTGGATCGCCGCCACTTCGCGGCGCGCGGTGTCGCTGTTGGCGTCCAGCGCATCGCGGATCGCGGCCAGGGTCTGCTCGTCCTCGCGGCGCATGTGCTTGGCCAGAAACGCCAGTTGCCGCTTGTGCGCGATATGCGAGGTGATCCGCTTGCTCTCTTCGATATGCGGGATCAGCGATTCGGGCACCGGCAACTTGGCCAACTGCGCCGGGGTCAGCGCCACCAGCTTTTCGCCCAGGTCGAAAATCTCCAGCGCCTCGCGCCGCTGCTGGCTGCGGCTGGCGCCGCGAAATTCACCGGTCTCTTCATCGCGTCCGCGCATTGCCACCACATCCCGAAACTTGGTTGATAAACATCTCCGGCCTCGAACGGCCGGGCGTCGGCGGAACAACTCCGCACCGAATTCAAACACTCCGGTCATGGACAGCCGGGCTTTCGCGGACGGATCCGCGTTTCCAAGGATAAAGCATTGAACGCACTCTCCTCCGAAATCCGCGTCACCGACGACAGCCTGCAGCGCCTGGACGCGCTTAGCGACATCTCCCAGCGCCTGCTCGAGCGCGCGCGTGCGGCCGGCGCCACGCAGGCCGAAGTGAGCTGCAGCGAAGAGCGCGGCCTGGACGTCAATGTGCGGCTGGGCGATGTGGAGACGGTCGAATCCACCCGCGATCGTGGCATTGCGGTCACGGTCTACTTCGGCAAGCGCAAGGGCAGTGCCAGTACCGCCGACCTGCAGGATTCCAGCCTGGAGTCCACCGTGGCGCAGGCCTGCGCGATCGCCCGTTTCACCGAGGACGACGTGGCCGCCGGCCTGGCCGACCCGGAGTTGATGGCGCGCGAGTTCCCCGAGCTGGATAGCTGGCACCCGTGGGCGCTGGACGCCGACACCGCCGTGGATCTGGCGCTGGCCTGCGAAACCGCCGGACGCGATGCCGATGCGCGCATCAGCAACTCCGACGGCGCCTCGGCCAGCACCGGGCTCAGCCTGTCGGTGTACGCCAATTCGCACGGCTTCATCGGCCGCGAGCGCGGTACCCATCATTCGATCAGCTGCGCGCTGATCGCCGGCCAGGGCGACGGCATGCAGCGCGACGGCTGGTACAGCAGTGCGCTGGCACGCGAGGACCTGGGAGCGCCCGACGCGATCGGCCGCCATGCCGCCGAGCGTACCGTGGCGCGCTTGCAGCCGCGTTCGCTGCCCACCGGCCAGTTGCCGGTGCTGTTCGCACCGGAAGTGGCGCGCTCGCTGGTCGGCCACCTGCTCGGTGCGGTTTCCGGCGGCGCGCTGTATCGCCGTGCCAGCTTCCTGCTCGACAGCGTCGGCAGCAAGTTGTTCCCGGACTGGTTCAACATCGAAGAGTTGCCGCACCTGCGCCGCGGTTTGCGCTCGGCCGCCTTCGACGGCGAAGGCGTGGCGACGCGGCGTTCGGCGCTGATCACCGACGGCGTGCTGCAGCGCTATGTGCTGGGCAGCTATTCGGCACGCAAGTTGGGCCTGCAGACCACCGCCAATGCCGGCGGCGTGCACAACCTGCAGGTCACCGCCAATGCAGGCGATCTGGCGTCGATGATTGCCGGCATGTCGCGCGGCCTGCTGGTCACCGAATTGATGGGCAACGGCGTCAATCCCGTCACCGGCGACTATTCGCGCGGGGCCGGTGGCTTCTGGATCGAGAATGGCGTGATTGCCTATCCGGTCGATGGCCTGACCGTCGCCGGCAATCTGCGCGACATGTTCGCCGGCATCGAAGCGGTGGGCAGCGATGTCGATCCGCGCTCGCACGTCAAGATCGGCTCGGTGCTGATCAACCGCATGACGGTGGCAGGCGACAGCTGAGCGGCATCGGCTGTACCGGCTTCACCGGTGTCCGAGCGGCGGCTTGTTGTGTCGGCGCACGCCTCACGAGCAGCCGCTCGAACCTGCAAACCGCGTGCCCGTGTCTTTCCGCACTGGTGGCTGGCTGAATCGTTGCTATAGTCCGCCGCACCACAACCATGCACGGGGAGACATGATGAGCGAATTCGAATCGCACGCCGTACCGCCACCACCGCCGCAGGTCGGCACCAGCAGTCCGTCGGAGGAGCGCACGCTCGCGCTGGCCGCGCATCTGCTCGGCATCGTGACCTCGTTCGTCGGTGCCTTGGTGATCTGGTTGATCAGCAAGGACGCCAGCCCGTCCAAGCCATTCGCGACCGATCAAGCCAAGGAAGCGCTGAATTTCCAGATCACCGTGCTCATTGCCACCGTGGCAGCGGTCATTCTGACCATCGTCTCGTTCGGCATCCTGTTCTTCCTGCCGACGCTGGTGTGGATTGCCAACCTGGTGCTGTGCATCCTGGCCGCAGTCAAGGCCAACAATGGCGAGCATTACCGTTACCCGTTCGCGTTGCGTCTGATCAAGTAACTGGTGCAATGGAAACGACAAAGGCCCGGCAGCGATGCCGGGCCTTTGTCGTTTCAGGCGATGGAGCGATCAGTTCTGCGCCGGGGTGTTTTCGGCGAAGTACTCATGGCTGTCGGCATTGGTGATGGCCTGCGCCGGGTTGCTGATCGCCAGGCTGCGCGCGCCGGACTGGCCATAGACGCGGTCCTGGGTGCCGGCGACGACCGTGAAGTGACTCATCTCGTGTACCAGCGTGCCGGCCTTGGAGTCGGTGCCGGTGGTCGATGCACTCCAGAACGCATTGCAGACATAGATCTCGTAAGGCGCGTTGGCATAGACGTACGCGTAGGCACTTTCGGTGCAACCGCAATTGATGGTGATCTGGCCGTTGTTCTGGTCCAGCGCATTATCGATGTTGACGAAGTTCGAGCTCACCCGGCTGTAGCGCGAGGCGTTATAGGTGCCGAACCAGGTGGTGTAGCGCGCACCAGTGCTGCCGGCGTTGAGGTAGTTGCGCGCGTTCTGCGAGTAATTGCGCGCGGCGGTCACTGCACTGCCGGCCTGACTGGTGCGGGTAGTGCTGCAGTTGAGGTAGTTGATGCCGTTGACCACGGCGGTCGGGCCGACTGCAAGCTGGCGCTGTACCCCACGGCTGACGCCGTCCAGCCACACGGTGAGCGGGGTGCTGGTGGCCACGGCCGGCTCGCCGTTGGCCGCTTTCATCAGACTGCCGTCGGAAAAGGAGGCGTACTGCAGCGCCGAGCGCACCTGGATGGAGTAGTTGCCGCTGGTGGACAGATCGTAGGCGCCGGCCAGATCGACCTCGCCCTTCACGCTCTGACCCGGCTGCAGGATGGTGAAGTCGGCGGCCTTGGGCAGGCCGCGCTTGACCAGGCGCCCGGTGTAATCCACTGGCTTGCCGTCGCGGCTCACTTCCAGAATGCCGTTATCCAGTGATTTCAACGGCAGCTGATAGGTCGGCACGCGCGCGATCTGGCTGCCGTTATTGGTGACGGTGACGGCGATCTTGCCCTGATGACGCCCGGCCTGGTCGGCCACTGGCGACAGTTCGATGGTCAATGGAACCGGGCCGCGCACAGACTGCGCCTGCGCCGATCCGAGGACGCCAACAACGGCCAGCGTGCCTGCTGCAAACGATGCGAAAAAAACGTTTTTCACCAGTAACTCTCCGTGTGATCGGGGGATGTCCGCGGATGCGGGCAAGCCAAACCTAGGCAGGACGAGCGAACGCGACAAGTTATTCAATTGCGAATATTTTTGTTCCTATCGAACACATGAACGGTGTCGAAATATCGCGGATGTCGACAATTCAGCTTTAAATGTGAAGTCGATCACGTGCTGCAGCTCCGGATGTGTCAATGGCTGACACAAATGCACGCGAGAAAAGTTACAATGTGTGATCAAGTTGGCTGGTTGGCCGCTGCTGCTGCGGGCGTTGACCGTGCGCTGGCGCACGGAGTGGGCAAATCATGCCCTTTGCGTCTGATTTATGTCGCCAATGGTCGAGATGTGGCCGCGAGCGACCAGCGCGTCTTTGCGACACGCAGGAACTTCAGATCGATTCGGCATCGGCCGTCCCCGCTTGCTGCGGTTTAGCGGCGTTGGCAACGGCGCCTAGTGCGCGCGGTTCACCGCAAACCGGCCCAAGGTGACCAATGTCTCGCCTGGTTGCCCGTAGGGCTGCAGGACGTCATGCATGCGCGCGGCCAGCTCGGCCAGCTTCGCCTTGGCGCCGTCCATCCCCAGCAGGGCGGGGTAGGTGGATTTGGATTGCGCCGCGTCCTTGCCGGCGGTCTTGCCCAGCTGCGCCGAGCTCGATTCCACATCCAGGATGTCATCGCGCACCTGGAAGGCCAGGCCTAGCGCGTCGGCAAATTCGTCCAGACGCTGCTGGTCGGCCGCCGCGGCGCCTCCGGTCAGTGCGCCCATCCGTACCGCTGCACGGATCAACGCGCCGGTCTTGAGCGCATGCATGCGTTGCAGGTGCTGCAGCGATTGCAGTTGCCCGGTCGCATCGATATCCAGCGCCTGGCCGCCGCACATGCCCGCCGCACCCGCCGCGTTGGCCAGGCTCTGCATCCAGCCCACGCGCAGTTCGGCGCTGGCAGGGGCAGTGGCGAGTAATTCGAACGCGCGCGTCTGCAAGGCATCGCCGGCCAGAATCGCGGTGGCCTCGTCAAAGGCGATATGCACGGTGGGCTGGCCGCGTCGCAGCGCGTCGTCGTCCATCGCCGGTAAATCGTCGTGCACCAGCGAATAAGCGTGAATCAGCTCTACTGCCACCGCGGGCGTGTCGAGCTGATCCTCAGCGGCACCGAACAATGCGCCGCTTGCGTAGACCAGCAGCGGGCGCATGCGCTTGCCCCCGCCCAGCACGGCGTGACGCATCGCTGCATGCAGGCGCTTCGGCGCATGCGTGGCGCTCGGCAAGCCGGCCTCCAGGCTGCGTTCGGTACGGGCGATCCAGCGGTCGAACAACGCCGAGCTCACCTCAGCCGTCCAGCGACGGCGGTTCGAAGGCTTCGGCAAGCTCGGGGCGGGCGGGGTCGGTCAACAAGCGCACGCGCAGTTCGGCCTGTTCCAGCGCCTGCTGGCAATCACGGTACAACCCGATGCCGCGTTCGTAGGCCGTGAGCGATTGCTCCAGGCTCAGGTCGCCGACTTCCATCTTCTGTACCAGTTGCTCGAGTTCTTCCAGCGACTGTTCGAAGCGGGCAACCGGGGACGTTTCGTTCAAGGACTTCTTGGCCATCGCTAAAGTGTGCGGCGCGCGCGCAGGCGGGTCAATTCGCATCGGCAGCCGTGCGCCACTGCAGCGATGCGGCATTGGTCTGCAACCATGCGTTCAAGGTGCCGGAAATGATGCAATCGCCGGCGGCGAGCACCTGCGCGCCTTCCCACAGGATCGGCAGGCGCCCGCGTTCCCACGGCGGCAGATCCAGCGCCTGCAGCAGATGTTTGAGTTGGTGCGAATGCCTGCGCTGCGGCAGCACGATGCGCTCGCCGCCCTGGCGGGCCCGCACCAGCAGCGGTTGCGCAAAGCGCAGGCCCGGTGCGCCGAGCAACCGCAACTGCGCACCGTCGGGGAGTTGCAGGGGCGCTGCGCCGTCCCATTGCGCGTGCCAGTCAGACGGCCAGGCCGCAGCGGCGCGATGCAGAAACAGGCACTGGCGCCAGCGGCGTACTTCTACCTGCTGCCACGCAAAGCAGGCATGCCGATCTGCAGCATGATTGTCGATTTCCTGTTCCAGCGCGGCCACGCCGTGCGCAGGCAGCGGCGGCGCGTGCGCCGCACTTACCCAGGCGCGTAACAGCCGTGCCCTTCGTTCCACGGGTTGCGCGCGCAATGCTTGCAGATCCAGCGCGCCGCTGGCGGTAATCACACCTGGCAGCAATGCCATGTCTTGCTGCAGCAGCAACGCACTGGCATCGGCGCTCAGTTGCGCACTGCGCGCCAGTGCGTCGGTCGCCTGCGGCCAGCGTTGCTGCAGCAACGGCACGATCTGGCTGCGCAGGAAATTGCGGTCGTGGTGTGGATCGGCATTGCTGGGGTCATCGATCCAGCGCAATCCGTGCGCATGCGCGTAGGCGAGCAGATCGGCGCGCGCATGCGCCAGCATCGGGCGCCACAGCGTGCCGCTGGCGAACGGGCGCTGCGGGCGCATCGCCGCCAGGCCTTCGGGGCCGGAAGCGCGCAGCGCACGCAGCAGGAACGTTTCCGCCTGGTCGTCGCGATGATGCGCCAGCGCCAGCCATTCGCCAGCAATGAGGGCCTGCGCGAAAGCCGCGTGGCGCGCGTTGCGTGCTGCCGCTTCCAGCCCAAGCCCGCTGTCGCGTGCCACCTGCACCCGCACGATCTGCAACGGCACCTGCAGCGCGTCGCACGTGCGCTGGCAATGCGCCGCCCAGGCGTCGGCATCGGCATGCAACCCATGATGCACATGCAGCGCGCGCAAACCTGCGTGTCGATAGCGCGACGCCGCCGCCAGCAGATGCAGCAGCACGCTGGAATCCATCCCGCCGCTATAGGCCAGCAGCACCGGGCCAGGCGGGGTGGCTGGCAGCAGCGGGGTACCGGTCAGCACAGGCGCGACCTCGCAGCGGATCCTGCGCGCCTGGTGAGTAGATGCCGTCCCGGCTGCGTGACGGTCGGTCGGTCGCCTGCCTGGGATGTTGCCTGCAGGGGACACGGCGACGATTCCAGTGTTCTCGGCGTCCCACAGCGCGAACAACGGCGTGCAGCTGCAGCCTTGGCTGCAATGTGCTGCCGTGCGCGGTTACCGCATCGGTCCGCGACGGCCGATCTGAGCGCCACACCGACAGCGGGGGACGGCGGCCGTTTGCGGGCGTGCTCGCACACGGCGTTGGCGACGCCAGGCCGGCAGGTCGAGCGGCGATGCGTCGACCGCATCATGCGCCGGCTCGCCTGCCATCGCTGCAGCGCTGCCTGCGCATCAGCGCTTGACCGCAGCCTCGAACGTGGCCGGCTTGGGCAATTCCACCGGCACGCCAGCGGCATTGCAGGTGCCGGCCTTGCACAGGCGCTCGCGCAGGCGCGGAGTGGCCTGGACGATGACGTGGTAGATCACGTTCTCTTCCAGCGTGCCGCGGAATGCCGCGCTGCCGGGGCCGGTGGCCCAGATGCCGACATCTTCGCCGCCGTGGCTTTCGGATTTGGTCGGCACCAGCGCTTCCTGCATGTAGCTGGGGGCTTCGGTGTCGACATGGCTCAGGTCCGGGCGGCCAGTGGCCGGCTCGCTGCTGCTGGGTTCGTGCGGATACTTCTTGGGGCCGGCCGGCTGCGCGTTGCTGGCACCGGTGTAGCCGGGGCCATTGGCGTAGCTGAGCGTGGTGTACGGCTGGCCGGCCAGGTCGGTGGCCAGCTGGCTGCGGTCGCCTTCTTCGCCGCCGGTGCCGCGCACCTTGCCCAGGATCGGGTTACCGCGCACCGGGTAGCCGACGAAGTTGAGCGTGTGCGAATGGTCGGCGGTGACGATGATCAGCGTGTCCGGTGGCGCAGTCTGCACAGCAACGCGCACGGCATCGGACAGCGACACGGTTTCATCGAGCGCGCGGTAGGCGTTGCCGGCGTGGTTGGCGTGATCGATACGGCCGCCTTCGACCATCAGCACGAACCCGTTCGGGTCGCGCGACAGCGACTGGATCGCGGTGCGGGTCATCTCGGTCAGGCTGGGCTCGCCCTGCGGGGTGCGGTTGCGGTCGTGATCGAACTGCATGTGGTCCGGTTCGAACAGCCCCAGCAGCGCCGGTGCACCGGACGCTGCCTGCAATTGCTGCTCGTTCCAGACATAGGCGCCTTGCGGGTGCGCTTGTTTCCATTCGGCCACCAGATCGCGACCGTCCAGGCGCAGGCCCACCTTGTCGTCGTATTCCGGGTCGCGCTCCTGCACGCTCTGGAACTGGCTGCGTCCTCCGCCCAGCACCACCTTCGGGCCTCGGCCGTAGCGGGCGGTGGAGAGCAATTGCTGGGCAATGTCCTGGCAACCGGCAGCACGCGCCGACTCGGGTAGGTCGGTGTCGTTTTCCCAGTTGCGGTCCGGCGAATGCGCATAGGTTGCCGCCGGCGTGGCGTGGGTCAGGCGCGTGGTGGTGACGATGCCGGTGGCCATGCCGGCGCTGTCGGCCAGCTGCAGCCAGCTCAGCAGGCCCTTGTTCAAGCTGTCGGCGCAGTCGCTGCGGTTGCCGCTGCTGACCCCGATCGCGCCCATGTGCGACTTCACGCCGGTGGTGATGGAGGTCATGGTGCCGGCCGAATCCGGTGTCTGCGAGTCGGTGTTGTAGGTCTTGCTGAAAGCGGTGGCGGGAAACTGCTCCCAAGACAGCAGGTTCTCTTCGCCCGGGCCGCCCTTGCGCTGGCCGTCCAGGATGCGCGCCGCGGCCACCGTGGTCAGGCTCATGCCATCGCCCAGGAACAGGATCACGTTGCGCGCCTTGCCGGCCATGGCGCCGTTGCCGGCGGCACGGGCGGCGCCCGAGCGGTACCACCATTGCGGGGTTTCGCCGGCCGGGTGCGTCACCTGCGGCACCTCCACGCGGACCGACGCGGGTGCGGAGGTGCCGCTCCCGGTCGTGGAGGCGCAGGCGGCGACGCACAGCGTGGTCAGGGCGGCGAGGGTAGGCAGGCGGTAACGCATCGGCATCGAACTCGTGGCTGAATCAATCCCCATTATGCCGCGATGGGTGGTGTCACACCGATGACACAGCGCTGTTCCAGCCGTGGTCTCGCGGGCAGAGCAGCCCTGGGCTATGGTGCAAGCACTTTCCCCCGGAAGATTCGACGATATGAAACTGGTTGCGGCGTGGTTGCGCATTCCGTTCTGGCAACGCGTGGTGGCCGGCTTTGCGCTAGGCGCGATCGTCGGCGCGGCCATGGGCCCGGCAGCCGATGTGTGGTTCGGTCCCCTGGGTGATCTGTACGTCACGCTGATCAAGATGATCGCCATCCCGCTGGTCTTCTTTGCGGTGATCAATGCGATCTCGTCGTTGCACGGGCAAAAGTCGGTTGCCGCACTCGGCGGGCGCACGTTCTTGTGGTTCGTGATCACCGCAGCATTGGCGGTGGCCGTGGGCCTGGCGGTCGGCACGATCATGCAGCCGGGCGCCGGCCATTTCAGCCTGAGCGTGGATTCGGCCTGGAAACCGCGCGATGTGCCCAGCCCGGTCCAGGTGCTGCTGGATGTGGTGCCGTCCAACCCGTTCTACGCATTGACCGGTATCGGCACCAAGACCAACGCGGCCGGCGAAACGGTGCTGGCGGCGGGGCGTGGCTCGATCCTGCCGGTGATCTTCTTCGCCGCGTTGCTGGGTTTTGCGATGGTCAAGCTCGGCGAGCGTGTGGCCGAGGCGCGCAAGCTCACCGGGCAGTTGAGCGACATCATGATCCAGGTGACGCGCTTCGTGCTGGAGATGACTCCGCTCGGCACCTTTGGCCTGATCGCTGGCCTGGTCGGCAGCTACGGCTTTTCGAAGCTGCTGCCGTTCGGCAATTTCGTGCTGGCGCTGTATGTGGCCTGCGCGATCCACATTGTGGTGGTCTACAGCATCCTGCTGCTCGCACATGGGCTCAACCCGTGGAAGTTTTTCCGCGGTGCCGCGCCGGGCATGCAGGTGGCGTTCGTCAGTTCGTCGAGCTTTGCGGCAATGCCGGTGGCGATGCGTTCGATTACCCACAACCTGGGGGTCAGCAAGGACTACGCCGCATTCGCGGTACCGCTGGGCGCCAGCATCAAGATGGATGGCTGCGGCGCAATCTTTCCAGCGTTGTGCGCGGTGTTCATCGCGCAATACACCGGCGTCCCCCTGACCGCCAACCAGTATTTCGTGGTGCTGATCGCCTCGGTGCTCGGCAGCTTCGGCACGGCCGGCGTACCGGGCACGGCGGTCATCATGGCCACGGTGGTGCTGAGTGCGGCCAATCTGCCGTTGGAAGTGATCGGCTACCTGTATGCGATCGACCGCATCCTGGACATGATGCGCACCATGACCAACGTCACCGGGCAGATGCTGGTGCCGGTGCTGGTGGCCAAGGAAACCGGCCTGCTCGACAAGAGCATCTACGAATCCGCCTCCACCAATGTGGGACTGGAAGATCCGCCCGCTGACAGCGCCAAACCACTGCGCTGAGGCAGCTTGATGCGTGCCGGATTTCCCGTGCTGCGCGAACGGCTGCAGCAGCTGCCCGAGCTGGAACGCGTCGATGGCGTGCTTGTGCAGCGCGGCCTGGCGGAGGACCCTTTCGAGCAGCGCTACCTGGAGATCCGGCGCAAGGAAGGCCGACTCTACACCGATGCGCAGGTGCGCAGCCTGCCGCGTCCGGGCGGAACACTGGGGGCAACGCTGGAATGGCGCGTGCGCGCGCTGTCGAGCAGTTTGCTGGCGCAGCACCTGGCCACGCATGCCGGCGAGGGCGCCATCCTCGAACTCGGTTGCGGCAATGGCTGGCTATCGCACGTGCTGGCGCAGTCGCTGCAACGCGAGGTCTGCGGCATCGACGTCAATCGCACCGAGCTCAGCCAGGCCGCACGCGTGTTCGGCCATGCGGCGGGCCTGAGTTTCATCGCTGGCGACATCCAGACCGTGGCACTGCCGCGCGACGCGTTCGACATCATCGTGCTGCCCGCCTGCGTGCAGTATTTCGCTGATCCTGGCGCGTTGATCGAGCGCTTGCTCGCGCATCTGCGCGAGGATGGCGTGCTGCATATTCTCGACAGCCCGCTCTACGCCACGCCGCAGCACGCCCAAGAGAGTGCCGCACGTAGCCTGCGCTACTTCACCGAGCTGGGCGTTCCGGAACTGGCTGCGCATTATCACCAGCATACCTACGCTACGTTCGACCGCTTTGCAGTGCAGTGGTTGTTCGACCCGCGTCGTTGGAGTGCCCGCATGCGAAAGGCGCTCAGGTTGCCGCAGCCGCATTTCCCGTGGCTGTGTCTGCGCAAGCGCGACAACCTTGAGGTGATTGGCGGTTGAGCGTGCTTTTTGACGTTGTTCGATCATGCGGGGCAACGGGGAGTCGGGCGATCTGACGATGACGCTGCTCAGGCTCACGGGACGAATTTCAACGCATCCCGCACCTTGGCTGATGACAGGTCTTGTGCCGATCTTCGTTGCGCTCACGTCGACCGGTACGGCAATCGCGCTGTGGGTACGACGAGTTCCACCCACATGGCACACTTCCAGCTCATCCATTGACGAGGGCGGGCGGTGATTGGCCAACAGCGTGATCTGACATTTCGTTTTCTGGCCGAGCCCAGCGACGTCAACTTCGGCGGCAAGGTGCATGGCGGCGTGGTGATGAAGTGGATCGACCAGGTTGGTTTTGCGGCGGCCAGTGGTTGGAGCGGGCATTACTGCGTCACCGTGGCGGTGGGCGGTATCCGCTTCGTGGCGCCGGTGCGCATCGGCGATCTGGTGGCCGTGTCGGCCAAACTGGTCTACACCGGCCGCAGCAGCATGCATTTTGCGATCGATGTACGCGCGCGCAGTCCGATGGGCGGCGATTCGCGCCTGTGCACGCATTGCATCATCGTGTTCGTGGCGATGGATCCGGACGGGGTCACCCCGGTGGAAGTGCCGTCCTGGCGGCCAGATACCCCGGAAGATCAACGTCTGGCGGAATACGCGCTCAAGGTGATGGAGTTGAGCAAGGGCATCGAGGACACCATGGCACGGTACAAGGCCGACGCCTCGCAGTAAGCCGCATCCGGTATACGGGTAGATCATCTGCCCGACGACGGCGTAGGCGGTGCGGGCAGCGTGGCTCCTGGTGCGCCTGGCGCGTGGGTGGGTAGGCGCCGATAGAGGCTGCGCGGTCGCACACGGACGTCGCGGCCCGGTTCCGCGCAACAAAAAGGCCGCGAGATCGTCGCGGCCTTCTTCGACTGAGTCGAAAGCAACCGAGTCGAAAGCAACCGAGTCGAAAGCAACCGAGCGTTACAGCACCCGGCGCGCCTGGATGAACTTCTCGCTCCAGTAGCCGCTTGCCAGCGAATCAACGCGCACGTCCTTGCCGCGGCTGGGCGCGTGCAGGAACTTGCCGTCGCCGACCACCAGGCCGACATGGTCGATACGGCCACGCTTGCCGAAGAACACCAGGTCGCCAGCCTTCAGCGCGCTCGGGTCCTTGATCAGCTCGGCCGATTCGTCGCGGGCAATGTCGCGCGAGACGCGCGGCAAGTCGATGCCGAGCGCAGTCTTGAATACATAGCCGACCAGGCCGCTGCAGTCGAACCCTTCGGTGGATTCGCCGCCCCAGACGTACGGAGTGCCGAGCAGGGCCATGGCGCGCTGCAGGATCACCTGCACGCGGCTATCGGCCACGGCGTTCTGGGCAGCATTGGCTGCGCTCTGCGACACGTCGTAATTGGCAAGCAGGCGGCTGAGATCGCCGGCGAACATCGCCGAGCGGTCCATCAGCGGAATGGCGTCGTTGGCAGCCAGGTGCGGAAGCAGGGCGGCCAGTGTTGCGGTGGCAGCGGCGTCGGCGCGGCTGCGGGTTGCGGCTTTCTCGGCGGCGACGGCGCTGTCAGGCGTGGTCGTCTGCGGAGCGGATGGCGTGCTGCTGGCGGTCTGCGCGAATGCAGGAAGTGCTGCAATCAAGAGAGCGGTGGCGCATAGCAGGCGGAGCGGTTTCCGGGGCGGAAGCGGTGCGGCGCCAGTTTTGATCTGTTCGTCGTTCGTCACGCGGGAATCACAGTTCTGCTGTCGATGCGAGATGATGCCCTGGTGAAAGAATCGTTACGTTCAAAAAAAGTTAACTTTCCGTTTTATGACTTGTGATTTCCGTCACATTTTAGTGCAAAACCCGCTTTGAACCTGAATAATGGTCACGCCAGTAAGCTCCATCAAGAAAGTCCAAGCGGACCGTACCGCCGGTGGTAGGGGCATGCACGAAGCGGCCTTCACCGACATAAATGCCAACATGGGTCACGTTGCCTCCAGCGCCGAAAAACACCAGATCGCCGGTGGCAAGTCGCTCGGGCGGGATGCGCGGGCCCTGGATTGCGGCCAGTTCGCGCGAGGTGCGCGGTAGTGCCAGGGCCAGTACGTCTTTGTAGACATAGGTGACCAGTCCGCTGCAGTCGAAGCCGGTCTCCGGCGTATTGCCGCCGAACCGGTACGGGGTGCCCACCAGCCCCAACGCCCGCATCAAGATGTTGTTGGCGGCGGCCGGGTCGGCCGGCGGCACCTGCGGCCACACGCGCGCGGCCGCAGGGGGCGCGGCCGCGCGCCGCACCGGCGCGTGCGACGAACAGCCCCCCAGGAGCAGCAGGCCCAGCAACAGGCTGGCCGCGGCGCGTCGGGCGCTGGCGGCGAAAACTGGCGTGATATGCATGGAGCCGGGATAATGGGCGGTTCGAAAGGTCGCCATGATGGCGGCGCACCCGGCGGCCGACAAGCCGTCCTCAACCGTCTGCCACCGGGCAGCCCATTCAGAGCCAGGCATGAAGATCGAAAAAGACAGCGTCGTCCGCTTCCATTACACCGTTTCGGAAATCGGCCAGGAGCCGATCGAGAGCTCCAAGGAGCGTGACCCGTTGGCGATCATGATCGGCCACGGCAACATCATCCCGGGCCTGGAAGCGGCCATGATGGACAAGGAAGCCGGCGAGAGCTTCGGTGTGGACGTCAAGGCCACCGACGCCTACGGCGAATACCGCGAAGGCCTGAGCCAGCGCGTGCCCAAGAAGCATTTCGGCGCCACCAAGCTGGTGCCCGGTACCCAGGTCGTGTTGCAGACCAACTTCGGTCCGCGCGCAGTGACGGTGCAGAAGGTCGGCATGAGCGTGGTCGATGTGGACCTCAATCACCCGATGGCCGGCAAGGATCTGCACTTCGACGTGGAGATCGTCGAAGTGCGCGAAGCCACCGCGGAAGAGCGCGACCACGGCCATGTGCACGGCGACGGCGGTCATCACCACTAAGGTCGGTCACGCACGCACTCGCGTGGCGGTTGGACGGGTGGGACGCATGCGCGCCACTGACGTAGGCCGGCCATCCGGCGCTACGGTGGTGCATGCCGGCCACACGCACATCGGCCCATGTCTGTGGGTTGCCGCGGTGCGTGCATGATTGCTGTTCCTGACGGCCTGCCCCATCGGCGGGCCGTTCGCATTCTGCGGCGCGCGCCGCCGCATCTGGTTGCCTGAGCCGTGATGACATCCCGCGACGTGCTGCTCCCCATTGCTGCGACCGAGCGCATCGTCGTGCTGGATGTCCTGCGCGGCGTGGCATTGCTGGGCATCCTGCTGATGAACATTGAAGCCTTCGTCGGGCCGCTCGATCTGGCCATGACCGGCGTGGAGCCGCATTGGCATGGCGCCGACCGGGTTGCCGATGCGCTGGTCTACGTGTTCGTGCAAGGCAAGTTCTACACGCTGTTTTCGCTGTTGTTCGGCATGGGCTTTGCGGTGATGGCGCAGCGCGCCGCACAGGCCGGGCGCGCATTCTTCGGCCTGTATCTACGCCGCATCCTCGGGCTGTTGGCGATCGGGCTTGCCCATGCATTGCTGGTGTGGTCCGGCGATATCCTGGTGACCTATGCCCTGCTGGCGTTGCTGCTGCTGAGTGCGCGCAACGTGCCGACGGTGACGCTGCCGTGGCTCGCTGCATTGGTGTACCTGTGCGCACCTGGGTTGACCTTGCTGTACGGCGTGGCAGGCGAGCTGGCGCAGGCCGATCCCGCTGCGACGGTGCAGTGGAAAGCGGCGATGGCCGACGCCGCGCAGCAGGCGCTGGCGAATGTGCAGGCGCAGCGCGCCGCATTCGGCAGCGGCACTTACCTGCAAGCGACGGTGCAGCGCTGGCATGACTTTCAGGAAGCGATGACCGGCCTCAGCATCAACGGCCCGGCCATGCTCGGCATGTTCCTGCTCGGTGGCTGGTTCGTGCGCAGCAGTGCGATCGCCACGCCCGAGCGCTTCCCACGCTTGTTTGCGACGCTACGCTATGGCGTGTTGCCGCTCGGGCTGGGCGTGATGCTGGCAAGTTATGCATTGGAGCCGTGGATCGATCCGGCGCGTCTGGACCTGCGCCTGTCCGGCGCCTTCGCGCTGTCGCTGGTTGCAGGGCCGTTGATGTGCCTGGGCTATGCCGCGTGGGTGGTGCGCCTGGCACCGCGCCTGGCATGGCTTGCGCCAGCAGGGCGGATGGCATTGAGCAACTATCTGCTGCAATCGCTGGTCTGCACCGGCATCTTCTACGGCTACGGGCTGGGCTATTTCGAACAGCTGCCGCGGGTGTGGCAACTGCCGTTCGCACTGGCACTGTTTGCGCTGCAGGTGCTGCTGAGCCGGTGCTGGCTGCACTGGTTCCGCTTCGGGCCGATGGAATGGCTATGGCGCAGCGTGACCTATCTGCAGGTGCCGCCGATGTGGCGTGGCGCTGGGCGCGCCGGGTAGCGCCTGCATGCACGGGAGCCGCGATGATGTGCTGGTGGTCGGCGCGGGCGCGATTGGCCTGGCCACCGCGCTGGCACTTGTCGAAGCGGGCCGGCAGGTGCGTGTGCTCGATGCCGGTGCGCCCGGTGCGGCGACCTCCTACGGCAATTGCGGCACCATCACGCCGAGCCATGCACCGCCGCTGGCGGCGCCCGGCATGATCGCGCAGGCACTGAAATGGATGTTCACCCCGGATGCGCCGCTGTATGTCCCGCCACGCCTGGATCCGGAGTTATGGCGCTGGCTACTGCGCTTCGCGCGGCGCTGCAATGCACGCGATTGGCAGTCCAGTGCACAGGCGCGGGCGGCGCTGTTGCACGATGCGCGGCAGCGTTTCGACGCGTGGGTGGCGCAGTACGCGCTGGAGTGCGAGTTTCGCAACGATGGGCTGGATTACGTGTTCGGCGATGCGCGTCGCTTTGCGCGATACCGCGACGAATGCGCGTTGCTGGCGCAGTGGGGTATCCGGGCAGAGGTCATCGATGGTGCGGACTATGTGCGCCAGGATCCCGCATTTCGCGATGGGATCGCTGGCGCGATCCACTTCCCGGGCGATGCGCATCTACGCCCGGAGCAATACACCGCAGAGCTTGCGAGAGTGCTGCGCGCACGTGGCGTGGCGATCGATGCGCACTGCCGCGTGCAGGCAATCGTGCCCGATGGAGGCGGCAGCTGCGTGCAGACCGCGCACGGCAAGCGCCGTGCGCGCGAGGTGGTGATCGCAACCGGGCCATGGTCGCCGGTGCTGGCGGCGCAACTTGGCCTGCGCCTGCCGGTGCAGGCCGGCAAGGGCTATTCGATTACCTACAGCGCGCCGCGTCTGGTGCCGCGCCGCCCGGTGGTGTTGAAGGACCGCTGGGTGTTCGTGGTGCCGTGGCGCGACCGCCTGCGCATCGGCAGCACGATGGAATTTTCCGGGCGCGATACGCAACTCAATCCCACACGCCTGGCTGCGTTGGAGCGTGCGGCGGCCGAATATCTGCATACGCCATGCGGGCCTGCGGTGATCGAGCGCTGGTACGGATGGCGGCCGATGATCTGGGACGATGTGCCGGTCCTGGGCGCGCTGCCAGGCCATCCTCACGTCTGGCTCGCAGCCGGGCATGGCATGCTCGGCATCAGCATGAGCACTGCAAGCGGACAATTGATGGCCGACCTGATCACGGGCCGCGCACCTGCGCTGGACCCGCATCCTTACCGGGCGGAGCGTTTCGCGTGAGTGCGCGTTACGACTACGACGTGGTGATTCTGGGCGGCGGGTCCGGCGGCCTCGCGGCGGGATTTCGCGCCGCAAAACATGGCGCGCGCGTAGCGATCATGGAGCCCGACGAATTGGGCGGCACCTGCGTCAATCTCGGTTGCGTGCCGAAGAAGGCGATGTGGCTGGCCGCCGATCTGGCCGGCAAGATCGAGTTGGCCAGCGCATTGGGATTCGATGTGCCGCGCCCGACGTTGGCCTGGCAGGAGCTGGTCACGCATCGGCAGGGGTACATCGCCAACATCCACGCCAGCTATCGACGCCGCCTCAACGAAGATGGCGTGGTCTTGATCCCGCAGCGCGGCGTATTGCAGGACCGCCATACCGTCATGGGCAGCGACGGCGTGCCGGTGACCGCCGGGCACATCGTGATCGCCACTGGCGCGCACGCGTTACGCCCGGACGTAGAGGGCGCAGAACATGGCGAGGTCTCCGACGATTTCTTCAATCTCTGCCATGCGCCCGAGCAGGTTGCGATTATCGGGGGCGGCTATATCGCGGTGGAAATCGCCGGGCTGCTGCAGGCCTTAGGGAGCCGCGTGCATCTATTCGTGCAGGGCGAGCGCTTGCTGGAACGCTTCGATGCGGAACTGACCTTGCAGTTGGCCGACAACCTGCGCCATCTGGGCGTGCGGCTGCACTTCGGTTTCACCACCACCGCATTGGAGCGCGATATGCACGGTGCGCTGCGCGTGCATGGGCATTCCGTACATCCGCGCGAGCAGGGCAACGACATCTTCGACAAGGTGTTTTTCGCGGTGGGCCGCCGCGCCAATACCGCCGGGCTGGGTCTGGACACCGTGGGTGTTGCGCTTGGCGACAAGGGCGAAGTGGTGGTGGACGACGGGCAGACCACCAACGTGCCGAATATTCACGCAATCGGCGATGTGGGCGGCAAGGTCGGACTGACGCCGGTGGCGATCGCGGCGGGGCGCAAGCTGATGGACCGCCTGTTTGGTCACCAACCGGATGCGCGCATGGATTACGAAAACGTGCCCAGCGTAGTGTTTTCGCACCCGCCGCTTGGCAATGTCGGGCTCACCGAAGAACAGGCACGTGCGCGCTACAACGGGGCGGTGCGTGTGTACCGCAGCAATTTCCGCCCGATGCTGCACGCACTGGCCGACGCGCCGCAGCGCAGCCTGTTCAAGCTGGTGTGCGTGGGCGAAGAAGAACGTGTGGTCGGCGTGCATCTATTGGGTGAGAGCGCCGACGAAATGCTGCAAGGCTTTGCGGTGGCGGTGAAGATGGGTGCGACCAAGCGCGACTTCGACGAGACCGTGGCGATTCATCCCACCTCGTCTGAAGAGATCGTGTTGATGCACTGAGGCCGAGGTGGCCGAGGTGGCCGGGGTGTGGCAGGTTAGCGGGCTAGTGACGCCCCGATCGGTGCGCCATCGAAGGCCGCTACAAATAGCGGCAGCAGCGGGCCCTGCCGCGATCTAGCATCGAGCTGTGGTTTTCGTAAGCGGCGTACCCTCATCCGGCGCTGCGCGCCACCTGCTCTCCCATGAGGGGGCACAATGTCCGGCAGGTAGAAGGATGAGAGCCCCTCTCCCTGCGGGAGAGGGGTTGGGGTGAGGGTTCGGTACATGCGACTCATCAATTCAACTCGATCTGCTACTGAAGATTGGTCGAGCCGCTATCCAGGGTCGAATGACAACTGAGCGCATTGCCTAATCGTCTGTGCGTGGCTGCGTCCCGTACCCTCACCCCAACCCCTCTCCCGGGGGGAGAGGGGCTTGTAGTTTCCCTTCGTGTGGGACGGGTTCGATGCGCACACGCCCGCCCCTCAGCTGGCATGCTTGCGCGATGTCCAAATCTCGCCATCTAGCGTCGCGCCCATCCACCAGCCCTGCTGCGCGCGCCGGCGCCAAGGGGGAAGCACTGTCAGGCGAGCAGGCGCGGCTGGGCATTCTTGCGGTGATCCGTGCGATTCCTGCGGGCGAGGTTGCCGGTTACGGCGAAGTTGCCGAGCGCGCCGGCCTGCCGGGCCGTGCGCGGCTGGTGGCGCGCGTGCTCAGCGGAAACGATGACCCGCAGCTGCCCTGGCACCGTGTACTGCGCAGCGATGGCCGGATTGCCTTGCCCGAAGGCTCGGCAGGCTACCGCGAGCAATGCCAGCGCCTGCGCGCCGAGGGCGTCCAGGTGGAACGGGGCCGTGTGCGCCGGGCCAGCGCCGCACAGCGGCTGGATGCGGCCGTGTGGGGGCCTTCATAAGCCTGCCGTTATCATCGGCAGCAGTCCGAAGGAAGCCGCCATGCCTCAACTACCGCCCATCACCAAAGCATTACTGATCGCCAACATCGGCTTGTTCCTGCTGCAATGGGCGGTGGGCGACCTGGGCGCCGGCGTGTTGCCATCGGACAGCGTGTTGTCGTGGCTGATGTTGTGGCCGCTGTCCAACGGCTTCGATGCGTTCTCGCCGGGCGCCAGCTTCATGCCGTGGCAGCTGCTGACCTACGCGTTCCTCCATGGCGGCTTCAACCATCTGTTTTTCAACATGCTGGCGCTCTTCATGTTCGGCGCGCCGTTGGAGCAGACCTGGGGCCAGAAGCGCTTTCTCACCTACTACCTCGTGTGCGTCGCCGGCGCCGGGCTGTGCCAGTTGTTGATGGCCTGGTTCACGCAAAGCGGTGCGCCGGTCGTGGGCGCATCGGGCGGCGTGTTCGGTCTGCTGCTGGCGTACGGAATGCTGTTCCCCAATCAGCGCGTGATGCTGCTGTTCCCGCCGATTCCAATGAAGGCGCGGACCTTCGTGATCGTGTTCGGCGCAATCGAGTTATTGCTGGGGGCGACCGGTTGGCAGCCTGGCGTGGCCCACTTCGCGCATCTGGGCGGCATGCTGTTCGGCTGGCTGATGATCCGCTACTGGCGCGGGCAGTCGCCATTCGGCGGCAGCGGCGGAAGGAAGGGCGGTGGGAAGCGCAAGCCGCCGTTGCGCGTGGTGCGTTGAGATAGTCGCGGCGTGGCAGATCCACGTTGCTCCGCTCCTAGGAAGAGCGCGTTGAGCGAAGCAACGGATGGACCAAACGCCAGGCACAAAAAAAGAGCGCGGAATCCGCGCTCTTTTTTATTGCCGGCCACTCGTGTTGATTGCCAGCGACTTGCTGGCGCCTGACTCAGCGCCAGATCGTCAAATGCTCGGCATCCACGCGCTGCATCGGCTGGCCGGCCTTGCAGCTGAACGCTGCACCGAACTCGGGCAGGTTCGAAAGCGGGCCGTTGGTGCGCCACTGGCCCGGCGCGCGGATGTCGGCGCTTGCACGCTGCACCGCTTCGTTGGGCGACAACTGCTGCGCCCACAGCCCGGCCCAGGCAGTGAAGAATGCCTGCTTGTCGGCCTCAGTGGCTGCCGGCTGCGCCTTGCTGAAAGCCTGCCAGGCCAATTCGACGCCGGCCAGATCGGCCAGGTTCTCTTCGGCCGTCTGCGCGCCGTTGACCTTGGCGTTGGGCACGCCCGGGTACGGGTAGGCAGAGAACTGGTTGGCCACCTTGCCGGTGAGCATCGTCCAGCTCGCCTTTTCGGCCGGCGTCCACCAGCTGCGCAATTCGCCCTTGGCATCGACCAGCGAGCCCTTGGCATCGATCGCACGGGTGATCTCGTGTGCGACCAGCGCACCGTATGCACCGTACTGCGCGGCCTGCGTTCCGCCGGTGGTCAACACCGGCGCCTGCAACACGGCGGCAGTGACGATCAGCCGGTTCTGCGCGATGTCGTAGGCCACCGCCGGCTGTTGCGGCAGCACGTCCCAGCGACGGTCGGCGTTGCCCTTGCCGATGCGCTTCATCTCTTCGCGGTGGCGCCAGGTCGAGGCGATCAGCATATTGCCGCCGAAGCTGCCGCGCCCCATCGGCTGCACGGTGTAATCCAGGTCGCGTCGCGGCGCGCCGACTTCGATCTTCATCGCAGCCAGCTTGGCCTTGGCTTCGGCCACCACCTCGCCGTTGCCCCAACCGGTGCGCTCCAGCGCGGCCAGCTGCGCATCGCGCACCTGGTCGGCGATGGCTTCGGCCTGGCGACGGGTGTCGCTGCTCAGATAACGCGCCACGTACTCGCGGCCGAGCATCGGGCCGGCGGCCACGTTGATGGCGTCCAGCACCTGCTGCCAACGCTGCGGCGGCACCGCATCGCCACGCAGCAGGCGGCCGCGGAACTGGTATTCGGCATCGTGGAAGCTCTTGGACAGGTACGGTGCCATCGCATCGCCCACGCGCCAGCGCAGGTAGGCCTTCCACTGGTCCGGCTTGATGCTGACGATCATGCTGTCGAGCTGCTTGAACATGGCCGGGTCGGCCATCGACACCAGGTCGTCCTTGACGCCCTGCGCTTCCAGGAAGTCGGCCAGGCGCAGGTTCTTGTACTGCTTGCCCAGTTCCTTGGTGGCGATCGGTGCGTAGTTGTTGAACGGGTTGTTGATGCCCTGCACCGACTGCGCGCTACGCGCCAGCGCGGTTTCGATCTGCAGCACGGAGGCGGCGTCGGCGTCGAGCTTGTCGGCGGCGGTGCCGGTGAGCGCCAGGATCTGCTTGACGTAGGCGCGGTAGCGGCCCATCAGCGCCTGGGTGTCGGCGTCGGTGCGGGTGTAGAAGGCCGGGTCGGGCAGGCCCATGCCGCCCTGCATGAAGTAGCCGATATGGCGATCGAGCGCCTTCAGGTCCACGTCCGGGCCGAAATTGAAGCCGACCGGAATGCCGACCTGATGCAACGCGGCGATGGAAGCGGGCACATCCTTGGCCTTCTTGATCGCGTCGATGCGCGAGAGCAGGGGGGCGATCGGGTTGGAGCCGTCCTTCTCGACCGCCGCTTCGTCCAGGCCGCTGGCCCAGAAATCGCCAAGCAGCTTCTGCACTTTGCCCTGCGGGGACTTCATCGATGCGTCGAGCAACTCGCGCTGCTGCTGCAGGGCGCGCTCGGACAATTGACCCAGCGCGGTGACGGCGCCGGCCTGCGGCACGGGGTTGGCCTTGAGCCAGCTGGCGTTGGCGTAGTCGTAGAAATTGGTGCAGGCGGCCGAGACGGCCGGCGCCTTGGGCGCCGCGGCCTTCTTCTTGCGAGCGGCGTCGGCGTCGGGGGCGGACAGCAGCGAGATCAGGCTGAAGCCAAGAGCGAGGGCAAGCGGACGAATGGTGGGCATCGAGAAGAAGGGTGGCCAGATTGAAGTCGGCGGAGTTTAGCAAGGCTGCGTGTCGCGCAGGCAGGCGCGCGCGCCGGTTCGTGCTCGCTGCCGGCCGCCTGCATGAATGCGACAGGCCCGCGCGTGCGGGCCTGTGCCGGGTCCATCGTGGTGGAAGCGCTTGCAGCCGCCGCCTGTGCACGCTTACCAGATCACCACGCGGTCTTTTTCTGGCCGCACCATCGCATCGCCGGCCTTGCAGGAAAATGCCTTGGCGAAGGAGGGCATGTTCGAGGGCGGGGCAATGGCGCGCAGGTTGTCGGGCGCATGGGGGTCGCTCGCCAGATAGACCAGTTGCTGCTGTTCGCGTGTCTGCCCACGCCAACTGCGTGCGTAGTTGAGGAAAAAACGTTGATCCGGGCTGTACCCGTCGATCGCGATGGCGCGTTCCGGATGCGCGCGCAGATCTGACTGCAACGCATCGTAGGCGACGTTGGTACCGCCCAGGTCGGCGATGTTTTCGCCCAGGCTGAGCTTGCCATTGACGTGCACGGTGGGGTGGTCGGGCAGCGGCACGTAGGCATCGAACTGTTTGACCAGTCGTTCGGCACGTTGCTCGAAGGCCTTGCGGTCCTGCGGCGTCCACCAGTCGACATTGTTGCCGGCGCCGTCGAACTGCCTGCCTTCATCGTCGAAGCCGTGCGTGGCTTCGTGCCCGATCACCGCGCCAATGCCGCCGTAGTTCAAGGCATCGTCCGCACTGGCGTCGAAGAACGGCGGTTGCAGAATTCCAGCCGGGAAATTAATGGAATTGGTGCTGGGGTCGTAATATGCATTGACGGTCTGCGGGGTCATCTGCCAGCGCATGCGGTCGGTGGGCTTGCCGATCTGGGCGATGTCGTAGTGATAATTGAATTTCGCTGCTGCCTGCAGGTTGCGGTAATACGCGCCAGGCACGATCTCCAGCCCAGACCAGTCGCGCCAGGTGTCGGGATAGCCGATTTTTGGCAGGAATGTTTGCCACTTGGCGATGGCCTTGGCTTTGGTTTCCGGGCTCATCCAGTCGACGTTTTCGATGCGCGCCTTGAGCGCAATACGCACGTTGTCCACCAAGTCGCTGGCGCGCTGTTTGGCTTCCGGCGTGAACACCTTGGCGACGTAGAGTTGCCCCAGCCCTTCGCCCATTGCGCCGTTGACCGTGCGTAATACGCGTTTCCAACGCGGCTGCTGTTCGGGTTGTCCGGAAAGCGTTTTGCCATAGAAGGCGAAGTTGTTGTCGACGAAGGCCTTGCTGAGCTGCTTGGATGCATCGTCGATGGTGTGGAAGCGCAGATAGGCCTGCCATTGTGCGATCGGTGCGTTCGCCAGCTGACGATCGAATTCAGCGAAGAACCGCGGCTGCGACAGGGAAAAGCCGGCACCGCTGTCGAGGCCTTGCACAGCGAAGAAATTGCTCCATGCAAAGTGCGGCGTGAGTTTGTCGGCCTCGGCCGTGCTGACGAAGTGATACTGGTTCTTGGGGTCGCGCGCCTCGGTGCGTGTGAGCGAGGCGGCCGCCAGCCGCGTTTCGAGCGCCAGGACCTCGCTCGCCTGTGCCTTGGCGGCGTCTGCGGTGCTGCCGGTGAGCTCGAAGGATCTGGCGATATAAGCCAGATACGCCTCGCGAATGGGGGCGTATTCGGGCGAGGTGTAGTACTCCTTGGTCGGCAGGCCGAGTCCATCTTCCTGCGCAAACCCGATCTGTCTGTCGGCATGTTTGAAGTCGGCACGTGCGCCGAAATCGAACACCAGCGCATCGCCTTCGGCAAAACGACGCGTGATGTAGTCGGCGACGTCCTTGCCTGAGGTCAGCGCGGCGATGGCGTCGAGCTGTGGCTTGATCGGCTGGTCGCCGGCCGCTTCGATGGCCGCTTCATCCATGCCCGAGGCATACAGCATGCCGATCTTGTGGGCGACAGGTTGGTGGCTGCATCCAGTTCGCCGATATCGAACGCAGGTTTCGCTGCCGCTGGCGTCGCTGCAGGTGCCGAGGTTGCGGTCTTTTCCGGTGTACTGCTGGTTTGCGCTTCGCGTTGGCAGCCTGTCAGGGCGACCAGCAGGGCAAGGGCAAGCGAGGAGGTCTTGGTGGGTGACATGGGCGCCAGTCGCAGGGATAAACGCCGAGCATAAGCGGACCCATCACCAGGGGCGTGTGCGTTGAGTTTTGTTGAGGCTTGCATGCAGGCGCGATTACAGATCGCACCGCGTTGCAGCTGGTGTTTGCGGGTCTTGCGTACAGCCTGCGCTTGCGGCCAGGCGCAGCGATGGCGTCGCAGCAGGATGTGCGTTGTACGCGTTGGCCGGCATGCGTCTGGCGATGCGTGTGTGCAGGAAAGGTCATCCAGTGCAGGGGCGGCCTGCATCGGTCGTTGGTGCCGGCTGGTGGATATGGAGAAGACGAGGCGGGAAATACCGGGCGTACAAAGAAAACGGGCGGCCATCTTTCGATGGCCGCCCGTCGTTTTACCGCGACTGCGCAATTACCAGATCACGACCTGCTTGTCGCCCTGACGCACCATCGCATCGCCCGCCTTGCACGAGAACGCGGCGGCGAATGCCGGCATGTTCGACGGTGCGCCGATGGCGCGGAAGTTCGCCGGTGCATGCGGGTCGGTCTTCAGGCGCACGACCAGTTCTTCCGGGGTGAAGTTGCGACGCCACACCGTGGCCCAGTTCAGGAAGAAGTGCTGGTCGCGGGTGATGCCGTCGGTCTTGGGGTCGTCCTTGCCGGAAGTGGCGGCCTTCATGGCGTCGTAGGCGGTGTTCAGGCCACCCAGGTCGGCGATGTTTTCGCCCAGGGTCAGGTCGCCCTTGACCTTGTCGCCGGCCGGCGTGCGGTAGCCGTCGAACTGCGCCACCAGCTTGCCGGTGCGCGCCTTGAACGCGTCCAGATCCTTCTGCGTCCACCAACCCGGATCGGGGATGAAGTTGCCATCGGCGCCGAAGCGGCTGCCCTGGTCGTCGTAACCGTGGGTCATCTCATGGCCGATCACTGCACCGATGCCGCCGTAGTTCATTTCCTCCGGCGCATTCGGGTCGAAGAACGGCGGCTGCAGGATGGCGGCCGGGAACACGATTTCGTTCTGCAGCGGGTTGTAGTACGCGTTGACCGTCTGCGGGCTCATGCCCCATTCGGTCTTGTCCACCGGCTTGCCGATCTTGGACAGGTTCCACTTGTAGTTGAACTCCTGGGCGGCCATCACGTTGCCCAGGTAGCTGTCGCGGCCGGTGCTCAGGCCGTTCCACTCACGCCACTTTTCCGGGTAGCCGATCTTGGGCGTGAAGCTTTCCCACTTGGCGATGGCCTTGGTCTTGGTCTCCGGGCTCATCCAGTCCAGCTTTTCGATGCGGGCCTTCAGCGCGGTACGCAGATTGGTCACTAGGGTTTCCATCTTGGCCTTGGAATCGGCCGGGAAGGCGACCTTGACGTACAGCTGGCCCAGCGCTTCGCCGGCCTGGCCGTTGATGGTGACCAGCACGCGCTTCCAACGCGGCTTGATTTCCTTCTGGCCGCGCATGGTCTTGTTGTAGAACGCAAAGTTCTCATCGACGAACGGCTGGCTCAGGAACGGCGAAGCGCCATCGACGGTGTGGAAGCGTAGGTACGCGCGCCAGATCGCCGGGTCGGTGTCGGCGATCATCTTGCTCACTTCCTGGTGGAAGGCCGGGATCGCCAGCGAGAACATCTCCGGTGTGGCCACACCCTGCGACTTGAAGAACTCGGTCCACGACCAGTTCGGGGTCAGCTTGTCGGCCTCGGCCGGCGAGATCGGGTTATAGGCCAGCGAGGCGTCGCGCGACATCTGGGTGCTGGTCTTGGAGACCTTGGCCAGGCGGGTTTCGAAAGCGACCACTTGCTTGGCCTGCGCAGCGGTATCGGCCGCAGCCACGCCGGACAGTTCCAGCACCTTGGCCACGTGCGCCTGATACGCCTCCAGCTTGGCCTTGTTGGCGGGGCTGGTGTAGTAACTCCGGGTCCGGCAGGCCCAGGCCGCCCTGCATGGCATAGGCGATGTTCTGGCTGGACTTTTTGAAGTCCGCTTCGGCGCCGAAGCCGAAAAGCGCGTTGTTGCCCTTGGCTGCGCTGCTGCGCAGATAGTCGACCAGCTTGGTCTGGTCGCTGATGGCGTCGATGGCAGCCAGCTCCGGCTTCAGCGGCTCGATGCCCTGTGCGTTGATCTTGGCTTCGTCCATGCCGGTCGACCACAGGTCGCCGACGATCTTTTCCACACCGGTGGCCTTGCTGTCGGCTGCGGCCTGTTCCACCAGCTGCCGCTGGATCGCGTTGGAGCGCTCGTCAAGCATCTCGAACGCGCCCCAGCTGGTGCGATCGCTCGGCACCGGGTTGGCGGCCAGGAACTTGGCATTGGCGTAGGCGTTCAGATCGGTGCAGGCGTTGCTGTTGGGGTCCAGGTCGGCCGCGGTGAATTGGTTCACCGCCGGCAGCTTGCTCTGGTCCAGGGTCAGCGTCTTGGGTGCCGCGGGGGTGGCGGCGGCAGTGTCGCCCGCCGGTGCCGCCGGTGCGGCGTCTTCGGACTTCTTGCAACCGCTCAGGGCGGTGGCCACGGCCAGGGTCAGCGTCAATAAATGAGGTGTACGAATCACGAAGGACTCCAGAAGCATCAATGGGAAGCCCCGTCGCCGGGGCCGTGGCCGGCACTCTACGCCTCGCCAGCCGGATGGCATGGTGTCGAAGGTCATGGGTGCGGGGCGTAGAGGGCCGGGCGAGGCGCCAGCTTGTGGGGGCGCGGTGGTGCCTTCCACGGGTTGAGCCGCCCCGCCATCCCCAACTGGCAACGGCGGCACTGCCGATCACACAACGTGCAGCTGCCGGCTGGGCGCGTCGGCGTGCTCTACCTCGAATCATCAAGCGTGCCACTTGCTGCACCAAACACCAGCCGCACCTTGCAGCGGCTGCTGTTCGCCTACCACTGCATGCGCCGGCGCGGTGTTGCGTCGGTAGCGACGGGCAGGCGCGCATACGCTGCCGCTGCCAGGTGGTGGGCGCGGGTGAGCGGTGCTATATACCGGTGCATGGCTATCGCCTCTGAACCCCTGGATGCACTGATCATCGGCGCCGGCCACAACGGGCTGGTGTGCGCTGCCTATCTGGCCAGGGCCGGCAAACGGGTGCTGGTGTTGGAAGCGCGCGAGGTGGTCGGCGGTGCGGCGGTGACCGAGGAGTTTCATCCCGGTTTCCGCAATTCGGTGGCGGCGTACACGGTGTCGTTGCTGCAGCCCAGGGTCATCGCCGATCTGGCACTGGAGCGCCATGGCCTGCGGGTGGTGCCGCGACGCATCAATAATTTTCTTCCGTTGCCGAACGGCGACTATCTGCTTGCCGGGGCAGGGCGCACGGCACAGGAAGTCGCCAGGTTTTCAGCGCGGGATGCGGCTGCCTTGCCCGCCTACGAAGCGCGGCTGGAGCAACTGGCCGATGTATTGCGTGCGCTGGCCTTGCAGCCACCGCCCGATGTCACCGATGGCGGCTGGCTGCAGGCATTGCCGCAGCTATGGCGGGCAGGCAAGCTCGGGCTGCAGTTGCAGGGCCTGCCGCTGACATTGCGCCAGGAGCTGTTGGACCTGTTTACGATTTCAGCGGCCGAGTATCTGGACCGCTGGTTCGAAAGCGCGCCGATCAAGGCCTTGTTCGGCTTCGATGGCATCGTCGGCAATTACGCAAGCCCTTACACGCCCGGCACAGCGTACGTGTTGTTGCACCACGTGTTCGGGCAGAGCAACGGGGTCAAGGGGGCGTGGGGCCATGCCATTGGCGGCATGGGCGCGATCACTCAGGCCATGGCCGCCAGCGCGCGCGAGCACGGGGCGCAGGTCCATACTGGCTGCGCGGTGGAGCGCGTGCTGGTGGAGCAGGGACGTGCGGTCGGTGTCGTCACGACTGCCGGCGAAACCGTCCGTGCTCGCGCGGTCGTGGCCAACGTCAACCCGAAACTGCTGTATCAGCGCCTGATGCGGCAAGACGACGTGCCTGCGACAACGCGCGAACGTATTGCGCATTACCGCTGCGGGTCGGGCACCTTCCGCATGAATGTCGCGCTCTCGCGCCTGCCGGACTTCACGGCGTTGCCCGGCAGTGGCGATCATCTGACCGCCGGCATCATCCTGGCACCGAGCCTGGACTACATGGACCGCGCCTGGCACGACGCGCGCGCTTTCGGGTGGTCGCGTGAGCCCGTGGTCGAACTGCTCATTCCCAGCACCCTGGACGACACCCTTGCGCCGCCGGGTCAGCATGTCGCCAGCCTGTTCTGCCAGCACGTGGCCCCGCAACTGCCGGACGGCAAGCGGTGGGACGATTACCGCGAAGAGGTGGCCGATCTGATGATCGCCGCGGTGGAACGCTACGCGCCTGGGTTCGCCACATCGGTACTGGGCAGGCAAGTGCTGAGCCCGCTCGATCTGGAACGCATCTTCGGCCTGGTCGGCGGCGACATCTTCCACGGCGCCCTCAGCCTCAATCAGCTGTTCAGCGCACGCCCGCTAGTGGGCCAGGGTGCGTATCGCGGTGCGGTACCGGGGCTGTATCTGTGCGGCTCGGGGACGCACCCCGGCGGCGGCGTGACCGGCGCGCCTGGACATAATGCGGCGCGGGTGATTTTGGGTAGGGTGAGAACTCGCCTCGGACTCTCGGTGCATAGAAAAAGGCCCCGGAAACCGAGGCCTTGGAGTAAATAACGTGATCCCTGGAAGCGTCGCATGGACGCCTCCAGGGTCCTGCGATTAGAAGTCGTAGGAAGCAGAGAGACGCAGGTAACGCGGCGTGTTGTAGCTGTAGTCCTGCAGACCAATGCCATAGGTGTTGGACACCAGGCCCGGATCGGTTTCATAGACGCCATCAACGCGATTGGCGCTACGGTCATTCAGCACATTGAAGACCTGTAGGCCGACAGCCAGCTTGTGGTCGGCAAACGACGGACGATAGGTCACGCCAAGATCCAGATTCTTGATCCAGGGCGTGCGACCTGCGTCGCCAGGCCTAGAGGGTTGGCCACCACAGTAGTGGTATGCGGATCCGTAGCTGATCGGGTCCAGTCCATCTTCAAAATAACCAAGGCAGGTTCTTGGTGTGCCAGACATCACGCGGAGCGTGGCCGACGCCATCCACTCTGGGCTGATTTGATAGGCACCAAAGGCCTTCAGTTGATGGCGACGGTCATTGGCAAGGCTTCCGCCCGCGTAATACATCAGTGCGGCGGCATCCCAGTCCTGAGTCTTGGACACATCTGCCTGGCCAAGATCCGATTTAACCTGACCTTCAGTGTTGCCATAGCTGTGTGACCAGGTGTAATCGACGCGGCCATACCACTTCTCGTTGAATGGATGTTCCAGGAATAAGTCGACCGAGACATAGCTTCGCTTGGCCTTGTCAGTGAAGCCCCAGTCTTGCTGCGACATCCGCACCTGGGTATAGCCGGATCCATCAGCATTGGCCAAGTCATAGGTGTTGGTCTTGCCGGGATTGAACATCACGCAGCCAGGAATTTCGACTGCATCAGCATCAATGCCGCTTGCTGTGAGCTTGTCTGCAATCTTCGCGGTGTCGCATACATCGTCAATCGCACTCTGCAACTTGCGATAGGTGAATTTGGCGCCGGAGTTCCAGCTTTCGCCCAGGGTCTTTTCAAAGCCGAGGATGAATTCGTCTTGATATTGCGACTTCAGATCGGTCGGGGCAAAAGCATTTGGGTCCGGTGCCTGACCATACTCGCCATTGGATGAAACAGGACCCGGCCCGATGGGTGTCAGGCCCGTCGGTTCGCCATTGGCATCGATACCTGTGTAAGTGAAGTACTCATCGGTATAGGTCGAAGCCGAGGCGCCGCGGATCGCCACGCTGTTAGGGAGTGCAAGATAATAGCGGCCAAGGTTGGCGAAAACTTTCAGCGAAGAATCGCCGAAGACATCCCAGCTTGCCCCGAAGCGCGGTGCCCACTGGTCACCGCTATCGACGTATTCGACATGGTCGCTGTTGTAGTTGGTGAACTGATCATTGCGAATACCCAAGGTCAGCAACCATCGATCGTTAACCTGCCAACGATCTTCCAAATAGTACGCCTTCTGTTCGACTGCCATGCTGGTCGTTGTAGTGAAGATGCGCTGTTGTGCGTAATAACCATTCGAGCCAGGGCCGGTGACACCGACCCCGAGGCCCGGGCGCACCGCCGTCTGCTCGTCGGCTGCTCGACCATAGATCCACTGGTAACCAGGACCCGTGGTGCGTACGCCCTCGTCATAGGCGTTGAAATACATGTTGTCCACACCTGCAGTCAGGTCGTGGTCCCCCAGCCGATAATTCAATTCCAGCCTCAAGCTGCGGCTCTTATTGATTGGATCATCAGCTTTTGCCCGATTGGTAGCCTGATTGTTGCGGATCGGCGTACCACCAGTAATGGCCGGATTCTGGCTCGTCACACTTCCCAGGAATGGAAGGTCGGAAATGAAGGGATTGAACTGCTGGTTGTGCTGGGTGCTGCGGCCCCAGGTTGCGTTCAAGGTCAAGTCATCGGTGATATAGCCGGTGTACTTGAAAACGTCGTAGGTGTCCTTGATTTTGTAGGTGTCGGGATATGTGCCTGTGCGGTCACCACCTACAAGACCGTCGTAGTCAAAGCTTGTGTAGTAACCGCTTCGCCTGTCGGTGTTTTGGATTCGAGTGTATTCAACGATATTGCTATCGTTGATGTTCCAATCCAGTTTTCCGTAGAATTTCGGCGTGCTGTACTCGTAATTGTTGCGCGCCTGGATGGAGTCACTGCTGGCATTGGTGCTGACGCCGTCAACCTTCTCCGATTCGCCAGCCACAAAGATGAAGAGCCGATCTTCGATCAAGGGGCCGCCTGCATAGGCGCTGTAGACAGTCCGCGTCTGCTTGTTGTCTTTGCCGGCGCGATATAGCGTGCCTGGCTGGTCAGGCGTGTCGTACTTATATCCTGCAGGCAATGTTGCATTTGGAAACCACACGTCTCCTCGCGAACTCGCAAGCGAGTCCGGCTCCCACACCGTTTGCACGCCAAAATGCCACTCGTTGGTGCCACGCTTGCCGAGCTGGTTGATGACACCACCCGTAGAACGGCCGTACTTGGCGCTGTAACCGCCGGTATATGTTTCCTGCTGGTCGATGGCGCCGTACGGCAAGCTCACGCCACCGAGGTTGCTCAGCGGGTTGCTAACGTTGAAGCCGTTAATGTAGTAAGCGTTTTCTGTGACGCCTGAGCCACCAAAAGACACTACGGAGCGCGAGCCGTTGTTGAATGCGCCTGCACCCGACACCGCACCCGGCGCCAGCAGGGCAATCGCTTCCGCACTACGGCCCAGCGGCAAGGTAGCCAACTGCTCGGACGTGATCACCGAGCGCGCGCTGGTGGAGCTGACATCGATCTTCGGTGCATTTGCGGCGGTGACGGTGATCGCACCGAGCGTGGTTGCATCGGCATTGCCGCCCGATGCGGCCGCGCCAGCGAAGGAGACCTCGGTGCCCGAGCCGACGCGCAGCTGCACATTCTTGCGGGTGTCGACCACCTGATCGCCACGCTTCAGGGTGACGGTGTAGGCGCCCACCGGCAGCGAGCCGAGGTTGTAGCGGCCATTTGCATCCACCGTAATGGTGCGGCTGAGACCGGTGTCGCTCTGCACGACGATCGTGCTGCCGGCTTCGGACGGGGCACTGCCGTAAATGCTGCCGGTGGTGCTTTGCGCGTAGACCGCGCCGTTGGTTAGGCAAGCACCGAGCACGACAGCAAGGGCGGTGCGTTTGAGGACTTGGCGACGAAACTGATTGCTCATTCCTGACCTTTCAACTGGAGTTCGGATAAGGGCGGTCATCGGGGAGTCAGATGGCCTTAACCCGAACGTAATGAATGCCTGCTACCGAGTGCAAGCATCTGACATGATTTGTTAATGAAATAACTCGAATCCGCATCGGAAGTGAGGAATTCGGCACAAAGTGGCGTTGTGTTGCACACCTAGGCAAACGACCTGGAGCGGGCTTGCCAATTAATGGTTACGTTCGATACAGATTGCACGACCTGCTCGACCAGATCGCACGTTCCTGGGTGTTTTTAGCCGCGAGCGAAGATCCATCGCGTCGCCAGGCCGCAACAAAAAAGCCCCGACAAGCGGGGCTTTTTCGATACGCGTGAGGCCGTCAGAATCGCACTGTCGTTCCCAGATAGAAGAACTGGCCCACGTTGTCGTACAGCGCAGAGGTGAAATCCGAGCCGAAGTAGTTGCGCGGCGGATCCTTGTCGAAGGCATTGTCGATGCCCAGGTACACGTCGATCTTCGAGCCGGGGAATTGATAGCCGAACTGGACGTTGTGATACACGTACGAGCCGTTCTTGATCGGGCTGGCCGAGCCAGGGTTGCTGTTATAGCTCTCCGGGGTCACGCGCAGGTTGCCGTCCACGTAGTTCATGTCCCACGACGCGCGCCACGCGTTCCAGTTGTACTTGGTCTGGAACTGCGCACGCCAGCGCGGGTCGGTCACGTAGGTCACGTACTCGTCGTATTCCTGCGGAAAGTCCTGGAATACCCACTCGCGCGACTGGATCAGGCGGGTGCCGACGAACCGCAGCACGGTATTGCCTTGGCCGAGCTGGAAGCGGTAGTCCATTTCCAGATCCACGCCCACGCGACGCGAACGCGCCAGGTTTTCATTCAGCGCCTGCCACCCGATGATGCTGTGTTCGGGATAGATGCGCCCCTGTGGGTCGGTGAAACCACCCAGCGGTGCACGCTGCACGAAACCGCAGAAGCTATTGCCGATGCCACCGGGGTTATCCACACAGCGCGTGGCATTGGTCTCCGCCGTCACGGCGCCGATGGCATCGCGCAGGTCGATGCGCCAGTAGTCGATCGACATGCCGAACCCTTCGAAGAACTCCGGCTGCCACACCAGGCCGTACGACAGGCTGCGCGCGCGTTCCGGCTTGAGTTCCGGATTGCCGCCGCTCACGCCCGGGCGGGTCGCGGTGTAGGTGTCGATCCAGCCCACCGGAATGCCCAGCGCACTGCAGTTGGCCTGACGCAACGCCACATCGCCGGCGGTGCCGGGGCGGTTGATGTTGGTGGGCAGGTAATTGCAGGGGTCGTTGATGGTGGCGAAGTTTTCGCTCTGCGAGTCGTACAGCTCGCCAATGCTGGGCGCGCGTACCGCCTGGGCCAGGGTGCCACGCAACCGCAGCGACGGGATAATGGTCCAGTCCAGACCGATGTTCCAGGTCTTGGTCGAGCCGATACTGCTGTAGTCCGAATAGCGTCCTGCAACGTCCAGGGCCAGACGATCCACGCCCGGCAGGCCGGCCAGCAACGGAATGGTGCTCTCGACGAACACTTCCTTGACACTGTAGTCGCCACCGCTGTTCGGGATGGCGTTGAGGAAAGTCGCGCCCGACGCGGCCAACGGGTCGGTGACTTCCTCGCTCTGTTCCTTGCGGTATTCCACGCCGCCGGCGAAGCCGATGTCGCCTGCCGGCAGCGACAGCAGGTTGCTGTTGGCCACCGAGGCGCTGAACACGGTCTGCTGGATCCTGGCTTGCGAACGCGCGGTGGTGTTGAACCACGCGGCCGCTTCCGGGGCGACCGCGCCGTTACCGAAGACACTGAAGGGCATGCAGCCTTCGCGGGCCAGTGCCGAGTACACGCGGCCGGTGTGGGGATTCACCGCAGTCGGATCCAGCGTGGTGCGGCAGACGATGCTGCCGCTGGCATCGCGTGCGGCGTCGATGCCGGCCTGCCAGCGTTCGTTGATGCGGTTGTTGAGGTTGAGGCGGTCCACCGTGGTCTTGCCGTAGTTGGCCGACACATCGTAGGTCCAGTTGTCGGTGACGTTGCCTTCGGCGCCGAGAACGGCGCGGTAGGTCTTGCGTTCGATGTTTTCGCCGCGGCGGCCGGCATCGACATTGAAGCGGTTCATCAGGATCTGCGTGGCGCCGCGCGAATCCATCAGGGCGCCGAGTTCGGGGCTGACATAGGGGTTCTGACGACGCACGCGCAGCGAGCTGTCGAATGCGGGCTGGCCGAAGAATTCCGAATCGGTTTCGCTGTACTTGCCTTCGAAGAACACGCGATGGTTTTCGCTGATCTCGAAGTTGATCATGGTGTTGACGCTTTTGCGATCGAAGCCGGGCTGCAGGTCGGCCACCGCGTTGAGGTCGACGAAATCGCAATCCACGCACGAGGTGTTGCTCACCACCGTGCCGTTGTAACGGTTGCGACGGAAGCTGCCATCGTCGTTGAACAGATAGCGGTTGCCGTAGCTTGCCGGGTTGCGGAAATCGAACGTGCCCAGATTGAAGGTGCCGCCGTAGGAGGTCGAATGGTTGCCACCGGGGCCGCTGAGCACGTTCTGCGGGTTGCGCTCGCTCGGCGGAAGGGTGGGGTCAAACGCGGGGTTGGGCACACTCACCAGGTACTCGCGGCCGATGGCGCGGTTGCCGCGACCGAAGCGATCTTGCTTGCTGTATTCGCCGGACACCGCGATGTTGCCGCGGCCGCCTGCGAAATCGGTGCCGGCAGAAAAGCTGGCAAATGAGCGGTTGTAATTGCCTTCGTCGGCCAGGCCGGTTTGCGCGCGCGTCTCGAAACCGGTGAACGATTTCTTGAGGATGAAATTGACCACGCCGGCAACGGCATCGGCGCCTTACACCGCCGACGCGCCGCCGGTAATGACTTCCACGCGCTCGACCCATTCCACTGGAATGGTGTTGACGTCCACCGCAGTCGAGCCCGGGCTGGAGCCCACGTGGCGACGGCCGTTGACCAGCACCAGCGTGCGGTCAACGCCCATCCCGCGCAGATCGAGCAGACCCAGGCCGGCAGTGCCGATAAAGCGGGTGGAGTTGCCCAGCGTGTAGCTCGGCGCCAGCGCCGGCATACGCGCCATCAAGTCGCTGATGGTGGTCGCGCCGGTGGCGCGGATTTCTTCGGCGCTGATGGCAGTCACCGGCGAAGGCGTGACAAAGCCGGTACGTGCGATGCGCGAGCCGGTGACGGTGACCTTGTCCAGATCGGTCGTATCGGGTGCGACCCCGTTTTCGGACTGGGCGGCGGCATTGCCTGCGGCCAGTACGCCGAAAAGTGCAGTACTAAGGCGGTGGCGACGGATGCGTTGCGAGGTACGGCTCGACATGATTTCGCAGATTCCTTGCTGAGATTCGATTTGCATAGTTGTGTTCGCTGAGCGCCAGCTGAACTGTGTTTTGAACGTAACAATTGTTTAATCTTGTGTCCATGTTTGCGAAATTTGTCACTGAATGTCACGCAGTGACTGCGCGCGCATTTGGTCGCGCGAGCGAACCGGCCAGTTGCTTCCGACCGAGCCGGTACACTCACGCCCTTCTTTTGATGCCGCGCAAAGCGATGTTCGCGTTGCTCGCGGTGGCACACGACATGTTGGGTAGGCGATGAACACGATGGTGGAAAGTGGTTTCTTGGCGGCGCGCGCTGTTGCGCAGGCGGTTGGCGCATGACCGGCGAACGCAGAATCGCCGCGCATGCGGTGCAGGGCGCGTTGGCGCCGCATCCGCGCATCCGCAATGTCATCGCGGTGGGGTCGGGCAAGGGTGGGGTGGGCAAGTCCACCACTGCAGTGAATCTGGCGCTGGCGCTGCGTCAGCTGGGCGCGCGGGTGGGTGTGCTGGATGCCGATATCTATGGGCCGAGCGTGCCGGCAATGCTGGGCCTGAGCGGCCGGCCGGATAGCCCGGACAACAAGTCGATCGAACCGCTGCGCGCGTTCGGGATCGAGGCGATGTCGATCGGCCTGTTGGTCGATCAGGACACCCCGATGATCTGGCGCGGGCCGATGGCGACGTCCGCGCTGACCCAGCTGTTCAGCGACACCCTGTGGGACGACCTGGACTATCTGCTGATCGACCTACCGCCGGGCACCGGCGACATCCAGTTGACCCTGTCGCAGAAGATTCCGGTGGCCGGTGCGGTGATCGTCACCACGCCGCAGGACATCGCCACGCTGGACGCGCGCAAGGCCTTGAAGATGTTCGAGAAGGTCGAGGTGCCGGTGCTCGGCATCGTCGAGAACATGGCCGTGCATACCTGCAGCAACTGCGGTCACCGCGAGCATCTGTTCGGCGAAGGCGGCGGCGAGCGCATGGCGGCGCAGTACGGCGTGCCGTTGCTGGGCTCGTTGCCGCTGGAGATTGCGATCCGCGAACAGGGCGATGCGGGTCAGCCGATCGTGGTAGCCACGCCGGAGTCGGTGGCAGCCCAGGCCTACCTGGCGGCGGCGACGCGGCTTGCCGAGGAACTGGGCAAGCGCCCACGCGCCAGCATCCCGATTTCGGCATCGCTGCTGTAACGCGGCCGGCCGGCTGCAGCTGCCGGCCGCTGGTAGAATTCGCCGTCTTCGCGCGGGCCGCTCGGCCCGCCGCCTTCCGTCTTCAAGGAACACCGCATGAGCATCAAGAGCGACCGCTGGATCAAGCGCATGGCCGAACAGCACGCGATGATCGAGCCGTTCGAGCCTGGACAGATCAAGCACGATGCTGCCGGGCAGCGCATCGTCAGCTTCGGCACCTCCAGCTACGGGTACGACGTACGCTGCTCGCGCGAGTTCAAGGTGTTTACCAATATCAACTCGACGATCGTCGATCCCAAGCACTTCGATCCCGGCAGCTTTGTCGATATCGAATCGGATGTCTGCATCATTCCGCCGAACAGCTTCGCACTGGCGCGCACCGTGGAATATTTCCGCATCCCGCGCGACACGCTGGTGGTGTGCCTGGGCAAGAGTACCTACGCACGCTGCGGCATCATCGTCAACGTGACCCCGCTGGAGCCGGAGTGGGAAGGCCACGTGACCCTGGAATTCAGCAATACCACGCCGCTGCCGGCGCGCATCTATGCCAACGAAGGCGTGGCGCAGATGCTGTTCTTCCAGTCCGACGAGGTCTGCGAGACCTCGTACAAGGACCGCGGCGGCAAGTATCAGGGCCAGACCGGCGTAACCCTGCCGCGTACTTGAAGCAGCGACCGAAACGACTGCGCTCGCCGCCAGGCGGGCGCGACCGATACTCGGAATCGGCATGTGCCACGCGTGCACTCCGGTTCGTCCATGCCCGTCTGACGGCTGCTCGCCGGGTCTTTGGCCGCTCCTGGTGCAATGGCGCGGCCGTGACCTTCAGCAGGTCGCAGCAGCCTTCTGGCGGTAGCGCAGCAGGTGGCGCACGCCAGCGGCGATCAGAAACACCGGCCACCAGGTCGCAATCAGGTTGCCCACATCCATATGGGCCAGCCCCAGGTTGTCCAGCAGAAACAGCGCGCCCATGACAATCAGGAACAGGGCGGGGATCAGACGGTAGTTCATGGCGATGTCCTCGTTGGGTATGAGGCCATGCTGCGCCCGATGCGCCCCACGATCAGGTGCCGGAAGTCAACAATCGCAGATGACAAACGTCATGTCGGGCGCCTCATTCGGTGCAACTGCGCCACCCGAGCGCAGCACCGCACATCAACTCGCAAGCGTCAATCCGCCCATCGGCTGGAGGGTCAGCAGCGCCGATGGCCAGCTCTGACCAATTCCGACTCCCAACTCCCCAGGCCCAGCTTCACCTACTTGCCGCGCCCGAACAGCATGCCGATCCCGCAAGCGACCAGCGCAGCCGGCCACCAGGTGGCGATCAAGCGACCAAGACTGAGATTGGTCCAGCCCAGGTTGTTGGCCAGGAACAGCAGGCCGACGAGGATCAGGATCAGCGCGGCGACGACATTGGATTTCATGCGGAAGACTGGTTGAAGGACAGGCGCCTATCGTAGCCGTTGCGCCCACGCCGCGACATGCTGCTGCAACGTCTCGGGCACAAAGCGCTGCGCACTCCCGCTGCCCCAGACAGGCCCGGGCCATGCGGCATCGCCGGGGTGACGGCCGACCAGATGCACGTGTAGCTGCCGCACGATATTGCCCAGCGCGCCGATATTGAGCTTGCTGACCGCAGGTTCGGCGCGCAGCAACTGCGAGAGCTGGTTGATTTCGGCCATCAACAAACGCTGCTGGCCACCATCCAGATCGATCCACTCACTGACATCGGCCACCCGTGGCACCAGCACCAGCCACGGGAAGCGGGCGTCGTCCATCAGCCGCACCTGCGACAGCGGCCCGTCGGCGACGAACACCGTGTCGGCCGCCAGGCGCGGATCGAGCAGGAAACCGCCCGCAGGCGTGCCCGGTGCGGTGTCGCTCATCCCAGATGCGCCGCGAAGAAGCCCAGGGTGCGCTCCAATGCGCGCTCGGCGCTGTCGGCGTCGTAGTGGGTGGGGTCGATGCTGCGGTTGAAGGCATGCCCGGTCGGATACACGAAGGTCTCCATCTGCGGGAGTTTCTCGCGATGGGCCTGGATCGCTTCGGGCGGAATGCTGGCATCGCGCTCGCCGAAGTGGAACATCACCGGCGCCTTGGGGGGGGCGTCCAGCAGCTGGGTGTTGCGGCCGCCGTAGTAGCTCACCGACGGCAGTCCCAGGCGAATTGCCGACAGCAGCGCGACCGAGCCGCCCCAGCAGTAGCCCACCGTGCCTACCTTGCCGGCGCGGGTCAGCAGGGTGGCAGCGGATTTCACCACCTCCACGGCGCGCTCCAGGCCCACCGCATTGGCCAGCGCCAGGCCGCGCTGCAGGCTTTGCTGGTCGTACGGCAACTGCACGTCCTTTTCTTCCAGATCGAAGAAGGCCGGTGCCAGCACCTCATAGCCGCGTGCGGCGTAGTCGTCGGCCACTGCGCGGATATGTTCGTTGACGCCGAAGATTTCTTGAATCACCACCAGGCCGCCGCGCGGGCTGGAAGCGGGCGTGGCGTGCCAGGCGGCAACCTGGCCGTCGGGGGTGTCGAGCGTGGTCCAGTGACCCATGGAAACTCCTGCTGCAGTCCGGGGAGGCGCGCATTATCGACCGGATCGGCGGGGGTGAAGGTGAGGGTTCCGCTAAGATGGCCCCGCGTTGCGCGGCATGCGGTTCAGAGCGCCGCCCCCGCACCGCTATAATTGACCCGCTCAGGCCCCAGGCCGCTCCGTTTCCCAGGCTCCTGCTTCCATGTCCCAGCTGAACCCCAAAGTCGGCTTCGTCAGCCTCGGCTGCCCGAAGGCGCTCGTCGATTCCGAACGCATCCTCACCCAGCTGCGTGTGGAGGGCTACGACATCGTGCCCAGCTACGACGCTGCCGATGTGGTGGTGGTCAACACCTGCGGCTTCATCGATTCGGCAGTGACCGAATCGCTGGACGCGATCGGCGAGGCGATGAACGCCAACGGCAAGGTCATCGTCACCGGCTGCCTGGGCAAGCGCCCGGAGCAGATTCGCGAGGCATACCCGCAAGTGCTGGCGGTATCCGGCCCGCAGGACTACCAGAGCGTCATGGAGGCAGTGCACGCCGCATTGCCGCCGCGTCACGACCCGTTCGTGGATCTGGTGCCGGACTACGGCATCAAGCTGACCCCGCGCCATTACGCGTATCTCAAGATTTCCGAAGGCTGCAATCACCGCTGCAGCTTCTGCATCATTCCTTCGATGCGCGGCGATCTGGTCTCGCGCCCGGTGGATGAGGTGCTGCGCGAGGCCGAACGGCTGGTGCGCGGCGGCGTCAAGGAATTGCTGGTGGTGTCGCAGGACACTTCGGCTTATGGCGTGGACCTGAAATATGCCGAGCGCCCGTGGCGCGACCGCCTGTACCAGACCCGCATGAAGGCGCTGTGCGAGGGTCTGTCGGAGCTGGGCGTGTGGACGCGCCTGCATTACGTGTATCCGTATCCGCACGTGGACGACGTGATTCCGTCGATGGCCGAAGGCAGGTTGCTACCGTATCTGGACATCCCGTTCCAGCACGCCAGCCCGCGCATTCTCAAGTTGATGAAGCGCCCCGGCGCGGTGGAAAAAACCCTGGAGCGCGTGCAGCGCTGGAAGGCGATGTGCCCGGAGATCACCGTGCGCTCGACCTTCATTGTCGGCTTCCCCGGCGAGACCGATGCCGAATTCGAATCCTTGCTGGACTTCCTGGATCAGGCGCAGCTGGACCGCGTTGGTGCGTTTGCGTATTCGCCGGTCGATGGCGCCAGCGCCAACGCGCTACCGGACCCGGTGCCCGAAGAAGTGAAACAGGAGCGCCTGGCGCGCTTCATGGCCAAGCAGGCGCAGATCTCTGCGTTGCGTCTGGAGTCCAAGATCGGCAGCGTGCAGCAGTGCCTGGTGGATGTGATCGAAGACGACATCGCGGTGGCCCGCTCGCGTGCCGATGCGCCGGAAATCGATGGGCTGGTGCACATCCAGAACGGTGGCGAGCTCGGCTTGAAGGTGGGCGATCTGGTGGACGTGGAAATCACCGACAGCGACGAGCACGATCTGTTTGGTGATGCACTGCCGTCTGGCCATGCGGTGCAGCCAGGCCGGACCTTGAACCTGCAGATCGTTTAGCCACGGCAGGGCGCCGGCTGGCCGATGGCATCGGTGCTCCCGAGTGCGCCGAGCCGGCGGCGCACACGCCCCCATGGGGACGCCAACCCGTAGGAGCGTGCCTGCGCGCGACCAGGCTTGCTACGCGCGGCCGTCCCGGCACGCCGCGCTGCAAGACCGACATCGCCTGGGCATGACATCGCCGCATGAGGGTGGCCTGCGTGGGAGCGTACCCGCGTGCCACGCGGCAGTCCTGGGCAATGGGTGTTCGGTTCTCCGGGTGTCGATCACGTCGTTGCTGATGCACGGCGCCAGGATCGATCCGCGCCTTGGGTATCCGCTACAGCGAGGCGTAATCCACCGATACCACGACGAATGTGTGCTTGCCGGCCGGCAAATGTGCGTCGAATTCGTCGTCCACGCGCTTTTTCAGCAGGGCGCGCGCCAGGGGGGAGTCGATGCTGATCCAGCCGCGTCCGGCATCGGTTTCGTCCGGGCCGACGATGCGGTAGCGCAGCAGCTCGCCACTGTCGGCGTCTTCCAGTTCCACCTGTGCGCCGAAGAACACTGCGTTCGCGTCGGTAGGTGCGGTATCCACCACGCGCAACGCTTCCAGTCGCTTGCTCAGATAGCGCACACGCCGATCGATCTCGCCGAGCTGCTTCTTGCGATAGGTGTACTCCGCATTTTCCGAGCGGTCGCCTTCGGCGGCCGCTGCCGCCAGGGCCCGCACCACCTCGGGGCGGCGCACGCGCCACAAGTCGTCCAGCTCGGCTTTGAGGCGGGCGTGGCCTTCGGGCGTGATCAGCGCAGTGCTTTTTTCGGCAGGTGGGCGCCAGCGGCTCATGGGTCAGGCAGGTTCGAACGGCGGGGCCGCGATGCTAGCGCGCATGACGTGGTTGCGCATCTTCCGCCGCACAGCGAAGCTTTGCGCCATTCTCGGACACGGACGTTGTCATGCTGATCATGCCGCTGCACAAACCCTGGTCGCGCCAGAACATCCCCTGGGTGACGCTGCTGCTGGTGCTGATCAATGTGGCGGTCTACCTGGGCTACCAGCGCAAGGACGACAGCCTGGTCGAGAGCGCCGTGCACTATTACGTACACTCCGGCTTGGGCGCGCTGGAGGCCGATGCACATACCCGTTACCTGCAGCAGACCGCCGACGCCAAGCTGCGCGCGGCGCGCCAGGCAAAGCTGGACAGCGTGCCTGAGCCGCAACGCGTCGCGTATCTGGCGCACCTGACGATGCACGATGTCGCCTTCGAACACGCACTGCGCAGCGGCACACTGTTCAACGACGACGCGCGCCTGCGCGAATGGCGCGCATTGCGTGCGCACTACGACGCGCGGCTGTCCAGGATATTTACGCTGCGCCATGTGCAACGCAGTTCCGAATGGTCGCCCGCGCGCATGCTGACCGCCACCTTCCTGCACGGCAGCTTCGATCATTTGCTGGGCAACATGCTGTTTCTGCTTGCCCTGGGTACCTTGCTGGAAGGCGCGATCGGCAGCGGCTGGTTCCTGGTGCTGTATCTGCTCGGCGGATTCGGCGCCAGCCTGGCCAGCTTGTGGTGGCGTTGGGGCGAGCCCGGTGGCGGTCTGGGTGCGTCCGGCGCCATCGCCGCCCTGATGGGCGCGTTCTGCATGGTATGGGGCCGTCGCAGGGTGCGCTTTTTCTATTGGTTTTTCGTGGTCTTCAATTACGCGCGTGGCCCGGCGATCCTGCTATTGCCGCTGTGGCTGGGCTGGGAGTTGTACAGCCTGGCATCCAGCGACGACGGTGCAGTCGCCTTCGAAGCGCATGCGGGGGGACTGCTGAGCGGTGCGTTGCTGGGCGCCTTGCTTGTGGTATTGCGGCAAACCCGGCCGGCATTTATGGAGGAGGGAGACACGGTTGCGGTGGACGATCGCTGGGAGCGGGCGCAGCGCCATCTGGGCCGGATGGAAAACGCCGAGGCCGAACATTTGCTGGCGGAGTTGGCGCGCGAGCAGCCGCACAATCTGGAGGTTGCGCTTGCGCGCTATCGCGCGGCACGTCATGCAGGGCGCAGCCAGGACAGCCTGCGCCATGCCGAGACGCTGCTGGCCCTGCACACCCACAGCGCCGAACAGACACGCATCCAGCTGGCAGTCGCCGCCGAACTCAGCAAGGCCAAGACTGCCTGCAGTCTGACGGCGCGCAGGGCGCTGATCGCTGCGTGCATGCGTAACGGCCTGTTGGCCGATGCCGAGCGCCTGTTGAAAGAAAGCGCACTGACTACGCCCCGCGACGAATTAGCCCAACAGTGGTTCGTGCTTGCCTTGCGTCACGGTGAGCTGCAGGACGGTGCGCAACGTACGCGCTTGTTGCGACAGGTGCTGGATCAGTTTCCCGAGCAGGGACAGGCGAACAAGGCGCGCTTTTTGCTTGAGAACGGGTGAGCGATTTCTGCTCGACGCGTGCTCTCTGACTCGCGCGACGCTGGGAGGGCAAGGCCAGTCGAGTTGCCTGACATGCGTGGTTCTGCGCTTGACGGGATCTGTCTGTCTGGAACCTGCAGAAGGAGACTTCAGCCGATCACGCCGGCTGAATCGTCACCGCTTTCAGTGCCGCCTCCAGCTTCGCGCGCAGTGCTTCGTCGTCGCAGCGATCCATTGCGTCCTGCAATACCGCGCGCGCTTGATCATCGCGACCGAAGCGCTCGGCCAGCAGCAAGCCGGCGTCCAGCGACCAGGCGGGCAGCATCGGGTCGCGCGGCCATGCAGCGATGGCGGCCAGCAGGCCATCGGTGACCAGTTGGAACTGCCCGGCCATCTTTGCGCGCTCGGCCAGCAGGTTGGCCTGCTCGGGCGTCAGCGGCGTAAACGTGGCGTCGATGTCCAGCGCTTCGCGCTGCAGCGCGAGCGCGCGCCGTTCCTGCTTTTCCTGCAACAGGCGATTGATGTATTGGCGGGTGTGTTCGCGTAGCTCGTCGTTGCGATGGTGTTGGCGCAGCAGGCGCTGATAGAGCTCGTGCACCGCCAGGCTCACCGCGCGCGAGCGCACCGCGCCACGCAAGGCCTGAAAGGCTTCGTCGGAATGCCCGTCGCGCACATACTGTTCCGCTTCGTCGAGCAGGCGCTGATCCGGGTCGCGGCGTTCGTGCGCGGCCCCGCTGCTGGGCACGTAGCCGAGCTCCTCGTGGTACTGGTACACCAGATACCCCAGCAGGTGAAAGCTGGCGAATAGCGTCCAGATCGAGGTCGCCATGACCGTGGCTTCGCGCACGAGCGGGGGTAGGTATCTGGTAGCGAAAAAGACCGCTGCCGTACCGCTCCCTGGATCACGTAGAGCAGGCCGTAGGCGGCCAGATATGGCCAGCCGATCCGCAGCGCCATGTCGATCGAGACGGCGGGATTGAGCGCCCGGCGCAGGCTGCCGTCGATGGCCAACGAGATCAGCATGCCCGGCAGCAGCAACATGGTGCCCAGATAGGCGATGGTCAGCCCGAACGGGCCGGCGATCACGGCCCCCGCGCCGATCACGATGCCCAGCGCGATGGCCAGCAGGATCAGGCGCAGTACCGCGCTGTCGAAGCTGTTATAGCCCAGGCGTGGCGCATCGGTCTGGCCATCGGCGGTGTGGCGCAGAATGTCGAAGGCATAGGTGTAGGTCGCCATGCCCAGCACACCGGCAATCACCAGTTTCAGGATGCCCGGCAGCACCAGCAATGCGCCGCACAGCGTCAATGCGATCAGCGCATACAGCGCCGAGCCACGCAGCGGGTAGGTGGCGATGGCGGGAATGCGGGTCCAGAACGGTGCAGGCGCAGCCTGCGCGGCCACCGTGCGTGCGCGAAAACGGTCTTCCATGACGCTCCCCAGGCGTGTGATGTGAGCGGATTGTGCGGTGAGGTGCGCCCCCATGCAATTGAGGCAAGGCAAGCCGACGAACCAGGATCGCCAGCGACCGGCGACATGTCGCGGGTATGGTCTGGATAGTGCTGGCCAGGCCATGCATCAGTGCCGGCATTGCATCGGAGCATGCTGTGTCCGACAGTACCGCGAGCGCATCGGCAGACCGTCGATGCGTTGCGTGCGTGACTGTTTCAGGTTCCAGCGGAGCGACGGGTAAAATGGTGGCCCGCCGCACGCTCGCGGTCCTACGAGCGACCGCGCGCGCCGCAACCATGGCACCGCCATCGCTCGCATCACAAGGAGTGTCGCTTGATTCCCTCTGCCACCGGCAACCCGCAGGTCCGCATTCGCAGCATCGATGTGCTCTCGGACAACTGGTATGTGCTACGCAAGGTGACGTTCGATTTCCAGCGCAAGGACGGCCGCTGGCAGTCCTTGTCGCGCGAGGCCTACGACCGTGGCAATGGCGCCACCATTTTGCTGTATAGCCGCGCCAGGCAGACGGTGATGCTCACCCGCCAGTTCCGCCTGCCGACGCTGCTCAATGGCAACCCGGATGGCATGTTGATCGAAGCTTGCGCAGGCCTGCTCGACCAGGACGATGCGCTGACCTGCATCCGCAAGGAAACCGAAGAGGAAACCGGCTACCGGATCGACAACGTGCGCAAGGTGTTCGAGGCCTTCATGAGCCCTGGCTCGGTCACCGAACGCCTGCACTTCTTCGTCGGCGAATACGTCGACGACGACAAGGTCAGCGAGGGCGGTGGACTTGAAGAAGACGGCGAAGAGATCGAAGTGCTGGAGCTGTCCCTGGATGCAGCATTGGCGATGATCGATTCAGGTGAGATCGCCGATGCCAAGACCATCATGCTGTTGCAGTACGCCAAGTTGCATGGTGTGTTGGAGTCCGTCCACGCCAGCACCCGGTAGCCCTTCAGGGCGACGGCGTCATCGAGCCGTGTCGGCGGCGATGATCAAGCCGATCAACGCTTCCCACCAAAAATGCTGCCGAAGATGCCGCGCACGATCTGCTGCCCGATCTTGTTGCCCACCGTGCGCGAGGTCTGCTTGGCCATCGCTTCGAGCATGCCCTGGCGGCGGCTGGTGCCGAAGACCGCGTCCTTGACCGCCTGACCGAAGCCGCTGTCGTGCGCGTCGTCGTCTGCGCGAGTGCGGGCGGGTGGGGCTGCGTTGTGTTCGGCCACCTGTTCGACGCGGCGCGCCAGCAATTCGGCAGCCGATTCACGATTGATCGCGGTGTCGTAGCGGGTGCCGACCGGGCTGGTGGCGCGCACCTGCGCGCGTTCGGTCTCGCTGATGGCGCCCATGCGGCAACGCGGCGGGGCGATCAATGTCTGCTGCACCGGCGCCGGTACGCCCTTGCCCTGCAGCGGCGACACCAGCGCCTCGCCGGTACCCAGGCTGGAGATGGCGGTGGCGACGTCGAGCTTGGGATTGCCGACGAAGGTCTGCGCGGCGGTCTTCACCGCCTTCTGGTCGCGCGGCGTGTAGGCGCGCAAGGCGTGCTGCACGCGATTGCCGAGCTGGCCGAGGATATTGTCGGGAATGTCATCGGGAAACTGCGAGCAGAAATACACGCCCACGCCCTTGGAACGGATCAGGCGCACCACCTGTTCGATGCGCTGCACCAGCGTCGCCGGCGCATCGTCGAACAGCAGGTGCGCCTCGTCGAAGACGAACACCAGTTTGGGTTGTTCCAGGTCGCCCACTTCGGGCAAGCGCTCGAACAGTTCCGACAGCAGCCACAGCAGGAAGGTGGAATACAGCTTCGGCTTGAGCACCAATTGGTTGGCAGCCAGGATGCCGATCACGCCACGGCCATCCGGTGCGACGCGCATCAGTTCGGCCAGCTCCAGCGCGGGTTCACCGAAGAACTGTTCGCCGCCGTCCTGCGACAGGCGCAGCAAGGCGCGCTGGATGGCGGCCACCGATTGGCTGGACACCAGCCCGTAACTGGTGGAGAGCTCCTTGCGCTCTTCGACCACCAGCGCGAGCAGCGCACGCAGGTCGTCCAGGTCCAGCAGCAGCAAGCCGCGGTCGTCGGCCAGCTTGAACACGATATCGAGTACGCCGGACTGGGTGTCGTTGAGCTCCAGAATCCTGGCGAGCAGAGTGGGGCCCATCTCGCTGACGGTGGTACGTACCGGATGCCCGAGCTGGCCATACAGGTCCCAGAACACCACCGGGTTAGCCGCCGGGGCGTAGTCGGTCATGCCCGTATCGTTGGCGCGCTGCAGCACGCCGGGTGCCCCGTCGCCGGCCACGGCCAGGCCGGCGACATCGCCTTTCACGTCCGCCAGGAACACCGGAACGCCCAGCCGCGAGAAGCCTTCGGCCAGGGTCATCAAGGTCACGGTCTTGCCGGTGCCGGTGGCGCCGGCCACCAGTCCGTGGCGATTGCCGAAGCGGGCCTCCAGCACAACCGGGATGTCGTCGGTGACGCCTTTGCCGAGCAGGAACGAGGCCATTGCGCTGATCCGGTGGGAAAGGGTCGATTCTAGCGGGCAATCCCGGCGGGCAATGCCATCCGTCAACTCGGCGGATTCTGGCAGGCAGGCTGGGTCGAACGGGCGACCACGCACACGCCACGCTGCGCCGCCGGCTCACTCAAATCATCGCGGCGGTGAGCCGGTTTGCAGGTGTCGCCTGCATCGATCGCGCCCACCAAGCTAACGGCCCACTGACCCCGGCGGCCCCGCTGCCTTGCCCCGATGTTGCCCCGGCAGCTACCCTGCCTGCCTTTCCGCTGTACTGCCTACGATGCCGCTCGCTCATTTTGGTTTGCGCCCATGGCCTGTCCTGGCCGTGGTGGCGCTGATGTCTGTCGTCCCCGCCGCCCACGCCGTCTCCAAACGCGACACGGAAAAGGCCGCCGCGCTCGATGCGCGCATGGCCGCCGCCGAAAAGCGCTATCGCGATGCGCTGGTGCTGGTGAACAACTCCGACCCCAAGGGCACTGCCGAAGGCGATGCCGCGCTGGAGGACATGGAAGACATCATCGACGCCTGCATCAAGCAGCGTGGTTGCCTGGTGTCCAATCAGTTGGCCACCTACAAGCGACTGCTCAAGGCGCGCGCCGATGCCGAGGCGCCGGCCGCCGAAGATCCGGAGGACGACGACACCCTGCTGCAAGCCGACCCGGACCATCTCGGCCCGGCGTCGAACGGCGTGCCCGAGGCCGCGCGTGCCGCCACGCTGCTCAACGACCAGCGCCACGACTTCGACAAGATGGTGCAGTACAACCCTGCCGTGCAGGCCGGTATCCGGCGTTGGCTCACCGATATGCGCCCGGCGCTGCTGACCAGCTACGAGAACTACAGCAACCTGCGCGGCGTGATGTGGCCGGAATGGCAGAAGCGCGGCCTTCCCGAAGCGTTGCTGTTCGGCATCATGGCCAAGGAATCCAACGGCAAGGTGCATGCCAGCTCGCGCGCTGGTGCAGCCGGGTTGATGCAGTTCATGCCCGCCACCGGACGTCGCTTCGGGCTGGGCCCGGACGGCACCGGCTTCGATACGCGCTTCGATGCACGCAGCGCCGCCGAAGCCAGCGCCGCCTACCTCAACGAGCGCATGGCCGGGCTTAACCGCAGCATCGAGCTGGCATTGGCCGCCTACAACGGTGGCGAAGGCCGTGCCGCGCGCGTGTTTTCGCAGAGCGGCGGGCGCGGCTTTTGGGATCAGGACGTCTACAACCAGTTCCCGGCCGAAACCAAGGACTACGTGCCGATGGTGATCGCGGCGGCGTGGATCTTCCTGCACCCGCGCCAGTACGGGGTGGACTTCCCCAAGCTCGATGCGCAGCCGGCCACGCTCAAGCTGGCCAAGTCGACCACCATCTACGAACTCACCATCTGCCTGGGCAGCATGGGCACACGCGACGGCTACATGCGTGCGCTGCGCAATCTCAACCCGCGTTACGAATCCGATGGCTGGATTCCGGCCGGTACGGTCATCAATGCCACCAACCGCATCGTCAACCTCTACACCCGTTACTGCGTCAATGGCCCGCGTGCGGATCTGGCGCGCACCCTGATCACAGCCGATCTCAACAGCGCGATCGTGCGCAGCAGCAGCGCGCCCGAGTACGTGCCCAGCGTGGCGGTGGGCGATGTCAGCCAGATGGCGGGCGTCCCGACCACCGTCGCCACCGGTCAGCCGGCAGTGGCCAAGCCCAAGGCCAAGCAGGTGCGCAGCTACACCGTCGCCCGGGGCGACACGCTCGGTCGCGTCGCGCAGAAATACCAATGCGAGATCAAGGAGCTGGCCAAGGCCAACGGCTTGAAGGCGCCGTCGTATGCGCTCAAGCCGGGTCAGAGCATCAAACTGGCCGGTTGCGATCGCTGAACCGTGCGCTGGCGGTGCCGTGCTGATCGCGGCACCCTTTAGACGGCGGTGCGCATTGGCCTGAACCCACTGGCGTGGGGCAGGTCAGGCCGCGCAAACGCCGTTTTGCTAGCCGGCACGGGCAGCGTGTTTTCAATTGAAGGTTTGGCAAACGGCGCGCGGGTGTGCGACGCGTTGTCGGGAGTGCCTCGTCGCGGCCAGGTCCGCTCCTACGATGGCGGCGAGGTCGGAACAAGCCTGGTTGCGGCAGGAGCGGACCCGGCCGCGACGAAGCCGTCCAAGTAGCCATGTTGTTTGCCGGATGCTCTTAATTTGAGGCTGAGCAAGATCGCGCGCGCGTAGGGGCGGTGCATCGCCGGAACCGCCTCGTCGCGGCCAGGTCCGCTCCTACGAGGGCGCGTTGCAATTCACTGACGACGGGCGAGTGCCTGACCAAGACGAACCGATGTTTCTGCCGCAAGTCCGCCATCGAGCGTGGCCACACCCGGCGGCAGCAATACAATCACGGTCGAGCCGTAGTTGAAGCGCGCCATCTCCGCGAACTTCTCCAGCACGATGCCCTTGCCGCGATAGTCCTTGCGCGTGATGCGGTCGCCATAGCGCGGAATCTCCACGCCGCTCCAGACCGTCTCCACGCCCGAGACCAATAACGCGCCAACCATCACCGAAGCCATCGGGCCGAACTCGGTGTCGAAGTGACACACCAGCCGCTCGTTGCGCGCGAACAGGCGCGGCACCTTGCGCACTGCATCCGGGCCCACACTGAACAGCCGGCCGGGCACATGCACGGTTTCGCGCAAGGTGCCGGTCCACGGCATATGCACGCGGTGGTAGTCCTTGGGCGACAGATACACGGTGGCGAACAGGCCGTTGTTGAACGGCGCTGCCGCGGCTTCGTCGCCGAGCAATTCTGCAGCAGTGAACGACTGCCCCTTGGCCTGGAAAATGCGGCCGTTCTCGATCGGGCCGAGCTGGCTGATGCGGCCATCGGCGGGCATCAGCAACGCTGCCGGGTCGGCATCCGGCACGCGCGCGCCGGGCTTCAAGGCGCGGGTAAAAAACGCGTTGAAGGTGGGGTAGGCGCGCGGATCCGGCTCCTGTGCTTCGCTCAGGTCCACACCGAACTTGCGCGTCACCGTGTCGATCAACCACTGCTTGGTGGACGGTGTCTGTGAATAGGCCAACGCGCGCGCCAGCGAGGACAGCAACCGGTGCGGCAGCACGTAGGTCAGGGAAGTGACAAGACTCACGGAGTGGTTACCTTGGTCAGCTGTTGGAGGTCGGCGGCAATCGCCTTCGGATCAAGCGGGGGACGGATCAGGCCGGCCAGACGGCCTTGCGGATCGAGCACGGCGATGCCGGCGGAGTGGTCCATGCTGTAGTCGTTGGGATTCTGCGCATAGCCCTTGCCCGGGACTTTCTGGAACACGAAGCCCAGCGCGGTGGCGAAGCGCTCCAGCGCCGGCACGTCGGCAGTGGCGGCCAGGGTGTCCTTGTGGAAGGCATGCGCGTACTCGCCCAGGCGCGCAGGCGGATCGCGCTGCGGGTCCACCGACACGAACAGCACACGCGGGCGCAAGCCATCGGGAATGGCTTCCCATTGCTGTTGCGCCACCGCCAGATCGGTCAAGGTGGTGGGGCAGACATCGGGGCAGAACGTGAAGCCCAGAAACACCAGCGTCCAGTGCCCCTTGAGCTCGCCGGGAACCAGTTGGGTGCCGTCGGACTGGCGCAGGCTGAATTGCGGCAGCGGGCGCGGCTGCGGATAAAAGGTGATGGTCTTGGTGGGTGGCCATGGCGAACTGGGCGCACCACCAAGGAACTTCTGGCCCAGCAACATCCCCAGGCCAGCGGCCAGGGCCACCAGCAGCACGATGCCGGTATTGCGATTGAACATGGCGGTTTCCAGTGCAACGGACGCTCATGATACCGATCCGACCTCTATAATCGGGGGCCGATTCCTCTTTAGTTGTTGCCATGACTGCCGCCGCGGCCGACGAACTGCACACCATCATCGACCTGATCCGCTACGGCACCAGCCGTTTCAACGCAGCCGGTCTGACCTTCGGTCACAGCTACGACAATGCGTTGGACGAAGCCACCCAACTGGTCCTGCACGGCCTGCATCTGCCGCACGATCTGGGTCCGGCCTATGGCCAGGCGCGTCTGCTGCGCTCGGAAAAAGAGCAGGTGCTCGGTCTGTTCGAGCGCCGCATCAACGAACGTGTGCCGGCCGCGTATCTCACCGGCGAGGCCTGGTTTGCCGGCCTGAGTTTCAAGAGCGATGCGCGTGCGCTGGTGCCGCGGTCGCCGATCGCCGAACTGATCGAGGCCGGCTTCGAGCCCTGGCTGGGCGGCCGTGAAGTGACCCGCGCGCTCGACCTGTGCACCGGTTCGGGCTGTATTGCCATTGCGATGGGCCACTACAACCCGCAGTGGGATGTGGACGGCGTGGACATCAGCGACGATGCCCTGGCGCTGGCTGCTGAAAACAAGGCGCGCCTGCATGCCGACAACGTCACCTTGCTCAAGTCGGACCTGTTCAGCGGCCTGGGCGGTCGCCAGTACGACCTGATCGTCACCAACCCGCCGTACGTCACCAACGAGGAAACCGACGCGCTGCCGCAGGAGTATTCCTACGAGCCCGAACTCGGCCTGCGCGCCGGCGACGATGGCCTGGACCTGGTGCTGAAGATCCTGCGCGATGCGCCGCAGCACCTGAGCGAAGACGGCTTGCTGATCTGCGAAGTGGGCGAATCCGAGCAGCACCTGGTCAGGCTGTTGCCGGAAGTGGATCTGGCCTGGGTCGAGTTCAAGGTCGGGCAGATGGGCATCTTCGCGGTGGAATGCCGCGAATTGATCGCCCACGGCGCCCGCATCGCCGAGCTGGCCGCGCAGCGATGAGCCTGCGCGCATGAGTGCCAATTCGTTCGGCAAGCTGTTCACTGTCACCACCTTCGGCGAATCGCACGGGCCGGCGATCGGCTGCGTCGTCGACGGCTGCCCTCCCGGCCTGGAGATTGCGCCGGAAGAGTTCACCCACGATCTGCAGCGCCGTGCCAGCGGCAAGAGCCGGCACACCTCGGCGCGCCGCGAGGCCGATGAGATCGAGATCCTGTCCGGCGTGTACGAAGGCCGCACCACCGGCACGCCGATCGGCTTGCTGATCCGCAATACCGATCAGCGCAGCAAGGATTACAGCAACATCGCCCAGCAGTTCCGTCCCGGCCATGCGGATTACACCTACTGGCAGAAGTACGGCATTCGCGATCCGCGCGGCGGCGGGCGCTCGTCGGCGCGCGAAACCACCATGCGCGTCGCCGCGGGCGTGATCGCCAAGAAGTGGCTCAAGCAACGGTATGGCGTGCTGGTGCGCGGGTTCCTGTCGCAGCTGGGCGAGATCCGCCCGACCGGTTTCGACTGGGATGCGGTGGAGGACAACCCGTTCTTCTGGCCGCATGCCGCGCAGGTGCCGGAGCTGGAAACCTACATGGATGCGCTGCGCAAATCCGGCGATTCGGTCGGTGCGCGCGTGGACGTGGTGGCCGGCGGCGTGCCCGCAGGCTGGGGCGAGCCGATCTACGGCAAGCTCGATGCCGAGCTCGCGGCGGCCTTGATGAGCATCAATGCGGTCAAGGGCGTGGAGATCGGCGACGGCTTCGCCAGCGCCGCGCAGAAGGGCACCGAACACCGCGACCTGATCACCCCGGAAGGCTTTCTCAGCAACCATGCCGGCGGCATCCTGGGCGGGATCTCCACCGGCCAGGCGGTCACCGCCTCGATGGTGCTCAAGCCCACCTCCAGCCTGCGCTTGCCTGGCGCCACGGTGGATGCCGACGGCAGCGTGGTCGAGGTCATCACCACCGGCCGGCACGACCCGTGCGTGGGCATCCGCGCCACCCCGATCGCCGAGGCGATGATGGCGTTGGTGCTGATGGACCAGGCGCTGCGCCACCGTGCGCAATGCGGCGATGTAGGTGAGGTGTCGCCGCGCATTCCCGGTCAGGTCGATGTCTGACGGCCGTCGCGCCAGGGTGTGGGTCAGCCAGCCGCTGTTCGACGATGTCGTCGCGCAGCTGGGCGAGCATTTCGAGCTGACCACCACGCAGCGCGTCAGCGCATATTCGCCGGCCGAGCTGGCTGCGCAACTGGCACCGCTGGACGGCGCCCTGGTCACCCTCAACGAGCGCATCGGCGCAACCGAAATCGCAGCGGCGCCGCTGCTGCGCGCCATCGCCAATGTCGGCGTGGGTTACAACAATCTGGATCTGGATGCGCTGAGCGCGTCCGGCATCCTGGCCAGCAACACGCCCGACGTGCTCACCGAAACCACGGCCGATCTCGGCTTTGCGTTGCTGATGGCCACCGCGCGCCGCATCACCGAATCCGAGCGCTGGCTGCGCGACGGGCAGTGGGGGCAATGGTCGTTCAAGACCATGCTCGGTGCCGATATCCATGGCAGCACGCTCGGCATCCTGGGCATGGGCCGGATCGGGCAGGGCATCGCACGGCGCGGCGCGCACGGCTTCGGCATGCGCGTGCTCTATCACAACCGCAGCCAGTTGCCGGCCGCCACCGAACAGGCGCTGGGCGCACAGTACGTGGATTTCGCCACCCTGCTGGCGCAGTCCGATCACCTGGTGCTGGTGTTGCCATACACCAAGGACTCGCACCACCTCATCGACGCGGCGGCGCTGGACAAGATGCGCGCCACCGCCACACTGGTGAACATCGCCCGCGGCGGCATCGTCGATGAGCTGGCGCTGGCCGATGCGCTGGCCCACGGGCGTTTGGCTGGCGCCGGCCTGGATGTCTACGAAGGCGAGCCGCGCGTGCGGCCGGAACTGCTGGCGCTCAATAACGTGGTGCTCACCCCGCATATCGGCAGCGCCAGCCTGGCCACGCGCCGCGCGATGGTGCAACTGGCGGTGGACAACCTGATCGCTGCGCTGGGCAAAGGCCCTCATGCCGGCCATCCGCCGAGCGCGCTCAACGCCGCCGCGGTTGCCGCTGCCAAACGTGGCGGCACCGGCGCGGATGCGAAAAAAGCCGGCGTCACCGGCACCATCTCGACCAAACGATAGGGAACCTCCGCGGCCAGCATTGGAGGTTCCCCGAACCCAGCGCGCAGTGCTTCCTCATTTCCCCTTTCGATAAAGACAAACTCATGAGCAACGAAAACCGTCGTTTCAACGTCGCGGTCGTGGGCGCCACCGGCGCTGTCGGCGAGACCATGCTGAGCATCCTGGCCGAGCGCAACTTCCCGGTCGCCACCCTGTACGCGCTGGCGTCGTCGCGCTCGGCCGGCGGGCAGGTGGAGTTCAATGGCGGCAAGGTCGATGTGCAGGATCTGGCCGAGTTCGACCCCGCCGGCGTGGACATCGCGCTGTTCTCCGCGGGCGGCAGCGTGTCCAAGGAATACGGCCCCAAGTTCGCCGCGGCCGGTGCGGTGGTGATCGATAATTCGTCGGCGTTCCGATACGACGACGACGTGCCGCTGGTGGTTTCCGAGGTCAATCCGGAAGCGCTCAAGCAGCGCCCGCGCGGCATCGTCGCCAACCCCAATTGCTCGACCATGCAGATGCTGGTGGCCCTGGGCCCCATCCACCGCACCTACGGCATCGAGCGCATCAATGTGGCGACCTACCAGTCGGTCTCCGGCGGCGGGCGCTCGGCGATGGAAGAACTGGGCAAGCAGACCAGCGAGCTGCTGAGCTTCCAGGACATCGACCCGCAGCGGTTCCCGGTGCAGATCGCCTTCAACCTGATTCCGCACATCGACGACTTCCAGGACAACGGCTACACCAAGGAAGAGATGAAGCTGGTCTGGGAAACCCGCAAGATCCTCGGCGACGACAGCATCCAGGTGAACCCCACCGCGGTGCGCGTTCCGGTGTTCTATGGCCATTCCGAAGCGGTGGCGATCGAAACCCGCGACAAGATCACCGTGGAAGCGGCGCGCGCGCTGCTGGCGGCATCGCCGGGCGTGGAAGTGGTGGACGAGCGCGCTCCCGGCGGCTACCCGACGCCGGTCACGCACGCCTCCGGCAAGGATGCGGTGTTCGTCGGTCGCATCCGCGAAGACTTCTCGCACCCGCGTGGCCTGAACCTGTGGATCGTCTCCGACAACATCCGCAAGGGCGCCGCGCTCAACGCCGTGCAGTTGGCCGAACTGGTCGCACAGGAAGGCTGAAGGTCGCGATAAAAGCGACCGCGCAGCCGCTATGCGGGCGTGGCCGGTGCAGGCATCACCCGGCCACTGCGGTGCCGAGCGCGCCGTCCGTACCCGCAGGACGACTGGTCGCGACGTGTGGTCGGCGCTCTGGACCGCCGTGCACGTGCTGGCGCGTGCCGGCGCGCGACGATGCTTTCCGGAGAGGCTCACCGCGCGCCAGCGCTCCGGCTGGGTGCAGTTCGGCGCGTGGAAGTCGGCTCGATTCTCAACCAAAGTTCAATCTGCAGGCGCGCTGCCCATCGCGCGCCTGCAGACAGACGCACGTGCGCGTGTCGCCTCACATCGCACGCCCTGCGCGTCGAGGGACCTTGCAGCTTGCGTCGCGCAGTCATGCCGCCCGCCGCTCGCGCACTCCGTTGCCGGCTCTGGTGACGCGCCATTGGCGCCACAGGTGGCATCACGCGCCTCGTGATGTTGCACCACGCAAGCTGCCGACAAGCCGTTGCGCGCTTGATGCCTCGCGCAGTGTCATCGCCCATCAGCGCTTGCCGGTATGCATTGGCCACGCATGCATGCCGCACTGCGGCAGTGTCGCCGTTACAGCGCTCTGCATCACGGCACCGACTTTTTCGCTCATCCAGCGGCTATATTGATGCCCATGAAACATAGGGGCGGGGGCGCGATGCGTCCGATACAAGGGATAGGTGCGTTGCTGCTGATGGCCTGCAGCGGCGCTGCAATGGCGTTGGGACTGGGCGATATCCGGGTGCTGTCCAAGCCCGGGCAACCGCTGGTGGCCGAGATTCCGGTCATCTCCAACGAGCCGGGCGAACTCGACAACGCGCGCGTGGCACTGGCATCGGCCACCACCTTCGCGCGGGTCGGCCTGGAGCGTCCGCAAGGGCTGGTCAGCAATCTGCAGTTCCAGTTCGCGCAGGACGCGCGCGGGCGTGCGGTGATCCGCGTGACCAGCAGCCAGGCGGTGGACCAGCCGGCGATCAACTTCCTGATCGAAGTGGAGTGGGGCCAGGGCCGGCTGGTGCGCGAATATTCGGCCCTGGTCGATGCGCCCAACACCGCGGCTGCGATCGCCGAGCCGGCCATCGAAGCGCCGCGTGCCGGTTCCAGCAATGCGATTGCACGCGAGCCGGCGCCGGTCGCCGACCGCGCCGCGCAAGACAATGCCAGGACCGAACCGGCCGCGCGTGCAACTGCCAGTACATCTGCTGCGTCTGCCGCGCAGGCCGGCGATGCGTTGCCGGCCGTGCGCGCGGGCCAGACCTTGTCGGAGATCGCCGCGGGGGTGGCGCGTTCCAGCGGGCATTCGCTGGACCAGACCATGCTGGCGTTGCTGCGCACCAACCCGGACGCCTTCATCAACGGCAACATCAACCGCCTGAAGCAGGGCGCGGTGCTGCGCACACCGCAGGAAGACGCGCTTGCCCAGGTCGGTGCGGCCGAAGCGGCGGTCATGGTGCGCGAGCAGGCCGCTCAGTGGCGGCAGGCGCGATCGGCGGTGCCGCAGCCTGCCGAAGCCGGCACTGCCGCTGCCGCAACGCCGCCGGCCGCTACGCCTGGCGCAGCGGCCGGCAACGGCGCGCGGCTCGAAATCGCCCCCGCAGTGGCGAGTCAGACCAACAAGGCCGGCATTACGTCCGGCACCAGTGCCGAAGGCGAGGGCGAGATGGCGGCCAATCAACAGTTGCAGCAGGCCAAGGAAGACATTGCCACCCGCGATGCGGAGTTGCAGGACCTGCAGAGCCGCGTGGCGGATCTGGAAAAGCTCAGGCAGCAACAGCAAGCGCTGATCGCCATGAAGGACAGCGATCTGGCGGCCGCACAGAAGCGCCTGTCTGAAACCCCTGCGACCGCACAACAGGGTGGCGGTTTTCCGCTGTGGTTGATCGGCGGGCTGGTGTTGATCGTCGCTGCCGTGGTGGCGTGGCTGGCCGCGCGCCGTCGCAAGCCCTCACCGCTGCCGCCGTTGCCGCGTCGGCCGTTCGACTTCGTCCTGCCTGGCGCGCCGGTGCAGGCCGCCGAACCGCAAGAGGCGACGCAAACCACCGAGCCCAGCGAGCGCGATGTGGTGCACGAGACAGAATTCGAGCAGACCGATCTGCGCGACGAAGAGCGCGCCCAGGACGCGCACCAACCGTTATCGGACGTGCTGCGTCGCGAGCCGCTGCCGTCCGAACCGGCTGCTGCGTCCACGGCGGTCAACAGCGACGATTGGCGTGCGCTGCGTGCCACGCCGCCGGTGGCGGCAACGCAGGCGCCGCACACCATGCCCGTCGACGAGGCGCAGGCTTCGCCGCACCCGGCGTCCGAAGCCGTGGAGACGAGCCACGCCGACGTCGCGCCTACGATCCGCGATGTCCCGCCTGCGGCGTCGCCAGTCGCGGTGGCCACGCAAGACAGCCTGGATTTCGAGGGTTCGCCTGCGACACCGGGTGCCGCGCCCAGCCCGTCGGCCAGCCGGGACGTCGCCTCGGCCGGGCGCGATCGCCTGGAACTGGCGGTGGCCTACCTGGACCTGGGCGACAAGGACACCGCGCGCGGCCTGCTGGTGGAGGTTGCCGCCACCGGCGACGACGCCACCCGCGCCGAAGCCGCCGAACTGCTGGAACGCCTGGCATGAGCCCGGCGATCGATCGCCTCCCCGCGCAGGAAAGTGATGCACGCGAGCGCCGGATCGACTATGTGGAGTTCGCCTCCACCGATCCGGACGCCAGCCGTGCGTTCTTCGAAGCGGTGTTCGGTTGGCAATTCCAGGCCTACGGCCCGGACTACCTGGCCTTCAACGATGGCCGCCTGGACGGCGGCTTCTACCGTGCAGCCGCGCCAGCGCCGGACGAGGGTGGACCATTGGTTGTGCTGTATGCCGACGCGTTGGCCCCGGTGATCGAGCGCGTGCGTGCTGCAGGTGGGGAGATCGTCAAGCCGGTGTTCGGCTTTCCCGGCGGCAGCCGGTTTCATTTTCGCGAGCCCGGCGGCACCACGTTGGCCGTGTGGTCCGAGCGCAGCGTCGCGTCCGGCGACTGACCACGCGCTTGCGTGCAGGCCGCACGCGCGTCGCAGCGGCTCGGCACCCACCAGGCAATGCGGCTCGTACACTTCACCTTCTTTGCAGCGGCGGGGCTGTGCTGGCCATCGCCGGCGATGGCGGCAGCATGACCGCCACGCAGATTTCATCGATTCACTCATAGGGCAGGTACCGATGCGTTACGCGCTGGGCGTGGAATACGACGGCAGCGAATTTCAGGGCTGGCAGCAGTTGGGCGAGCATGGCGGGCCGAGCGTGCAGGCCAGCCTGCAGGCGGCCTTGTCGTCGGTCGCCGATGCGCCGGTGCAGGTGGTCTGCGCCGGGCGCACCGACGCCGGCGTGCATGGCGAATGCCAGGTGGTGCATTTCGACAGCGACGCACGCCGCGAGCCGCGTGGCTGGATGCTGGGCACCACTGCGCGCCTGCCGCCGTCGATCGCCGTGCGCTGGTGCGTACCGGCCGCCGATGACTTCCACGCGCGCTTTTCCGCGCGCGCGCGTCGTTACCGCTATCGCCTGCTCAATCGGCAGATTCGCCCGGCACTGTATCGGCAGACCCTGAGCTGGGAGCGTCGCCCGCTCGATGCCGATGCCATGCATGGCGCAGCGCAGGCCTTGTTGGGCGAGAACGATTTCAGCGCGTTCCGCAGCGTGCAATGTCAGGCCTTGCACGCGCGCCGTCACCTGCAGGCCATCCATGTGCAGCGTTTCGGCGAGGTGGTGGAGGTGCAGGTCCAGGCCAATGCATTCCTTCATCACATGGTGCGGAATATTGTGGGTTCGCTGATTTTGGTCGGTACCGGCGAACAGCCGGCCGACTGGATCGCGACGTTGCTCGCCGGACGCGACCGCACTGTGGCCGGCCCGACAGCGCCGCCACAAGGTCTGGTATTTATCGGACCTCTGTATCCTGCAGAGTGGCATCTGCCTGCTGAGGTGACCCAATGAATCGATCGCTGTACCGCACCCGTATCAAGTTTTGTGGCATGACCCGCGCCGGCGATATCCGCCTGGCCGGCGAACTGGGTGTGGACGCGGTAGGTTTCATCTTTGCGCATGGCAGCCCCCGGCGCGTGGCGCCGGCCGAGGCGCGCGCGATGCGCCAGGCCACTGCGCCGATGGTCGATGTGGTGGCATTGTTTCGCAACAATTCGAAAGAAGAAGTGCGCGAAGTGGTGCGCACCGTGCGCCCGACCCTGTTGCAATTCCATGGCGAGGAAGACGACGCGTTCTGCCGTAGCTTCAACCTGCCGTATCTCAAGGCGGTGCCGATGGGCAGCGGCGGCGTGAATGGCGAAGACGCCAACGCGCGCACGCTGCAATTGTCCTATCCCAATACCGCTGGTTTTCTGTTCGACAGCCATGCGCCCGGCGCTGGCGGCGGCACCGGCAAGACCTTCGACTGGTCGCGCTTGCCCACCGGCTTGCATCGTCCGTTCCTGTTGGCCGGTGGCATCAACGCCGACAACGTGTTCGACGCCATCGTGGCCACGTTGCCCTGGGGCGTGGATGTTTCCAGTGGGGTGGAGTTGGCGCCTGGCATCAAGGACGGCCACAAGATGCGCAAGTTCGTTGAGGAAGTACGGCGGGCGGATTGTCACGAGATGTCGTGAAGGTGGGATTCGGGATTCGGGAGTCGTAACAGCAGGCGCGTAACGCGGCTTGGTCGTTTGGATAGCTAGCAGTGCGCGTGTGCGTTAGCGTGCTTTCCGAAAGCCGAATGCCGAATGCCGATCTAGAGACCTTCCCGCACCTTGCGTCTATCTCGCTGGACACAGCCGCGGTTTCGCCATTTGAGGCGATTTAACGAGCGTTCGCGCCCTAGATGGCGTTCCCTCAGGCCGAGCCGCAAATGACGTTTTTGTGTCTTCTGGCTAGTTGTGCCGATGCGTGGCCTTCCGCTCGGCAGGTATAGCACCTGACGGTACACACGCTCGTCGCGAGGCGTGGGCGGGCGATGCAGTATTGCACCGAACATCCGCGATAGCCGCTCAGGCTTTCGTTGCATCCATGGCCGGAAACTTGTGCTGATCTTCCGCCAGCGCTTTTCCTAGCCAACCTGCCAGCCGTTCGATACGTGGATCGGGGTTGCGCTTGGCAGCGCACAACACCCAGCGGCCATGCGTGGCGTTGAATCCCCACGGCGCCAGCAGGCGCCCGGCTGCCAGGTCCGCGGCGACCAACGGCTGCGGCGCAATCGCGATCCCCAGGCCAGCGGCAGCGGCTTCCAGCAGATACACCAGGTGCTCGAATTCGGTGCCGAAGCGCAGCGCCTCAGGAGCCAGCCCGTGCGCCTGTGCCCATTCCGGCCAGGCCTGCGGGCGCGAGCGGGTGTGCAGCAGCGCGTGATCGCCGAGCACGGCCGGGTCGCTTCCCTCGATCTGCAAGATTGATGCGAGCTGCGGATTCAGCACCGGCCCAATCCACTCCACGCCCAGCGCGTGCACCTGCCATTCGCTCGGCCAGGGTGGTGTGTCCAGCAGCAGGGCGGCATCCAGACCGTCCAGGTCCGGTCCAGGGGGCTGTTCGCTGGCCGACAGATGCAGGCGCACGTCCGGCAGCTCTTGCTGCAGCAGTCCCAGGCGCGGAATCACCCAGCGCGCCAGCAAGCTGCCCGAACATCCCAGCACCAGCGGCGCCTCGGCGGCCGGGCGTTGTAGTCCCGCCCAGGCCTGACCAATCACGCCAAAGCCTTCGCCGGTGGCATCGCGAAGCCGAACCCCTGCCGCGGTCAGCATCAGGCCGCGGCCCTGGCGTGCAAACAGCGCGGTGCCCAATGCCTGTTCCAGCGAACGCACATGCCGGCTGACGGCGCCATGGGTGACGTGCAGTTCCTGGGCAGCACGGCTGACGCTCTGCAAGCGCGCGGCAGCTTCGAACGCGCGCAGCGCCGCCAGCGGGGGAAATGAGCCACTCATATGTGATTCCAGGTCACAGGTTGCAGCAATCTTATCGATTTATCGCATGCCGCGGCTGCGCTAAAGTGACGCCTCTCGTATGACGCATTGCTGCAGAGGATTTCCATGTCGGCCCAGCCCATCAGTGACTTTTACGCCTATCCGGATGCTGCCGGCCACTTCGGCAAGTTCGGTGGCCGTTTCGTCGCCGAAACCTTGATCGGCCCGCTGCAGGAACTGTCCGCCGCCTACGATCAGGCGCGGCAGGATCCGAGTTTCATCGCCGAATACGACAAGGACCTCAAGCATTACGTCGGCCGGCCCAGCCCGATCTACCACGCCGAACGGCTCAGCCGTGAAGTGGGTGGGGCGCAGATCCTGCTCAAGCGCGAAGACCTCAACCACACCGGCGCGCACAAGATCAACAACACCATCGGCCAGGCCCTGCTGGCCAGCCGCATGGGCAAGACCCGCATCATCGCCGAGACCGGCGCCGGCCAGCACGGCGTCGCCAGTGCCACCGTGGCGGCACGCCTGGGCCTGGAATGCGTGGTCTACATGGGGGCCACCGATATCGAGCGGCAGAAGATCAATGTCTACCGCATGAAGTTGCTCGGCGCCACGGTGATCCCGGTGACTTCCGGCTCGGCCACGCTCAAGGACGCGCTCAACGAAGCCATGCGCGACTGGGTGACCAACGTGCGCGACACCTTCTACATCATCGGCACCGTGGCCGGCCCGGACCCATACCCGCGCATGGTGCGCGACTTCAATGCCATTGTCGGCCGCGAGGCGCGCGAACAGATGCTGCAGGACCATGGCCGGCTGCCGGATGCGATCAGTGCCTGCGTGGGCGGCGGCAGCAACGCGATCGGTCTGTTCCATGCCTTCCTCAATGATCCGGGCGTCAAGATCTATGGTGCCGAAGCGGCCGGCGATGGCATCGCCACCGGCCGCCATGCCGCCTCCATCGCCGCCGGGCGCCCGGGCGTGCTGCACGGCAATCGCACCTATGTGATCTGCGACGACGACGGCCAGATCACCGAGACCCATTCGATCTCCGCTGGCCTGGATTACCCCGGTGTGGGCCCGGAGCATTCGTTTCTGTCCGACAGCGGTCGCGCGGTGTATCAGGGCATCACCGACGACGAGGCGATGGCCGCCTTCCATCTGCTGGCGCATACCGAAGGCATTCTTGCCGCGCTCGAGTCCAGCCATGCGGTGGCGCAGTCGATCAAGCTTGCGCGCGAGCTGCCCAGGGATGCGTTGGTGCTGTGCAATCTGTCGGGGCGTGGCGATAAGGATGTGCACACCATCGCGGCGCGCGAGGGGATCGCTCTTTAGGAGTGGCGGCGGCGACTTCTCTCTCCGGATGCAGGGACGCGGCGATGCTCGAAGGAATGCTCCAGCTGGTGGCCGAGGCGCTGTTGCAGGCCTTGGCCGAGCTGCTGATCGAACTTGGCCTGCACTCTGTCGCCGAGTCGTTCGAGCGCAGGCCCTCGCCAGGGCTGGCGGCAGTCGGCTACGCAATCCTGGGTGCGTTACTTGGCGGTGTCAGTCTTTGGCTGCTGCCGCAGCACCTCACTGCGACCTTTGGCGCGCGACTGGCAGCGCTGGTGATCGCGCCGCCGGTCGCCGGTGGCCTGATGGCCGCGCTTGGTGCGTGGCGCGCGCGCCGCGGCGACCCGGTGCTGCGCATCGATCGATTTTCCTACGGCTACCTGTTTGCGCTGTGCTTTGCGCTGATGCGGTATTTCTTTGCCGCCTGAGGTTAGATGGCGGCCGGCTTTCCTCCCTTGTTCGAGTGATTTCATGCGTCGTATCGATTCCTGCTTCGCCGAGCTGCGCGCCAATGGGCGCAAGGCACTGATCCCTTTCATCACCGCCGGCGACCCATCGTTGGAAGCCACCGTACCGGTGATGCACGCGCTGGTGCGCGCCGGTGCCGATGTGATCGAGCTGGGTGTGCCGTTCTCCGACCCGATGGCCGACGGCCCCACCATCCAGCGCAGCTCCGAGCGCGCGCTGGCTCGTGGCGCTGGCCTGGCGTATGTGCTGGAAGCGGTGCACGAGTTCCGTCGCGACGATGCCACCACCCCGGTGGTGCTGATGGGCTACCTCAACCCGATCGAGATCCATGGCACGCGACGCTTCGCCGAGGCCGCGGTCGCCGCGGGCGTGGATGGCGTGCTGCTGGTCGACCTGCCGCCGGAAGAAGCCGGCGAAACGCGCGCCATCTTTACCGAGGTCGGGTTGGCGCTGATCGCACTGGCCTCGCCCACCACCAGCGAGCAGCGCCTGGATATGTTGTGCAGCACCGCGCAGGGCTATCTGTACTACGTCAGCTTTGCCGGCGTCACCGGCGCCTCCAATCTGCTCGACACCCATGCCGCCAGCGACCGCCTGCGCCAGCTGCGTCAGCGTGCCGGCGCGCCAGTGGTGGCCGGCTTCGGCATCAAGGATGCGGCCAGCGCCGCTGCCATGGCCGTGGATGCCGACGGCGTGGTGGTGGGCAGTGCATTGGTCGCTGCTTTGGCGGACGCGGGCGAGGTCCGCAGCGCCCGTGAACGCGCCGAAGCGTTCCTGGCCCCGTTGCGCCAGGCGCTCGACCAGGGATGAGAACCGAGCGTCTTTCCCACCGCTAGAGGGATTGGGGCGCAGGCGCAGCCACGTGCCTGCGCCGCATCGCGCCACGGCAGCCGCCGCGATCCATTCGCGGCCATCGCTCGCAGAGACATTCAGCCGCCCAAGCCCGGAAGTCTCTGCGCCAGATCCCGCATTCATGACGCCGGCTACCTTGGCATTCCCACGGCGCGTTAGACTGTCGCCCCTCTGCGGCCCGCCAGGCCGCCCTGCATGGATTGTCATACACGCATGAGCTGGCTCAGCAAATTGATGCCCTCCGGCATCCGCACCGAAAACACCCCGGCCAAGAAGCGCAGCGTCCCCGAGGGCCTGTGGGAAAAGTGCAGCAATTGCGGGAGTGCGCTGTACGGCCCGGAACTCGAGGAAAACCTCGAGGTGTGCCCGAAATGCGATCACCACATGGCGATCCGCGCCCGCGCGCGCCTGAATTCGCTGTTCGATCCGGAGACCGCGAGCACTGAAATCGCCGCTCAGCTCGGTCCGGTCGACGCGCTCAAGTTCAAGGACCAGAAGCGCTACGGCGAACGCATCAAGGCCAGCCAGAAAGCCAGCGGCGAATATGACGCGCTGATCGCCATGCGCGGCACGCTCAAGGGCAACCCGCTGGTCGCCGCTGCGTTCGATTTCGCCTTCATGGGCGGCTCGATGGGGTCGGTGGTGGGCGAGCGCTTTGCGCGTGCGGCCGAAGTGGCGCTGGAAGTCGGCTGCCCGTTCGTGTGCTTTTCCGCCAGTGGCGGCGCACGCATGCAGGAAGGCCTGTTCTCGCTGATGCAGATGGCCAAGACCTCGGCCGCGCTCGGCCGCCTGCGCGAAGCCGGCCTGCCGTATATCTCGGTGCTGACCCATCCCACCACCGGTGGCGTGTCGGCCTCGTTCGCGATGCTCGGCGATATCAACATCGCCGAGCCGCATGCGCTGATCGGCTTTGCCGGCCCGCGCGTGATCGAACAGACCGTACGCGAAACGCTGCCCGAAGGTTTCCAGCGCTCGGAGTTCCTGCTCGACCACGGCGCCATCGACCAGATCTGCGACCGCCGACAGATGCGCGACCGCATCGCCGAGCTCACCGCGATGATGATGCGTCAGCCGCATCCGCAAGACGCCGACGCCGCATGAGCGCACGCAAGTATTTCGGCACCGACGGCATCCGCGGTCGGGTCGGGCAGGGCGTGATCTCGGCCGATTTCGTGCTGCGCCTGGGCAATGCGCTCGGCCGTGTACTGACCCAGGGCCGCAGCAAGCGGCCATTGGTGCTGATCGGCAAGGACACCCGCATTTCCGGCTACATGTTCGAAGCGGCGCTGGAAGCTGGCCTGGTTGCCGCCGGTGCCGACGTGCAGCTGATCGGGCCGATGCCGACCCCGGCCATCGCCTTTTTGACCAGCACGTTGCGCGCCGACGCGGGGGTGGTGATCAGCGCCTCGCACAATCCGCATTACGACAACGGCATCAAGTTCTTCTCCGCCGAAGGCGAGAAGCTCGACGACGCCACCGAAGCGGCGATCGAAGCAGCGCTGGACGAGCCGTTCCACACGGTGGAATCGGAGCGGTTGGGCAAGGCCATCCGCACGCGTGACGCCATCGGCCGCTATATCGAATTCTGCAAGGCAAGCGTGGCGCGCGGTTTCACCCTGCACGGGCTGAAGATGGTGCTGGATTGCGCGCATGGCGCCACCTATCACATCGCACCCATGCTGTTCCGTGAGCTGGGCGCCGAGGTGGTGGTCATCGGCGCCGCGCCGGACGGGCTCAACATCAACGCCGGTGTGGGCTCGACCCATATCGATAATCTCGCTGCCAAGGTGCGCGAGTGCGGTGCGCATCTGGGTATCGCCTTCGACGGCGACGGCGACCGCGTGCTGATGGCCGACGACCAGGGCAACCCGGTCGATGGCGACGATCTGCTGTACGTGCTCGCGCGCTCGTGGCAGGCCAGCGGCCGGCTGACGGGTACCGTGGTCGGCACCTTGATGACCAATTACGGCCTGGAACAGGCATTGGCCGCGCTGCACATTCCGTTCCAGCGCGCCAAGGTCGGCGACCGCTACGTGCATCAGGCCCTGGTCGAAGGCGGCGGCACGTTGGGCGGCGAAACGTCCGGTCACCTGTTGTGCCTGGACCGTGCCAGCACCGGCGATGGCATCGTCAGTGCGCTGCAGGTGCTCGAAGCGCTGGGGCGCGATGGGCAGAGCCTGCGCGACGCGCTGACGCGCCTGAGCAAGGTGCCGCAGAAGACCGTCAACGTGCGCCTGGATGGCGGCGCCGCCAAGGCCATTGTGGAAGCGGCCAACGTGCAACAGGCGCTGCAACAGGCGCAGGCCGCCGTGCAAGGCCGCGGTCGCGCGTTCCTGCGCCCGTCGGGCACCGAGCCGGTGGTGCGGGTGACCGTGGAAGCCGACGACGCCGGCCTGATGCAGGACACGCTCGACCGGCTCTCAGGTGCAGTGCGTGACGCGGCGTGAGTCGATCGTCATTGGCGTCTGCGTGGTCATCGCCAAGGCCGCGACGTTCTACCTGTTGTATCGCCTGCTGATCTGACCCGCAGGTTTCTCTGGACCTTTTCGACCTTGACTGCAGACATCCGTATGAGCGCGCGCATTCCCACGCTGGACATCACCCGTTTGGACACCGACCGCGACGCCTTCGTCGCCGAGCTCGGAGCGGCTTATCGGCAGTGGGGCTTTGCCGGCATCCGCAATCACGGCATCGCCCAGGCCGATATCGACGCCGCTTACGAAGTGTTCAAGGCGTTCTTCGCGTTGCCGGAAGCGACCAAGCGCCGTTATCACGTGGAAGGCAGCGGCGGCGCGCGTGGCTACACCGCCTTCGGCGTGGAAACCGCCAAGGATTCCAAGCACTTCGATCTCAAGGAGTTCTGGCACATCGGCCGCGAGATTCCGGACGATTCGCCGTACCGCGCAGTGATGCCGCCGAATCTGTGGCCCAGCGAAGTGCCTGGTTTCCGCGAGCGCGGCTACCAGCTGTACCAGCAACTGGATCAATTGGGTTCGCGCGTGCTGTCGGCGCTGGCGCTGCATATCGGCCTGCCGCAGGACTACTTCGTCGACAAGACCAACAACGGCAATTCGATCCTGCGGCCGATCCATTACCCGCCGATCACCAGCGACGACATCCCCAACGTGCGTGCCGGCGCGCATGGCGACATCAATTTCATCACCTTGCTGGTGGGTGCCAGTGCCGCCGGCCTGGAAGTGCGTTCCCACGATGGCGAGTGGGTGCCGTTCACTGCCGACGCCGACACCATCGTGGTCAACATCGGCGACATGCTGCAGCGCCTGACCAACCATGTGTATCCGTCCACCATCCACCGCGTGGTCAATCCACCGGGAGAGCAGGCACGCCAACCGCGCTATTCGGTGCCGTTCTTCCTGCACCCCAATCCGGATTTCCTCATCGACGTGCTGTCCTCGTGCATCAGCGCGGACAATCCCAGCCGTTATCCGGAGCCGATCACGGCGCATGGCTTCCTGGAAGAGCGTCTGCGCGAAATCAAGCTGAAGTAATCCGGCGCGTCGGGACGCGTTGCGCGGCGCAAATAGCCGCGCTCGCAACACGACCGGTGACCAGCGCCGCACTTCTGTTCAGAAAATTCTGCTCGCGCCTGGTTAAAGCTTGCGTTCACTCGGGCCGATAACCGAGGCTAATCGCTAGCGCGACGTCGGACTCGCCTGGCGCCCGCTGCCGATTGCACAGGGCTGGGGCGTGCGCATGCGATGGATCAAATGGGTGGGTGTCGTGTCGGTGCTGGCGGCCTGTGCCGCCGCAGGCTCGGTATCGGCGACAGCGGTCAGCGTGACCGTCGCCGATGCAGGTGGCGTGCTGGTCGATGCGGTCGTGAGCCTGGAGCCGGCGCGGCCCGCTCCGCCGACCGCGACCAGGACCGCGGAAATGGATCAGGTCAATTCGCAGTTCGTGCCTGCCGTGCTGGCCGTGCGCACCGGCACCCTGGTGCGCTTTCCGAATAACGATCAGATTCGCCATCAGGTGTATTCGTTCTCTCCGGCCAAGCGCTTCGAGCTGCCGCTGTTTCAAGGCACCACCGCGACGCCGGTGCGTTTCGATCAGGCGGGTCTGGTCACCATCGGCTGCAATATCCACGATTGGATGCTGGGGTACATCGTGGTGCTGGAGACGCCGTATTTCGGCAAGACCGGCAGCGATGGTCGCGCCCAGCTGGAGGCGCCTGCGGGCAATTACACGCTGCGGGTCTGGCACCCGCGCATCAAGGGCGCTGCCAGCAGCGAGCCGTTGGTGATCGCGCGCGAGCCAGTGCAGCGCCGCGTGACCCTGCAGACCACCGGCGCCGCGCCGGCCGCGGCGCCACCGGATGCGCGCGTGCGCGCGCTGCAGGACAAGTTCCGTAACGCCGACCCGAAGAAGCCGCGCCCATGAGGTCGATGCGTTTGCATACCCGCATCGCGGCCTTGCTCGTGCTGGTCGTGCTTGCCACGCAGGCGTTGACATTCCTGGCCGTGCAGGTGGCGACCGAGCGCAGCGTCAAGGCGCAGCTTGGCGAAGAGCTCGAGATCGGGCAGCGGGTCTGGCAACGCATCAACATGCGCCGGGACGAACAGCTGCTGCAGTCGGCGTCGGTGCTGGCCGACGATTTCGGGTTTCGTGCGGCCGTGGCCAGTGGCGATGTGCCGACCATGCAATCGGCCCTGCGCAATCACGCCGCGCGCATGTCGGCGCAAACCGCGCTGTTGCTGTCGCCCGATGGCGAATTCTTGACCGGCCTGGCCGACGTGCCGCAGGCCGAACAATTGCGCGCGGTGCAGGCATTGCTGCAACAAGCGCAACGCGATGGACGCGCGGTCGGCGTGGTGGCGCTGAATCAACACATCGTGCGGTTGGCAGTGGTGCAGGTGCTGGCGCCGAACCGCGTCGGCTGGATTGGGATCGGCAACGAATCCGGCGATGGCCTGGCGCAGGATTTCCGCACCACCACCGGGCTGGATGCGATCTTCTTCACCGATGGCCCACCGGTGCGCGTGCTGGCCTCTACCCTGGAGCCCTCGGCGCGCGCCCAATTCGCGCAGCAACTGCCCCTGGCAGAGAAGGTGCAGGCAGCATCGATCCCGCTGACGCTGGACCAGTCGCGTTATCTGGTCAGGCTGCAGTCGATCCAGGGCGACAGCCAGGTGCGGGTGGCGTTGCAGGCATCGCTGGATCGTGCCGTGGCGCCGTACCGCAGCCTCAAGCTGCGGATCCTGCTGCTGGCAGGCTTGGCCACGGTCGCGGCATTGGGCGTGGCGATTGTTCTTGCGCGCAGCGTGAGCAAGCCCGTTGCACAACTGGTCCAGGCCGCACGGCGCATTCAGCGCGGCGACTACCGCACCGCCGTGCAGGTGCCGCCGGGCCGCGAACTCGCCGAACTGGCCGACAGTTTCGGGCGCATGCAGCACCAGATCGCCAGCCGCGAACAGCACATCCTGCATCAGGCCCGCCATGACGCCCTGACCGGGTTGCCCAACCGCATCTGGTTGCTGGAGCGCTTGAAGGACGTGGTGGATCAGACCGTGGCCTCCGGTGGCACCGCCGCGGTGCTGATCCTGGATCTGGAGCGCTTCAAGGAACTCAACGACAGCCTGGGCCACGACTTCGCCGACCAGGTGTTGGTGGAAGCCGGGCGTCGGTTGGTGGAGGTCGTGCAGGAGCCCAATCTGGTGGGCCGGCTGGGGAGCGATGAATTCATGGTGGTGGTGGCGCAAGCCGATGCGGCCAGCGTGCAGCAGGATGCGCAGCGCCTGCTGCTGCAGTTGCGCCGCCCGCTGGTGTTGCCGCAGGCGCGCATCCAGCTCGAAGCCAGCATCGGCATTGCCTTGATTCCCGAGCACGGCGCCGACCCGGACACCTTGTTGCGCCGGGCCGACATCGCACGGCGGCAGGTCGGTACGACAGCCACCTTCGGCGCCAGCGTCTACCGCATGGGCCAGGACGAACAGCATCTGCGGCGTTTGCGCCTCACCGGCGATCTGCGTCAGGCCATCGGCGCTAATGAACTCACCTTGCGCTTCCAGCCCAAGATCTGTCTGCGCACCGATCATGTCGAACAGGTCGAAGTGCTGGTGCGCTGGCATCATCCGGTGCTCGGGCCGATCGGTCCGGACGAATTCATCCCGCTTGCCGAACACTCCGGCGTGATCCATCCGCTCACCCGCTTCGTGCTGGACGAAGCGCTGCGCTGCCAGGCGCAATGGCGCAAGCAGGGGCTGCAGCTGGGCATGGCCATCAACCTGTCAGCACTGGATCTGTCCGATCCCGGTTTGCCCGACTTCGTGCGCGGCTGCCTGGAGCATCACGCCGTGCCAGCGCAGTCGGTCACACTGGAATTGACCGAAAGCGCCTTGATGCGCGATGTCGAATTCGCGCTGCACATGCTGCATCAGCTACGCAGTGTCGGTGTGCGCCTGTCCATCGACGACTTCGGCACCGGCTATTCCTCGTTGGCACAACTCAAGCGCATGCCGGTGGACGAATTGAAGATCGACAAGAGTTTCGTCATGCAGCTGGCCGACGGCACCGACGATGCCTTCATTGTCCGCAGCACGATCGATCTGGGGCATAACCTGGGGCTGAGCGTCATTGCCGAAGGCGTCGAAAACACCGCGGCCCTCGCGTTGCTGCGCGGCTACGGCTGCGACATGGTGCAGGGCTATCTGTATTCGCCACCGCTGGAAGAAGCGCCGCTGGTGGCCTGGTGCATGCGCCAACTCGGCATGAGCACGCCAGCACATGCAGGTGTGCAGCGATGAGCCTGCATCTGCGTGTCGCGCTGCTTGCTGCTGCGGTGGCCGGGGTGTTCGCGCCGCTGCATGCCCGGGCCGGCGACGGGCGCCTGCTCGCCACCGGCGGCGTATCGATGATCGAAGGCAGTAGCGGCGGCGGCATCGTGCCGTGGGCCACGTTGTCTGGGTACGGCACGCGCGACGAGCTTGGCACCGTCGCGTTCGCAACCCACGTCGACAGCGGCGATTACCGTCTTGACGTGCAGGGCGCCGCGCTCACGGTTGGCAATCGGCTGGAGCTGTCGCTTGCCCGCCAGCGTCTGGATCTGGGCACTCTGCAGGACCGGCTCGGCTTGCCGTGGAATGCGCTTGGCCAGGACGTGTTCGGTGCCAAGGTGCGCTTGGCCGGCGATCTTGTGTACGGACATGCGCCGCAAGTCAGCTTGGGCGTGCAATACAAACGCCTGCGCAACGGCACCTTGCCGTTGGCGATCGGTGCGCGCGACGATCACGGCACCGACATCTACGTCAGCGCGAGCCGCTTGTTGCTGCAGGGCGCCGCTGGATATCAGCTGCTGCTCAACGGCACCTTGCGCGCTACCCGCGCCAACCAGGCCGGTTTGCTCGGCTTTGGCGGCGATCGCCGCAACAGCTATCGTCTGGTGCCCGAGGTCAGTGCTGCAGTGGTGCTGTCGCCGTCCTGGGCGGTGGGTGTGGAATATCGCGACAAACCCAATAACCTCGGTTTCGCGCGCGAGCAAGCGTGGGCGGATGCATTCGTCGCCTGGTTCCCCAATAAGCATGTTTCGTTGACCGCCGCCTGGGCCGATCTTGGCGATATCGCCACGCTTGCCCATCAGCGCGGTCCTTATCTCTCGTTGCAGGTGGCGTTCTGATGAACCGATGGCTGCGCTGGTCGTTGCTCTGCATGCTAGGCCTGACGAGCGCCTGCGCCAGCACGCACCCGCGGCAGACGTTGTACGACGAACTTGGCGGCCAGGCGGGCATCGAGGCGCTGGTGGAAACCATGCTCTCGCGCATCGCCGACGACCCGCGCATCGTCGACAAATTCGCACGCGTCAATATCGTCATGCTCAACGACCGGCTGGTGCAGAAGTTCTGCCATGTCGCCGACGGCCCATGCCCTGATACGGCCAAGTCGATGCAGCAGGCGCATGCACACCTGGCCATCCGCGAAGGCGATTTCAATGCCCTGGTCGAAGATCTGAACTGGGCGATGGATCAGCGCAAGATTCCGCGTCGCACGCAAAACCGCCTGCTGGCGCGCCTGGCGGCCATGCACGGCGAGATCGTTAATCACTGAATCCAGCGAATGGCTCTAGCGCTGGCGGTAAAGCGCGTGAGCTGATGTCGATTTGGGCTGGCATGCGCTGCATCCAATCACTGACGCTCGATACATGCGCTTGCTTGGTTATCGCAAGTCCTACGGTCGCCCAGGTTGAAGCCACGCACGAAGCGCTGCCAAGCACGGGCGATCGCTCCTGCACTCAATCCAGCGGCCGCACCCGATGCGAACCGCGCGCCATCAGGCGTAGGGCGAGCGCATGCGGCAACAGCCGCAGTGCTGCATTGACCAGCCGATAGCGCCAGCCCGGCACCGCCAGCACCTGGCCGCGCTCCAGTGCGGCGATTCCATGCTCGGCCACTGCGTCGGCCTGCAGCCAGGCCCAGGCGGGCAGGGTAGACATCGCCTCGCGGGTGCCGGTCACGTCGTGGAATTCGGACCAGGCAAACCCCGGGCACAGGGCGCACACCTTGACCGCGCAATCGGCGTTTTCCAGCGCCAGCGATTCGCTGAAGCGCAGCATGAAACTCTTGCTGGCCGCATATAGGGTCTGCCCATCGGCGCTGGGCGTCAGTGCGGCGAACGAGGCCACGTTGAGAATGCGGCCCTGGCCGCTGGCACGGATCATTGGCAGCAGTCGCCAGGTCAGCTCGCACACCGCGCCCACCATCACCTGCAGGAAGCGCGCATGCGTGGCCCAGTCGTTGTGCAGGTAGCGGCCCGGCACGCCGTAACCGGCGTTGTTGACCAGTGTGCCCACGGTCCAGCCGTTGCCCTGGATCTGCGTTGCCAGCGCTTCGGCCGCGGCAGGGTCGGCCAGATCGGCCGGCAGCACTTCCACCCGAACCGTGCTGCGCAATTCCTCGGCCAATGCCAGCAGCCGGTCCACCCGTCGTGCGGTCAGGATCAATGGCATGCCGCGCCTGGCGTATGCGCGCGCAATCTCGCGGCCGATGCCGTTGGAGGCGCCGGTGATCAAGGCGAAGACAGGCGAAACGGACATGTCAGGTTCCTGTAAGGGGAGGGGGAGGACATCTGGCGGACAGAAGTGTGCCGGTTGCCGACAGGCCTTGGGCTATTCTGTCGCCTGTCTTCAACTCAGGAACCTGCGCCTGATGCGTCGAAAGATCGTTGCCGGAAATTGGAAGCTGCATGGCAGCCGCGCCTTCGCCACCGAACTGGTGGCCAAGGTGGCCGCGCACATGCCCCTGGAGGGTGTCGACGTCGTCATCCTGCCGCCACTGCCTTACCTCGGCGACCTGATCGAGGATTTCGAGGCCCATCACCTGTCGTTCGGAGCCCAGGACGTCAGCAGCAATGAGAAGGGCGCTTACACCGGCGAGGTCTCGGCCTCGATGCTGGTCGATGTCGGTGCTGGCTACGGGCTGGTCGGCCACTCCGAGCGCCGCCAATACCATCGGGAGAGTAGCGAACTGGTAGCGCGCAAGTTCGCCGCCGCCCTTCATGCCGGGCTGATTCCGGTGCTGTGCGTGGGCGAATCGCTGGAACAGCGTGAAGCCGGTCAGACTGAGGCAATCCTACGTGCCCAGCTCGACCCGGTCCTGGCGCTGGTGGGCAGTGCCGGTTTTGCGGGCGCGGTGCTGGCCTACGAACCGATCTGGGCCATTGGCACCGGCCGCACCGCAACCCCGGAGCAGGCCCAGGCGGTGCACGCTTTCTTGCGTGGCGAAGTCGCGAAGGCGGATGCTAGAATCGCCGATTCGTTGCCCATCCTGTACGGGGGCAGTGTCAAGCCCGACAATGCCGGCGAGCTGTTCGCACAGCCTGACGTCGATGGCGGGCTGGTCGGAGGCGCATCACTGGTCGCCGAAGATTTCCTGGCCATCGCACGCGCGGCGGCCGCGTGCTAACCCATTAAGTTTTGTCCGGGGACGGATTTCGAAATGCTGATGTTGATCCTCAATGTGGTCTACGTGCTGGTCGCCCTGGCGATGATTGCGCTGATCCTGATGCAGCGTGGCGCAGGCGCAGCGGCCGGTTCCGGATTCGGCGCCGGCGCGTCGGGCACCGTGTTCGGTTCGCAGGGTGCGTCGAACTTCCTGTCCAAGTCGACCAAGTGGCTGGCGGTGGTGTTCTTCAGCATCAGCCTGTTCATGGCGTGGTATGCCACGCACGGCGCACGTCCCACGGATCAGAACCTGGGTGTGATGTCACAGTCGGCGACTCCGGCTCCGGCCGCCGCCGGCGAGCTCACCCAGCCGTTGCCGCAGGCTCCGGCCGCAGGTGCGGTGCCGACCGCCCCGTCGCAGCCGGCTCCGGCCGCCGCTCCGCCAGTCGCGCCTGCGCAGTCCGCACCGGCGCAGCCGGCGCCTGCAGCAAGCGAAGAAAACGCTTCAGAACCAGCACAAAAACGCTGAAGCCGGTTACAATACGCTGCGCACTGGGATGCCCAGCGGCGCAACGTATGCCCAGGTGGCGGAATTGGTAGACGCACTACCTTGAGGTGGTAGCGACTTAGGTCGTAGGGGTTCGAGTCCCCTCTTGGGCACCATTGTTTGGCTGCAGTTCCTGCGCATCGCTTGTCGCGCGCGGGGTCTGCCTATACCCCATGCCGGCACGCGGCGCGTGCGGGCAGAGGCAAGAGAGAATCGCTGTGCTGGCCGAATATTTGCCGAGTCTGCTGTTTCTGATCGTCGCCACCGGTATCGGCATCGTGCTGATGTTGGTCGGTCGATTCCTCGGTCCGCGTAGCCCGGACCCGCGCAAGCTCTCGCCTTACGAGTGCGGCTTCGAAGCCTTCGAAGACGCGCGCATGAAGTTCGATGTGCGCTACTACCTGATCGCGATCCAGTTCATCGTGTTCGATCTGGAAATCATCTTCATCGTGCCGTGGACACAGGTGTTCATGGAGATCGGCGCACGTTCGCTGGTCACCATGGGGCTGTTCGTCGGTATGTTGTTCCTCGGCTTTATCTACGTGTGGAAGAAGGGAGCGCTGGAATGGGAGTGATTCAGACCCTGGATAGTCTGATGACCAACCCGATGCCGGAAGGCCGGGTGGAAGACATCCTGCGCCCGGAAGGCGAAAACCCGTTGCTCGAAAAGGGTTACGTGACCACCAGCGTCGATGCGCTGCTGAACTGGGCGCGCACCGGCTCGATGTGGCCGATGACCTTCGGCTTGGCGTGCTGCGCCGTCGAGATGATGCATGCGGGCGCCTCGCGCCTGGATCTGGACCGCTACGGTGTGGTGTTCCGCCCGTCGCCGCGCCAGTCCGACGTGATGATCGTGGCCGGCACCCTGGTCAACAAGATGGCCCCGGCGCTGCGTAAGGTCTATGACCAGATGCCGGATCCGAAGTGGGTCATCTCGATGGGCAGCTGCGCCAACGGCGGCGGCTACTATCACTATTCGTATTCGGTGGTGCGCGGTTGCGACCGCATCGTGCCGGTGGACATCTACGTCCCGGGCTGCCCGCCGACCGCCGAGGCGCTGGTCTACGGCATCTTGCAGCTGCAGAAGAAGATCTGGCGTACCCAGACGATCGCGCGCTGACACCCGTCTTCTTCTACCGAGAGCAGCCAAGCCCCCATGGCAGAGCAAGCATCTTCCTTCACTGACCGACTTGCGGCACGTTTCGCCGGTGCGCAGATTGCCGTGGCATTGCCGCGCGGCGAAGTGACGCTGGAAGTGGCCGCCGCCGATTGGCACGCCACCTGTCTTGCACTGCGTGACGAGCTCGGTTTCGAACAGCTCAGCGACCTGTGCGGCGTCGATTACCTCGGCTATGGCAGCGACGAGTGGGATACCGCCGACGTGTCGTCGCAGGGCTTCAGTCGCGGCGTCGAAGGCAAGGCGGTCGGCCGTTTCGCCTGGGGCGAATTCCCCAGCCAGGAAAGCTCCGCTGGCGCGCAGCCGCAGCAGCTGCCCAAGCGGCGTTTTGCGGTGGTCGCGCAGCTGATTTCCTACCAGCACAACCAGCGTCTGCGCGTGCGTTGCTACGCGCCGGACGAGCAGGTGCCGGTGGTGGCGTCGGTGACCGATATCTGGCCGGGCGTGAACTGGTTCGAGCGCGAGGCGTTCGACCTGTTCGGCATCGTGTTCGATGGGCATCCGGACCTGCGCCGCATCCTGACCGACTACGGATTCGTCGGCCACCCGTTCCGCAAGGACTTCCCGCTGATCGGCAACGTCGAAGTGCGTTACGACGACGAGCGCAAGCGCGTGGTGTACGAGCCGGTGACCTCGGTCGAGCCGCGCGTCGGCGTGCCGCGCGTCATTCGCGACGATGCCCGTTATGAGACTGCCGCTGGTGAAGTGGGCAAGTCGGAGACTGCCAAGTGAGTGAGTTCCGCCAGGCAACCGATGCCTTCGCGAGCAATCCTGTCGAAAGCAAGCAGGAAATCCGCAATTACACGATGAACTTCGGCCCGCAGCATCCTGCGGCGCACGGCGTGTTGCGCCTGATCCTGGAAATGGACGGCGAGACCGTGGTGCGTGCCGATCCGCATATCGGTCTGCTGCACCGTGGCACCGAGAAGCTGGCCGAGTCCAAGCCGTTCAACCAGTCGGTTCCATACATGGATCGCCTGGATTACGTCTCGATGATGTGCAACGAGCACGCTTACGTGCGCGCGATCGAATCCCTGATGGGGATCGAGGCGCCCGAGCGTGCGCAGTACATCCGCACCATGTTCGACGAGATCACCCGCATCAAGAACCACTTGATGTGGGTCGGTTCCAATGCGCTCGATCTGGGTGCGATGGCGGTGATGCTGTATGCATTCCGCGAGCGCGAAGAACTGATGGACGTCTACGAGGCGGTCAGTGGCGCGCGCATGCACGCTGCCTACTACCGTCCCGGCGGCGTCTACCGCGATCTGCCCGATCGCATGCCGCAGTACAAGGAGTCGCGTTGGCACAAGGGCGGGGCGCTGAAGAAGCGCAATGCCGGTCGCGAAGGCACCATGCTGGACTTCCTTGAGGAGTTCACCAATACCTTCCCGGCACGCGTGGACGAATACGAAACCCTGCTGACCGATAACCGCATCTGGAAGCAGCGTACCGTCGACGTCGGCATCATCAGCCCGGATCTGGCACGCGCCTGGGGCATGACCGGTCCGATGCTGCGTGGCTCGGGTATCGAGTGGGATCTGCGCAAGAAGCAGCCCTACGCCAAGTACGACGCGGTGCATTTCGATATCCCGGTGGGCACCAACGGCGACTGCTATGACCGCTACCTGGTGCGCGTGGCCGAGATGCGCGAATCCAACCGCATCATCAAGCAGTGCGTGAAGTGGCTGAAGGCCAACCCCGGCCCGGTCATGGTCACCAATTTCAAGGTCGCCCCGCCCAGCCGCGAAGGCATGAAGGACGACATGGAAGCGTTGATCCATCACTTCAAGCTGTTCAGTGAAGGCTACTGCGTGCCGGCCGGCGAAACCTACAGCGCGGTCGAAGCGCCCAAGGGCGAGTTCGGTTGCTACCTGATGTCAGACGGCGCCAACAAGCCGTTCCGCGTGCATCTGCGCGCGCCGGGTTTTGCGCATCTGTCGTCGATGGACGCAGTGGTGCGTGGCTATTTGCTGGCCGACGTCGTGGCGATGATCGGTACTTACGATTTGGTTTTCGGTGAGGTTGACCGATGAAGGCGACGGGTAATTTCGAAGCGGCGCGCGACGTCGATCCGCAGGTGGTGCTGAGCGAGAAGACGCGCGCGCACATCGATCACTGGCTGACCAAGTTCCCGCCGGACCGCAAGCGTTCGGCGGTGCTGCAGGGTCTGCATGCTGCGCAGGAACAGAACCAGGGCTGGCTGACCGACGAATTGATCGTGGGCGTGGCCAAGTACCTGGAGCTGCCACCGGTATGGGCTTATGAGGTCGCCAGCTTCTATTCGATGTTCGAGACCGAGCGCGTCGGCCGCCATAACGTGGCGTTCTGCACCAACATCAGCTGCTGGCTCAATGGCGCCGAAGACCTGCTGGCCCATGCGGAAAAGAAGCTGGGTTGCAAGCTGGGTCAGTCGACGGCCGATGGCCGCGTCTACCTCAAGCGCGAAGAAGAGTGCCTGGCTGCCTGCTCCGCAGCGCCGATGATGGTCATCAACGGCCACTATCACGAGCACCTGACGAAAGAAAAGGTCGACGCGCTGCTGGACGGGCTGGAGTAAGACATGGCACATCATCACGCACCCTCAGGCCCGGTCGGTCCGGCGCCGCAGCCGCATCAGGTCGTCTACACGACCCTGCACTACGACACTCCGTGGTCGTATGAGAGCTATCTGAAAACCGGTGGCTACGCCGCGCTGCGCAAAATCCTCGAAGAGAAGATCCCGCCGGCCGATGTCATCGAAATGGTCAAGGCGTCCAACCTGCGCGGCCGTGGTGGCGCGGGCTTTCCGACCGGGTTGAAGTGGTCGTTCATGCCCAAGGGCACGATGCAGAAGTACATCCTGTGCAACTCGGACGAATCCGAGCCGGGCACCTGCAAGGACCGCGACATCCTGCGCTACAACCCGCATTCGGTGGTGGAGGGTATGGCGATCGCCTGCTACGCCACCGGTTCGACGGTGGGCTACAACTACTTGCGTGGCGAATTCCACCACGAGCCGTTCGAAAACTTCGAGCTGGCGCTGGCCGACGCATACGCCAACGGCTGGTTGGGCAAGAACATTCTCGGCAGCGGCGTGGATATCGACATCTACGGTGCGCTGGGTGCTGGCGCCTACATCTGCGGCGAAGAAACCGCATTGATGGAATCGCTGGAAGGCAAGAAAGGCCAGCCGCGCTACAAGCCGCCGTTCCCGGCGAATTTCGGCCTGTACGGCAAGCCGACCACCATCAACAACACCGAGACCTACGCGTCGGTGCCGGCGATCATTCGCAACGGTCCGGAGTGGTTCCTCGGTTTGAGCAAGACCAAGAACGGCGGCCCGAAGATCTTCTCGGTGTCCGGTTGCGTGCAGAAGGGCGGTAATTTCGAGGTGCCGCTCGGCACCACCTTCGACGAACTGCTGGCAATGGCCGGCGGGCTGCGCCCCGGTCGCAAGCTCAAGGGTGTGGTGCCCGGCGGCGTGTCGATGCCGGTGCTGAAGGCCGATCAGGTCGCGGGCCTGCAGATGGACTACGACACCTTGCGCGCGCTCGGCACCGGTCTGGGTTCGGGCGCCATCGTGGTGCTGGACGACAGCGTCTGCTGCGTCCGCTTCGCCTGCCGCATCTCGCAGTTCTTCCACAAGGAATCCTGCGGCCAGTGCACCCCGTGCCGCGAGGGCACCGGCTGGATGCACCGCGTGCTGGAGCGCATCGTCGCCGGCAAGGCCACGATGGAAGACCTGCATCAGCTGCGCACCGTCGCCGGCCAGATCGAAGGCCATACCATCTGTGCGTTCGGCGAAGCGGCGGCATGGCCGATTCAAGGCTTCCTGCGCCAGTTCTGGGACGAGTTCGAGTACTACATCGTCAACGGTCGTTCGATCGTCGATACGCAAGTCGGAGTGGCTGCATGAGCGCCCAACCAGTGAACCCGAACGTGCCACCGGACCATGTCACCGTCGAGATCGACGGACAGTCCCTGGTGGTGCCGAAGGGCTCGATGATCATCCAGGCGGCCGACAAGGCCGGCATCCCGATCCCGCGCTTCTGCTATCACGAGAAGCTGCCGATCGCGGCCAACTGCCGCATGTGCCTGGTCGATGTCGAAAAGTCACCCAAGCCGTCGCCTGCCTGCGCCACGCCGGTGATGGACGGCATGAAGGTCACCACGCGTAGCGAGAAGGCGCTGAAGTACCAGCGCAGCGTGATGGAATTCCTGCTGATCAACCATCCGCTGGATTGCCCGATCTGCGATCAGGGCGGCGAGTGCGAGTTGCAGGACGTCTCGCTTGGCTACGGTCGTTCGGTGAGCCGTTTCAACGAGCGCAAGCGCGTGGTGCCGGACGAGGACATCGGTCCGCTGGTCGCTACCGAAATGACCCGCTGCATCCAGTGCACCCGTTGCGTGCGCTTTACCGCAGACATCGCCGGCACCTATGAGCTCGGTGGCATGTATCGCGGCGAGAATCTGCAGATCGGCACCTACGACGGCAAGCCGCTGACCACCGAAATTTCCGGCAACGTCATCGACGTCTGCCCGGTGGGCGCGCTGACCAACAAGGTGTTCCAGTTCCGCGCACGTCCGTGGGAATTGATGGCGCGCGAGTCACTGGGCTATCACGATGCAATGGGCTCGAACCTGTTCCTGCACGTGCGTCGTGGCGAAGTGCTGCGCACCGTGCCGCGCGAGAACGAAGCGGTCAACGAATGCTGGCTGTCCGACCGCGACCGTTATTCGCATCAGGGCCTGTATGCCGAAGACCGTGCGGTCAAGCCGCTGAAGAAGGTCAACGGGCAGTGGACTGAAGTGAGCTGGGCCGAAGGTCTGGCCGCCGCCACGCAGATCCTGCGCGAAAACGCCGGCGATTCGCTCGGCGTCCTCGTGCATCCGTCCACGTCCAACGAAGAAGGCGCATTGCTCGCACGTCTGGCCGAGGGTCTGGGCAGCGGCAATCTGGACCACCGTCTGCTCAACCGTGATTTCTCCGACGCTGTGGTGGCCGAAGCCTTCGCCACGCCGCTGGCCGAGATCGAGCAGGCCGATGTGGTGGTGTTGTTCGGCACCAACGTGCGTCATGAATTGCCGCTGCTGCATGCGCGCCTGCGCAAGGCGCACATCCAGAACCGCACCCAGATTCATTCGGTCAACCCGGTCGACTTCGATTTCGCCTTCACCCAGACCAGCCGCACCGTGGTGGCGCCCTCGCAGTTGGCGGATGCACTGAGCGATGCGGCGCTGCGCGATACGGTCAAGGCTGCAAGCCGCGCCGTGATCGTGGTGGGCGCGCTTGCCGAAAGTCATCCGCAGGCTGCAGCGTTGCGCGCCGCCGCACGCGATTTTGCTGCCGCAACCGGCGCGTCGCTGTGCCGCATCCCGCAGGGCGCCAATGCCGTCGGTCTGGTCTCGCAGGGCGTGCTGCCTACCGCGCGCGATGTCGCCGGCATGCTGGCCCAGCCGCGTCAGGCCTACGTGCTGTATGGCATCGAGCCGGGCCTGGATTTTGCCGCCGCCGCCGCTGCCCGCAGTGCGCTGGCAGGTGCCAAGGTGGTTGCCTTCAGTCAGTTTGCCTGTGCGTCGACGCGCGATGTGGCCGATGTAATTCTGCCGATCGGTGCGTTGCCGGAAATCGATGCATCGCTGACCAATCTGGATGGTCGCGTGCAGACTGCACGTGCTGCCGGTCGCTTGCCGGTGGAAGCGCGCGAGGGATGGCGCGTATTGCGCGCACTTGGCGGTGAACTGGGTCTGGCCGGTTTCGAGTTCATCGACCTGATCGGTCTGCGCGCCGGCATGCAGAACCGCAGCGTGACGCCGACGACGTCGGCGCAGCCAGCGGCCGCCAGCGAAGGGCTGGAAGTTGCCGCCACCGCTGCGATCTACCGCACCGATGCGGTGGTGCGTCGGGCTGCCGCGCTGCAGTCGCATCCGCTCAACATCGCGCCGTGCGTGGCGATGCATCCGGAGCAGGCGACGCAGTTGCGGGTCCAGGCTGGTCAGATGGTCAAGGTCGGTACCGATGCCGGTAAGGCAACGTTGCCGGTGGTGCTGGACAAGCGCGTCGCACCGGGCACGGTGTGGATCGAATCCGGCCATGGTGCAACCGCGCCGCTCGGTGCCGGTCGTGTAACGGTGGTGGCTGCATGAACGAATTGCTGTTGAACCTGGTCGACCCGTTGCACCAGTGGTTCCTGGGGCTGGGCGATGGCGGCGTAGTGCTCTGGTCGGTATTGAAGATCCTGCTGATCGCCGTGCCGGTGATCGTGGCAGTGGCCTTCTACGTGGTCTGGGAGCGCAAGCTGATCGGCTGGATGCACGTGCGCTACGGGCCCATGTACGTGGGTATGGGCATCTTCCAGGCCTTCGCCGACGTGTTCAAACTCCTGTTCAAGGAGATCGTGCAACCGGCCAGCTCGCACAAGGCGATGTTCGTCATCGCACCGCTGCTGACACTGGCGCCGGCCTTCGCCGCGTGGTCGGTGGTGCCGTTCGATGCAAAGCTCGTGTTGTCCAATGCCAACGTCGGCCTGCTGTATCTGCTGGCGATGACCTCGCTGGGCGTGTACGGCATCATCCTGGCCGGCTGGGCGTCGAACTCGAAGTACGCCTTCCTGGGCGCGATGCGTTCGGCCGCGCAGGTGGTCAGCTACGAAATTGCGATGGGCTTTGCGCTGGTCGGTGTGATGATTGCCTCCGGCAGCGTCAACCTGAGCCAGATCGTGTTCGCGCAGGCCGGCAACTCGGGCTTCTTCGACTGGTTCCTGATTCCGCTGTTCCCGTTGTTCATCGTGTACTGGGTTTCTGGCGTCGCCGAAACCAACCGCGCGCCGTTCGACGTGGTGGAAGGCGAATCGGAAATCGTCGCCGGTCACATGGTGGAATATTCAGGCGGTGCGTTCGCACTGTTCTTCCTGGCCGAATACGCCAACATGATCCTGGTCAGCTTCCTGATCTCGATCTTCTTCCTCGGCGGTTGGTTGAGCCCGATCCAGGGCTGGGTCAATGCGGACATTTCGCCGTGGATCGACTGGTTGTGGAAGGGCGGCTGGCCGTGGCTGCTGATGAAGGTGTTCTTCTTCGCCAGCGCCTACATCTGGTTCCGCGCCAGCTTCCCGCGTTACCGCTACGACCAGATCATGCGTCTGGGCTGGAAGGTCTTCATTCCGCTCACGATCGTGTGGATCGCAGTGACGGCGTTGATGGTGTTTTACGGCGTGATCCAGAAGGGCGTGTAATCGATGAACAAGATCACCCATTACTTCAAGAGCCTGCTGCTGCTCGAATTGCTCGGCGGCTTGTGGCTGACGTTGAAATACACGTTCAAGCCCAAGTACACCGTGCTGTATCCGATGGAGAAATTCCCGCAGTCGCCGCGCTTTCGTGGCCTGCACGCGCTGCGCCGTTATCCCAACGGCGAAGAGCGTTGCATCGCTTGCAAGCTGTGCGAAGCGGTGTGCCCGGCGCTGGCGATCACCATCGACTCGGCCAAGCGCGAAGACGGCACCCGCCGCACCACGCGCTACGACATCGACCTGTTCAAGTGCATCTTCTGCGGCTTCTGCGAGGAAAGCTGCCCGGTGGACTCGATCGTCGAAACGCACATCCTCGAGTACCACTTCGAGAAGCGTGGCGAAAACATTGTCAACAAGCCGCAGCTGCTGGCGATCGGAGACCGGTTAGAGACCGAGATCGCCGAGCGTCGCGCTGCCGATGCCGCCTTCCGTTGAGGTCATGATGGACTGGGTCTCTATTGCTTTCTACGCCTTCTCCGCCGTCGCGGTCGTGTCCGCCGGTGCGGTGATCAGCGTGCGCAACCCGGTGTACGCCGTGTTGTGCCTGATCCTCACGTTCTTCTCGATGGCATGCATCTGGTTGCTGGTCGGGGCCGAATTCCTCGGCGTGACCCTGGTGCTGGTCTACGTCGGCGCGGTGATGGTGCTGTTCCTGTTCGTGGTGATGATGCTGGACATCGACACCAGCCGCCTGCGCGAGGGTTGGGTCAAGTACATGCCGCTCGGCGTCATCGTGGCGGTTGCCATGCTCGCGCAGATGGTCACGCTGATCGGTGTCAAGGCGCGTAGCGCAACGCCGTTCCCGGCAGACAACGCAGCTGCGCAAGCGGCAGACAGTTCCAACCTGACCTGGTTGGCCAAGAGCCTGTACACCGAATTTCTGCTGCCGTTCGAATTTGCGGCGGTGATCCTGACGGTGGCGGTGGTGGCTGCAGTGATGCTGACGCTGCGCAAGCGCACTGGCATCAAGTTGCAGAATGCCGGCGAGCAGTCGCGAGTGAAAGCGGGCGACCGTCTGCGCATGGTCAAAATGGCGGTTGAAAAGCCGGTACAGGTTGCGCCGCAGATCGACGCGGCCGACGGACAGGAGGCGAAGTCTTGATTACCTTGGGCCACCTGCTTGGACTGGGCGCGGTGCTGTTCTGCATCTCGCTGGCCGGCATCTTCCTCAACCGCAAGAACGTCATCGTGTTGCTGATGTCGATCGAGTTGATGCTGCTGTCGGTCAACGTCAACTTCATCGCGTTCTCGCGCGAGCTTGGCGATACCGCTGGTCAGTTGTTCGTGTTCTTCATTCTGACGGTTGCCGCTGCGGAGGCTGCAATCGGCCTTGCGATCCTGGTGACTCTGTTCCGCACGCGCCGCACGATCAATGTGGCCGAAGTCGATACGTTGAAGGGCTGACCTGTAGATGGAAATCACTCTCTCAAAGAGTCTGTTGATCGCAGTGGTGCTTGCACCGCTGGTCGGCAGCATCATTGCCGGCCTGTTCGGGCGCCAGGTCGGACGCAAGGGCGCGCAGTACGTCACCATCCTCGGTGTTGCGGTCAGCTGCGTATTGTCGTGCGTGACGCTGTATCAGCTGGTGGAACAGGGCGCCAGCCCGTTCAACCAGAACCTCTACACGTTCTTTGATGTCGGCAATTACTCTGCGCATGTCGGCTTCATGGTCGACCGCCTGACCGCAATGATGATGGTGGTGGTGACCTTCGTGTCGCTGCTGGTGCACATCTACACCATCGGCTACATGGAAGAAGATCCGGGCTACCAGCGCTTCTTCAGCTACATCTCGTTGTTCACCTTCTCCATGGTCACGCTGGTGATGAGCAACAACTTCCTGCAGCTGTTCTTCGGCTGGGAAGCGGTGGGTCTGGTGTCGTACCTGCTGATCGGTTTCTGGTTCAAGCGTCCCACGGCCGTGTTCGCCAACATGAAGGCGTTCCTGGTCAACCGCGTCGGCGACTTCGGCTTCATCCTCGGTATCGCCGGTGTGTTGTTGTGGTTCGGCTCGCTGGATTACTCCACCGTGTTCGCCAATGCGACCACCATGGCCGGTGCCAAGGTGCAGCTGTTCGCGGGCCACGAATGGAGCGTGATGACGCTGATCTGCATCTGCCTGTTCATCGGTGCGATGGGCAAGTCGGCCCAGGTGCCGTTGCACGTGTGGCTGCCGGACTCGATGGAAGGCCCCACACCGATCTCGGCGCTGATCCATGCCGCAACGATGGTCACCGCCGGCATCTTCATGGTGGCGCGCATGTCGCCGCTGTTCGAGCTGTCGGAGACCGCGCTGAACTTCATCCTGTTCATCGGTGCGACCACGGCGTTTTTCACCGGGCTGATCGGTATCGTGCAGAACGACATCAAGCGCGTGGTTGCGTACTCCACGCTGTCGCAGCTGGGTTACATGACCGTGGCCTTGGGCGTGTCGGCGTATTCGGCAGCCGTGTTCCACCTGATGACCCACGCCTTCTTCAAGGCGCTGCTGTTCCTGGCTGCCGGCTCGGTGATCATCGGCATGCACCACGAGCAGGACATGCGCAAGATGGGTGGTCTGCGCAAGTACATGAAGGTGACCTACTGGACCAGCGTGATCGGTACGTTGGCATTGGTCGGTACGCCGTTCTTCTCTGGCTTCTACTCGAAGGACACCATCATCGAAGCGGCCGCGCATCATGCGCATGAGTCGCATAGCTGGGTCGCAACCTATGGCTACTGGGCAGTGCTCGGCGGCGTACTGGTGACCAGTTTCTACAGTTTCCGTCTGCTGTTCCTGACCTTCCACGGCAAGGAGCGCTTCCGCGACGCCCATGCGCACGACGCGCATTCGCATCACGACAGCGCGCATACCGATGCCGAAGCGCAGGTCCACTCGCACGATGCGCATGGCCACGACACGCATGGTCACGACGATCACGGACACGGTCACCATGGTGCGCACGAGCCGCATGAGTCCAAGTGGGTGGTAACGCTGCCGCTGGTCTTGTTAGCAATCCCTTCGATCGCGATCGGCTTCTTCACGATCGGTCCGATGTTGTTCGGGACCGACTGGCAGGGCCACCATGCAGCGCACGCCATGCAGGGCCAGGCAGTTTCGTTCTTTACTGGCATCGTCGATTTCTACGATCCGGCACGCGATACCGTTGGTGCGTTGGCCGAAGAGTTCCATGGTCCGGTCGCATTCGCGCTGCATGGCATGCTGGCCGCTCCGTTCTTCCTGACGGTTGCCGGGCTGTTGCTGGCAGCGCTGTTCTACCTGTGGAAGCCGGAACTGGCCACCAAGTCGCGCAAGACATTCGCGCCGATCGTGTGGTTGCTGGAAAACAAGTACGGCTTCGACAAGCTCTGGATCAATGGCTTCGCCGGTGGTGGCGTTGTGCTTGGCAAGGCGTCACGTGCAGTCGATACCCATGTGGTCGACGGCGCTGTCGTCAACGGTTCTGCCCGACTGATCGACCTGGCTGCAAATCTGCTGCGTCGCACGCAATCCGGTTTCCTCTATCACTACGCCTTCGCAATGATCATCGGTTTGATCGCCTTGTTGGCGGTACTGATGCATTTCTGGCGTTGACCTGTACGGAATAAGAAAACGTGTCGAACTGGCCTTTACTGTCTATCTTGATCTGGCTGCCGATTATCGGTGGCGCCCTGATCCTTGCGTTGCGCAACGCCGAGACTGCCCGCTGGGCGTCCCTGGCGGTAGCGGTGGCGACCTTTGCGCTGAGTCTGCCGCTGCTGGGCTACGACACGGCCAATGACGCCATGCAGTTCATCGAACTGCACGCCTGGATCCCGGCCTACAACATCGGCTACAACCTGGGCGTGGATGGCATCGCGGTCGCGTTGATCGTGCTGACCACGCTGGTGACGGTGCTGGCCCTGATCGGTGCCTGGCGCTCGATCGACAAGCGCGTCAATCAGTACGTCGCTGCCTTCCTGATCCTGGAAGGCGTCACCGTCGGCATCTTCGCCGCCACCGACGCGATGTTGTTCTACGTGTTCTTCGAAGCCATGCTGATCCCGATGTTCCTGATCATCGGTGTCTGGGGCGGCCCGCGGCGCATCTACGCGGCGATGAAGTTCTTCCTGTACACCTTCCTTGGCTCGGTGCTGATGCTGGTGGGCCTGGTGTACCTGTATCTGAAGGGCGGCAGCTTCCAGCTCGCCGATCTCTACGCGCTGCAGCTGACCACCAAGGAACAGACCTGGATCTTCTTCGCGTTCCTGATCGCCTTTGCGGTCAAGGTGCCGATGTTCCCGGTGCACACCTGGTTGCCGGACGCGCACGTCGAGGCGCCGACGGCCGGTTCGGTGATCCTGGCGGCCATTGCGTTGAAGATCGGCGGCTACGGCTTCCTGCGCTTCAACCTGCCGATCGTGCCGGATGCGAGTCATGAGTTCGCCTGGCTGGTCATCACGCTGTCGCTGATTGCGGTGATCTATGTCGGCCTGGTGGCGTTGGTGCAGGACGACATGAAGAAGCTGGTGGCGTATTCGTCCATCGCGCACATGGGTTTCGTCACGCTCGGCACCTTTATCGCCTTCACTTTGGTGCGCGAGTACGGCAGCACCGATGCTGCCCGTCTGGGCCTTCAAGGCGCGATGGTGCAGATGATTTCGCACGGTTTCGTGTCCGGTGCGATGTTTTCATGCATCGGCGTGCTCTACGACCGCATGCATACCCGTCGCATCGCCGATTACGGCGGCGTGGTCAACGTGATGCCGTGGTTCGCCACCTTCTCCATGTTGTTCTTCATGGCCAATGCCGGCTTGCCTGGAACGAGTGGTTTTGTCGGCGAGTTCATGGTCATCCTGGCCAGCTTCCAGAAGCACCCGCTGGTGGCCTTCGCTGCGGCCACCACGCTGGTGATCACCGCTGCGTACACACTGTGGCTCTACAAGCGCGTGTTCTTCGGCGAAGTGGCCAATGCACACGTGGCCGAACTGAAGGACATCAATGGCCGCGAAGCGTTCGTGCTGGGAGTGTTCGCCGCCGGCGTGCTCGCCCTGGGCCTGTACCCGAAGCCGCTGACCGATCTGATGGAACCCTCGATCGCCAAGCTGGCAACCCAGATTGCCGCGACCAAGCTCTGACCGCTTGCCGTACGTTTTGATTTCCAGGATTTAATGATGACCACGCCAACGCTTGCGCCGTTGACCACCGCTGACCTGGCTCCGCTCTTACCGGAGCTGGTGCTGATCGGCGGCGCCTTCGCACTGCTGATGCTCGACCTGTTCGTGAGCCAGCGGAACAAGGTCTGGACCCACCTGTTCTCCGTTGCCGTGCTTGCCGTGGTGCTCGTGTTGCTTGCGACCGGCACGGGCGGGCAGGGCGATATCTTCAACGGCATGTTCGTGCGCGACACGGCGGCCGATGTGATGAAGACCGTGATCGTGCTGGTCAGCGGGTTGAGCCTGGTCTATGGCTGGACCTACCTGCGCGAGCGCAATCTTTACCAGGGCGAAATTCCGGTATTGGTCCTGTTCGCCACTGCCGGCATGATGTTGCTGGCATCGGCCGGTAGCCTGCTGATGGTGTATCTGGGCCTGGAGCTGCTGGCGCTGTGCTCCTACGCACTGGTCGCCTCCAATCGCGACAATGGCTTGGCCACCGAAGCGGCGATGAAGTATTTCGTCCTGGGCTCGCTCGCGTCGGGTCTGCTGCTGTACGGCATGTCGCTGGTCTACGGCGCCACCGGTACGCTCAGCCTGGCCGGCATCCATGATGCGATCGAAGGCTCCAACGAGCGCACGTTGCTGCTGACCGGCACCATCTTCATGATCGCCGGCGTCGCCTTCAAGCTGGGTGCTGCGCCCTTCCACATGTGGCTGCCCGACGTGTATCAGGGTGCGCCTGCGCCGATCGCGTTGTTCATCAGCTCGGCGCCCAAGCTTGCAGCGTTCGGTATGGCCTATCGCCTGCTGGAAGTCGGGATGGGTCCGTTGTCGCCGCAGTGGCATCTGCTGATCGGCGGCTTGTCGGCGGTGTCGCTGGTGGTCGGTAACCTGATGGCCATTGCGCAGAGCAACCTCAAGCGCATGCTCGCATACTCGACGGTCTCGCATATCGGCTTCCTGCTGATGGGCGTGGCAGGCGGCGGGGAAGAAGGCTACGCGGCTGCGATGTTCTACGCGGTCAGCTACACGATCATGTCCACTGCGTCGTTCGGCGCCATCATCGCGCTGTCGCGCAATGGGTTCGAGGCGGAAAACATCGACGACTTCAAGGGACTCAACGCGCGCAATCCCTGGATGGCTGGCCTGGTGCTATGCATCATGGCGTCTTTGGCAGGTATCCCGCCGTTCCTCGGTTTCTGGACCAAGCTGGCGGTGCTGGGCGCGGCAGTGAAGGGCGACATGCTGTGGCTGGCGTTGGTCGGCGTGATCTGTGCCGTGATCGGTGCGTACTACTACCTGCGCGTCATCAAGGTCATGTACTTCGACGAGCCGGTAGGCGAGCCGTTGCCGGCCAATAACGATCGTGTGCTGGGTACCGTGCTCGGCGTCAATGCGCTGGCCCTGCTTGCACTTGGCCTGGCCTGGAGTCCGATCATGGTGTGGTGCCAGCGCGCGTTCGCCGGCCTCGCATAAGACCTCTACGCGACGCTGGGTCTCGCAGTGCCACATCGTGTAGTTGGCATCGCACTGAAATAAACCGTGTTTACTGTTTCGTTTTTGTTGCATTGCGGGTATTATTCGCCGCGACGTTGAACAGCCGCCACGCTGTTCGACAGATGAAAAACTAGGGCTTGCAATTGCCGCTCAAGTTCTTCATAATTCCGCTTCTGCTGCGGGGTGGAGCAGTCTGGCAGCTCGTCGGGCTCATAACCCGAAGGTCGCAGGTTCAAATCCTGCCCCCGCTACCAAGTTTCGAATTGTTGCTTCATCGCAGTGATTCAGCTCTTGGATCGTAAGGACGCATGTTCCCGTCTTTACGCCGACCCTGAGAGGTCGGGCTTTTTTCACGCAAGGGGCCCATCGGGCCCCTTGTTTTTTCCGGAACCGGAAAGTTTGCTGCCGGTTGCCGGGGTTCTACTGGCAATCATCTGATCAGGGCAGTCTGTGAGCGAAAAAGCGACCGAAATCGCGAATCTGCTGAGTCCAACGGTTGAGTCCCTGGGCTTGGAACTGCTGGGCGTGGAATATCTTCCCGCTCCAGGCGGCGCCACTTTGCGCCTGTATATCGATGTGCCGCTGGCCGAACAGCCCGAGCGTGTCATCAATGTCGACGATTGCGAGCGCGTGAGCCGTGAAGTCTCCGCCCAGCTCGACGTCGAAGACCCGATCAGCGGCAACTACACGCTGGAAGTGTCATCGCCGGGTGTGGATCGTCCGCTGTTCACGCTGGAACAGTTCGCGCGCCACACCGGTGAGTCGGCAAAGATCGTCTTGAAGCTGGCGCAGGATGGTCGGCGCCGCTTCCAGGGCGAGATCCTGCGCATCGATGCCGAGGCAGATGCGGTGGTGTTCGCCGTCGATGGCAAGGACGTGCAGATCGGCTACGACAATATCGACAAGGCGCGCATCGTGCCGGATTGGGTTGCGCTGGGTCTGGCACCGCAGAAACCGAACAAGCCCGGCCCGAAAAAAACCGGGCACGAAAAGAAGAAACCATCCAACGAGTCGGCGGCTGGCAAGCCGCGCGCGGAGTGACGAAATGAGCAAGGAACTTTTGCTGGTAGTGGATGCGGTCGCCAACGAGAAGGGCGTGCCGCGCGAGGTGATCTTCGAAGCGATCGAGGCCGCGCTGGCGTCCGCAGCGAAGAAGCGCTATCCCGACCAGGACGTGCTGGCCCGCGTGACCATCGATCACAAGGACGGTACTTACGAAACCTACCGTCGCTGGGAAGTGGTTGCCGATGACGTGGTGATGGAATCCCCCGACCGCCAGGTGCGTCTGATGGATGCCATCGACGAAGCCGATGGCGTGGAAGTGGGCGATTACATCGAAGAACAGATCGAGAATCCCGACTTCGGCCGTATCGCCGCGCAGGCCGCCAAGCAGGTGATCGTGCAGCGTGTGCGCGAGGCCGAGCGTCAGCAGGTGGTGGATGCGTGGAAGGATCGTGTGGGTGAGTTGATCACCGGCGTGGTCAAGCGCGCAGAACGCGGCAATATTTTTGTCGATCTTGGCGGCAACGCCGAAGCCTTCATTCCGAAGGACAAGGGCATTCCGCGCGACGTGCTGCGTCCTGGCGACCGCGTGCGCGGTTATCTGGCCGAAGTGCGCTCCGAGCCGCGTGGCCCGCAGCTGTTCATCAGCCGTGCCGCACCGGAATTCATGATCGAACTGTTCAAGCTGGAAGTGCCGGAAGTCGGTCAGGGCCTGGTCGAGATCAAGGCTTGCGCACGCGATCCGGGCGACCGCGCCAAGATCGCCGTGATCGCGCACGACGCCCGCACCGACCCCATCGGCGCATGCATCGGCATGCGCGGTTCGCGCGTGCAGGCGGTGTCCAACGAACTCAATGGCGAGCGCGTGGACATCGTGTTGTGGAACGAGAACCCGGCCAACTTCGTCATCAACGCAATGGCGCCTGCCGAAGTGCAGTCGATCATCGTCGATGAAGACAAGCACTCGATGGATCTGGCCGTGGCGGAAGACCGCCTGGCGCAGGCGATCGGCAAGGGCGGCCAGAACGTGCGTCTGGCCAGCCGCCTGACCGGTTGGCAGCTCAACGTGATGACCGCCGACCAGGTGGCCGCCAAGTCCGAGGCCGAGCAGGCCGCGGCACGCCAGCTGTTCATGGACCGCCTGGAAGTGGACGAGGAAATCTCCGCGATCCTGGTCTCCGAAGGTTTCAACACGGTCGAAGAAATCGCCTACGTGCCGGTCGGCGAGTTGCTGGCGGTGGAGGGCTTCGACGAAGACATCGTTGAAGAGCTGCGTGCCCGTGCCCGCGATGCGCTGCTGAACGCCGCGCTGGCCGAGGAGGAGGGCCTGGAAGGAACTCAGCCCACCGAGGACCTGCTGGCGCTGGAGGGGATGGACGAGGACACGGCCTTTGCGCTGGCCGAGCACGGCGTGCGCACCAGCGAGGACTTGTCCGACCTGGCAGCGGACGAGATCGTCGACTTCGGCATCGAGGGCATGACCCAGGAGCGCGCTGCGGCGCTGATCCTGGCGGCCCGCGCCGAGGAGATCGCCCGTTTGGAGCGCGGCGAATGAGCCGGCAATGAACCGCGCCCTGACCCCATCAGGGCTTAGAATCAGCGTATCCCTTGCTCTGGGCGAGGGGGCGCCAACCAGATCATAGGATCCGAATGTCGCAGCAAACCACCATCCGCAAGCTTGCCGAACTGGTCAATACGCCGGTCGATAAACTGCTGGTTCAACTGGCCGAGGCCGGAATGAAGTTCAGCGGTCCCGACCAGGTCGTGACCAGCACCGAGAAGATGAAACTGCTTGGCTTCCTGCGTCGCACGCACGGCAAGGCCGAAACGTCTGCCGAAGCGGCGAGTGAAGCAGCCAAGAAAATCACGCTCAACCGGCGCAAGCTGCAGGAAGTCACTGTCAACGCCGGCCGCACCAAGACCACGGTCAACGTGGAAGTGCGGCAGAAGCGCACCTACGTGAAGTCCGAGAACGAAGGTGGCGGCCGCGCCGCGCCGATGACGCCGGACGAAGAACGCGCCGATATCCTGCGGAAGCTCGAGGAGTCGCGTCAGCGCAACCTCGAAGAGCAGCAGCGCCTGGCCGAAAGCGACCGCGTGCGCGACGAAGCAATTCAGCGCAAGCGCGAGGAAGAGCAGGCCGCCAAGGACCGTGCAGAAGCCGAGCGCAAGGCTGCCGAGGAAGCCGCTGCGGCTGCCAGCGCGCCGGCCCCGGTTGCTGATGCGCCGACGCCGTCTGCCGCGGCGCCGGCTGCGCGTTCGCCTTCTTCGCCGTCCTCCGCGCCGCGTGCGGCACGCCCGGCGGGTGCATCTCCGGCCTCGCGTCCGGCAGCGCCGGCACGTGCGGACGACCGCAGCAATGCCGCCAAGCACAAGACGCGCGGTTCGCACGTCATGGTAGCCGGGGTCGAGGATGACGATGCGACCAAGCGCTTCGCCGGGCAGTTGCATCTGTCCGCGGCCGATCGCGCACGCCGTTCCAATGTGCGCGGCAAGCCGACCGGTCGCCCGGGTTCGTCGTCCTCGCGCCGCGGTAACGACAGCGGCCGTGGCGGCAGCCAGGCCAACAGCGGCCCGCACGGGTTCGAGCGCCCCACCGCACCGGTGGTGCGTGAAGTGGCGATCGGCGAGACCATCACCGTTGCAGACCTGGCGCAGAAGCTCGCGCTCAAGGGCGGCGACGTGGTCAAGGCGTTGTTCAAGATGGGCGTCATGGCGACCATCACCCAGAGCATCGATCACGACACCGCCGCACTGGTGACCGAAGAGCTCGGCCATAAAGCCGTGCGTGCCGACAATGCCGACTTCGAAGACGCGCTGCTGGCGCATGCCGAAGATGCGCAGGGCGAGGCCACGTCGCGTCCGCCGGTGGTCACCATCATGGGTCACGTCGATCACGGCAAGACCTCGCTGCTGGATTACATCCGCCGTACCAAGATCGCCTCCGGCGAAGCCGGCGGCATTACCCAGCACATTGGTGCGTATCACGTCGAAACTGGTCGTGGCGTCATCAGCTTCCTGGATACGCCCGGCCATGCCGCGTTTACCTCGATGCGTGCCCGCGGCGCCAAGATCACCGACATCGTGGTGCTGGTGGTTGCCGCCGACGATGGCGTGATGCCGCAGACCAAGGAAGCGGTTGCGCATGCCAAGGCGGCAGGCGTGCCGCTGATCGTGGCGGTCAACAAGATCGACAAGACCGGCGCGGATCCGCTGCGGGTCAAGAACGAGCTGCTGGCCGAAAACGTGGTGGCCGAAGAGTTCGGTGGCGACACCCAGTTCATCGAAGTGTCGGCCAAGCTCGGTACCGGCGTGGACACGCTGCTGGACGCGATTTCGCTGCAGGCCGAAGTGCTGGAACTCAAGGCCGTTGCCGAGGGCCGCGCCAGCGGTACCGTCATCGAATCTTCGCTGGACAAGGGCCGCGGCCCGGTGGCGACGGTGCTGGTGCAGCAGGGTGCGCTGAAGCGTGGCGACTATCTGGTGTGCGGCATCCAGTACGGTCGCGTGCGTGCGTTGTTCGACGAAACCGGCCATCAGCCGGCCTCGGCGGGCCCGTCGATTCCGGTGCAGGTGCTGGGTTTGTCCGGCGTTCCGGAAGCCGGCGACGACTTCGTGGTCGTCGACGACGAGCGTCTGGCCAAGGACGTGGCGCAGCAGCGCGAAACCAAGCGCCGCGAGTCGCGTCTGGTTGCCTCGGCGACCAACCGCATGGAAGACATCCTGGCCCAGATGGGCAAGGGCGAAGGCCAGCAGGTGTTGAACCTGGTGATCAAGGCCGACGTGCAGGGCTCGGTGGAAGCGCTCAAGCAGTCGTTGGTGGCGTTGTCCAACGAGGACATCCGCATCAACGTGATCCACTCCGGCGTGGGCGGCATCACCGAATCCGACGCAAATTCGGCCGCTGCTTCCAAGGCGACGATCATCGGCTTCAACGTGCGTGCGGATGCCTCGGCGCGCAAGATCGTCGAGTCCAACGGGATCGACCTGCGTTACTTCTCGATCATCTATGACGTGATCGATCAGGTGAAGCAGGTGGCCTCCGGTCTGCTCGGCGTGGAAATCCGCGAGGAGATCATCGGTATCGCACAGGTGCGCGATGTGTTCCGCAGCTCGAAGTTCGGCGCCGTTGCAGGCTGCATGGTCATCGAAGGCGTGGTCAAGCGCAGCAAGCCGATCCGCGTGCTCCGCGACAGCGTCGTGGTGTTCGAAGGCGAGCTGGAATCGCTGCGTCGCTTCAAGGAAAACGTCGACGAAGTGCGCAACGGTACCGAATGCGGTATCGGCGTGAAGGCTTACAACGACGTCAAGGCCGGCGACCAGATCGAGTGCTTCGAGCGTATCGAAGTGGCCCGTACGCTGTAACGGCTGCCGGGGCTCGCGGGCCCCGGACTCCGTCCTGCGGAGTTGTCCAATGCAGGTTCTGCAAGGCGAGGGCGGCATGGCCGCCCGCGTTTGTTTTTGGCTTCGGTGCCTACTGGCCCTCCGAATCAACCAGGTCCCCGACCATGCCAACCAAATCATTCCATCGCACCGACCGCGTATCTGCGCAGGTGCGTCGCGACCTCGGCACGATCGTGCACGCGGCCGTGCGCGACCATGGCCTGCCGTCGGTCAGCGTGTCAGACGTCGAAATCAGTCGCGACCTGGCGCACGCCAAGGTCTTCGTCACCGCGCTGCAGCAGGAGCGTTCGGCCGAAGCGGTCAAGGGGCTCAAGGAAATCGCCGGCCAGCTGCGTACGCAGTTGGCGCGCGCGATGAAGCTGCGTCACGTACCCGAGCTGCACTTCCATTACGACGATTCGGTCGATCGCGGCGAACGCATCGACAATCTGCTGCGTGACCTGGACGACGTTGGCCCCGAGGCCACGTCCAGCGACAAAGATGCCGAACAGCGCTGAGCGCTGTCACGGCCTGCCGCTTCTGCCGCGGCCCTGATTCCCGCGGGCGCGCACTGCGCCTGATTCGAGCACCGATCTTTTGAAACCCCGCATCGTCTACCGCCCGTTGCACGGCATCCTGCTGCTGGACAAGCCGTCGGGGCTGAGCTCCAACAATGCATTGCAGGCCGCACGCCGGTTATTGCGCGCAGAAAAGGGCGGCCATACCGGCAGCCTGGATCCGCTGGCCACCGGCCTGTTGCCGCTCTGTTTTGGCGAAGCGACCAAGATCGCCGGACTGCTGCTCGGTTCAGCCAAGGCGTACGACGCCGAGATCGTGTTGGGCGTCACCACCGACACCGACGATGCCGACGGCGAGCCGCTGCGCGAGCGCGCGGTGCCGGATCTGAGCGAGGCCGATTTCCAGGCGGCGTTGGCGCCTTTCATCGGCCGTATCCAGCAACAGGCGCCGATTTATTCCGCGCTCAAGCAGGGCGGCAAGCCGCTGTATGCCAAGGCGCGACGCGGCGAACGTATCCAAGCGCCGGTGCGCGAAGTGGATGTGCAGGCGATCGAGGTGCTGGGCTACGGCACCCCGAGTCTGCGCCTGCGCGTGACCTGCGGTTCGGGCACGTATATCCGCAGCCTGGCGCGCGACCTGGGCGAGGTGCTGGGATGTGGAGCGCACATCGCCTCGCTGCGTCGGCTGTGGGTGGAGCCGTTTCGCGCTCCGCAGATGATCACGCTGGAGGCGTTGTCGGCAATTTTGGAGGCGGGTGCCCAGGCGCAGACACTACTGCTGCCGATCGAGGCCGGCCTGGCCGATTTTGCGCGAATCGTGCTCGATCAAACCCGCGCGGCACGTTTCCGCATGGGCCAGCGCTTGCGTGATGCTGCATTTCCGACAGGGCAGGTGGCCGTATTCGGTCCTGACGGAACCCCCTCGGGACTAGGCCTGGTGGACGCCGACGGGCGCTTGTCGCCACAACGATTGTTCAATGGACTGAACGAAATTCCGGCCTGTTAAGATTTTGTCAACTTGTTCCCTGGGCCGGGCGACGTTACAATTTCGCGGCCCCGATCGGGGCACCTTAGCGCCAAGCGCGCTCATCCTAAGCAAACGGCGAGTCCGACGGTGCGTCATGCACGTTCCTGTCGACCACGCATCTATCGAGAAAACATCATGTCCGTCGACACCCAGAAAGTTATTGAAGACAACAAGCGCAGCGCCCAGGACACCGGTTCGCCGGAAGTGCAGGTGGCCCTGCTGACCGCGCGCATCGAGCTGCTGACCGGCCACTTCAAGACCCACAAGAAGGATCACCACAGCCGTCGTGGTCTGCTGCAGATGGTCAACCGTCGCCGCAGCCTGCTCGACTACCTGAAGAAGAAGGACAACGAGCGTTACAAGTCCTTGATCGAGAAGCTCGGCCTGCGCCGCTAATCGAGTCCTACCGCCGCGGCGCAGCGATGCGCCGCGGTTTTGTTTTGTTCAATCGCACTACGTTTCACGCAATGCGCACTCTTGGGCCGGAGCCTCCCGGCCGCCCGTTCTCGGCATGGGTCGACGACGGTCCAACGCAGACAGCAATACCTAAGGGAAAAAACCTCCGTGGCAAAAATCACCAAAACCTTCCAGTACGGCAAGCACACCGTCACTCTTGAGACGGGCGAAATCGCTCGCCAGGCAGGCGGCGCCGTGATCGTCAAGTTCGACGACACCGTACTGCTGGTCACCGCCGTCGCCGCCAAGAGCGCGCGCGAAGGGCAGGACTTCTTTCCTCTGACGGTCGATTATCAGGAGAAGTTCTACGCTGGCGGCCGCATCCCGGGCGGCTTCTTCAAGCGCGAAGGACGCGCGACCGAGAAGGAAACGTTGATCTCGCGCCTGATCGATCGTCCGATCCGTCCGCTGTTCCCGGAGGACTACAAGAACGAAGTGCAGATCATCGCCACCGTGATGTCGATGAACCCGGACATCGACGGCGATATCGCCGCGCTGATCGGCGCCTCGGCTGCGCTGTCGCTGGCCGGCACTCCCTTCAAGGGCCCGATCGGCGCCGCCAAGGTCGGCTACAAGAACGGCGAATACATCCTCAACCCGACCGTGACCGAGCTGAAGGATTCGCAGCTGGAGCTGGTCGTGGCCGGTACCGCCAACGCGGTGCTGATGGTCGAGTCCGAAGCCGACCTGCTGTCCGAAGAAGTCATGCTGGGCGCAGTGACATTCGGCCATCGCGAGATGCAGAAGGTCATCAACGTCATCAACGAGCTGACCGTCGAGGCCGGCACCAAGCCGTCCGACTGGGTGGCCCCGGCGAAGAACGACGGCATGATCGCTGCCCTGAAGGAAGCGGTTGGCGACCAGCTGGCGTCGGCATTCCAGGTGCGCGACAAGCTGCAGCGTCGCGATGCGATTTCGGCGATCAAGAAAGACGTGCTGGGCGCACTGGCGCCGCGCGCCACCATCGAAGGCTGGGCTGCCGGTGATCTGGCCAAGGAATTCGGCGAGCTGGAATACCAGACCATGCGTGGTTCGGTGTTGAGCACCAAGGTGCGTATCGACGGTCGTGCACTGGATACCGTGCGTCCGATCAGCGCCACGGCCGGCGTGTTGCCGCGTACCCATGGCTCGGCGCTGTTCACCCGCGGCGAGACGCAGGCGATCGTGATCACCACGTTGGGCACCGCGCGCGACGGTCAGGTCATCGACGCGGTGTCGGGCGAGTACAAGGAAAATTTCCTGTTTCATTACAACTTCCCTCCGTACTCGGTGGGCGAGTGCGGTCGTTTCGGTGCGCCGAAGCGTCGCGAAATCGGCCACGGCCGCCTGGCCAAGCGCGGCGTGCTGGCAGTGATGCCGACCCTTGAAGAATTCCCGTACACCATCCGCGTGGTCTCGGAAATCACCGAGTCCAACGGTTCGTCCTCGATGGCATCGGTCTGCGGCAGCTCGCTGGCGCTGATGGATGCTGGCGTGCCGATCAAGGCGCCGGTCGCGGGTATCGCAATGGGTCTGGTCAAGGAAGGCAACGACTTCGTCGTGCTCTCCGACATCCTGGGTGACGAAGATCACCTCGGCGACATGGACTTCAAGGTGGCCGGTACTGCCGAAGGCGTGTCCGCCCTGCAGATGGACATCAAGATCGAAGGCATCACCGAAGAGATCATGAAGCAGGCATTGCAGCAGGCCAAGGCTGGCCGTCTGCACATCCTGGGCGAGATGGCGCATGCGCTGACCACCCCGCGTCAGGAGCTGAGCGACTACGCGCCGCGCCTGCTCACCATCAAGATCCACCCGGACAAGATCCGCGAAGTGATCGGCAAGGGTGGCTCGACCATTCAGGCCATCACCAAGGAAACCGGCACGCAGATCGACATCCAGGACGATGGCACGATCATCATCGCCTCGGTCAATGCCATCGCCGCGCAGGCTGCGAAGTCGCGCATCGAACAGATCACCTCGGACGTGGAGCCGGGCCGCATCTACGAAGGCAAGGTCGCCAAGATCATGGACTTCGGTGCGTTCGTCACCATCCTGCCGGGCAAGGACGGCCTGGTGCACGTCTCGCAGATTTCCAGCGAGCGCGTGGAGAAGGTCGGCGACAAGTTGAAGGAAGGCGATCTGGTCCGCGTCAAGGTGCTGGAAGTGGACAAGCAGGGCCGCATCCGCCTGTCGATCAAGGCAGTGGAAGAAGGCGAAGGCGTGCAGGCGTCGGCCGAGTAATCGCTGCGTGCTGATGCATCATGCGTGATGCATGACGAAAGAGCGGGCTTCGGCCCGCTTTTTTGTTGTGTGCTCGATTGCTTCTCCCGTTGGGAGCACGTGGCACGCAGCGCCGGATGAAGGCGCGGCAAAGGCCTCGTGATATTCGGGATGCGCAGCTTCGCCCCTTACCCTCACCCCAGCCCTCTCCCGCAGGAGAGGGGCTGTGAATCCTTCTCCCATGGGAGAAGGTGCCCGGCGGGGGCGGATGAGGGTGTGTCCGGCCTTACAACTTGATCTATCCTTGTTGCTGCGTCGGCGCGGGCTGCGTGTCCGGACGCGGCGGCACAACGCGAGGGAAACCCGGCGGCATCGTTTGTTCTGCGGGCGCGGTGCTGGGTGTCGGCAGCGGCGCCGTCGGCGGCGGCGCAACCACTGCCGCATCAGGACGCAGTTTCAGTAGTGCGGCCCAGTCGCGGCGATTGAAGTCGCACAATTCTTCGTGCGCCGGCGTGCATTCGCTGGCGATGCCCAGGCTGTCTTCGTTCTGGTCCTGCGTGCTGTCCGATTGCGGTGTTGGCAACACCACGCGGCCGGCGCGATCCAGCGGCATCTTGCGCATCATCACCGTGTTGAACACGTTGCCGCCGATCAGGTATAGGGTGCGATCGCCGCCGACATTGGCGGCCACCACCACATCGCAATGCGATTGCCATGGCATCGGTGCGCTGCCACCCAACGCGGCCTTCAGGCCGGCATAGCCCATCGCGGTGCTGCGGCCGCGCAGCAGACACAGCAGATCGCCGGGCGCCGGCTTCTCGACCGCCGGATCGGTAAACCGGTACGGTCCGGTAGCGCCGTCGTTGTAGGCGCTGCGGATGTAATCCAGATGCCGCGCGGAGCGATGAAAACCGCCCAGCCCCGACTGCGTCATCACCCAGGAAATGAAAGCGGCCGACCATGGGTTGTCGATCAGAAATGCGCGGCAGTCGCTGACGGTGTAGCGCGTGCCATCCAATGCCGCGCAGCTCGATGCGCCAGGCCTGCCGCCCATCGACGCAAGCGTGCCGCTGTCGCGCCAGTAGCCTGCAACGCGTTGCCAGGCGACCACACCGTGATCGGCGAGATAACCGGATTCGGCTTCGGTCACGCCCAGGCTGGCCAGGCGGCCCTTGGCATCGATAAACGGGTGCTGCCACAAACGGTGCTCATTGCAGGCGCTGCGCACGATGGCGATCGCGGCGGGACTCGTTCCGAACCGTGGCGGGATATCGCACACCTCCGCAGCCGCAGCGCTACTTCCGATACCTGCCAGCAAGAGGCAGATCCACGGCCAAGGTTTGACGGTCATTGCAGGTCCTGCACGGAAACATCGCAGCAGGCTGCCAGAGCCGGCTGCGCGCACGCGTGAAATCAGCGCGCTGGCGGCGGGCCGAGTTTGAGCGACAGATCCACTGCCTGCACATGCTTGGTGAGCCCGCCGATGGAAATGCAGTCCACCCCGTCTTCGGCAATCGTACGAATGCCGGCCAGATCCACGCTGCCGGAAACTTCCAGCGGAATGCGCCGTTCTGGCGGTAATGCGCCAACGATACGCACCGCTTCTCGGCGCATGGCCTGGTCGAAGTCGTCGATCAGGATGCGCGTGCAACCAACCTGCAATGCTTCGCGTAGCTGCTCCAGCGTTTCCACTTCGACCACCAGCGGCAACTGCGGTTGCTGCGCGCGTGCGGCATGCACGGCCGCGCTCAACGAACCGGCGGCGCGAATGTGATTTTCCTTCAGCATCACCGTGTCGAACAGGCCGATACGGTGATTGTCGCCACCGCCGCAGCGCACGGCGTATTTCTGCGCGGCGCGCAGGCCCGGCAGCGTCTTGCGTGTGTCCAGAATGCGCGCGTGCGTCCCGGCCACCGCAGCCACATATGCCGCGGTGGTGGTCGCCGTGGCAGACAGCGTCTGCATGAAATTGAGCGAGGTGCGTTCGGCGCTGACCAGGCTGCGGCTGCGACCGTGCAGCAGCGCGAGCACCGTGCCTGCAGCGACGCGTTGGCCTTCGTGCACCTGCCAGTCGATGCGTACCTGCGGGTCGAGCGCGCGGTGAGTGGCATCGAACCAGGGGCGGCCGGCGATGACCGCATCCTGCTTGCACAGCAGGTAGGCACTGTCGGCCTGGTCGGGCAGCAGCGCGGCGGTGACATCGCCGCTGCCGATGTCTTCGGCCAGGGCGCGCGCCACATCCGCTTCGATCGATTCGACGGGCGGCGCGTCCGGCACGTTGGTGCGCACGGGCAGGCTCATTTCTCGGGGAAGTCGGCGATTTGTGCGGTGGCGATGGCTTCTTCGGCCAGCAGCACCGGAATGCCGTCGTCGACGCGGAAGATCTGCTTGCGGTCGCGGGTGATCAGCGCTTCACGCAGCGGCTGGGTTTGTGCGGCGCCGTCGGCGCGCTGCAGGGTTCCGCCTGCGATGGCGGCATTGAGTGCTTCCAGGCCCTTGCCGTCGAGCAGCGAAAGCGGCTGGCGGGTGTCGGGCGAGCACAGCAGGTCGAGCAATTTGCGATCCATCGAAGTCTTGTCTTGCGTGGAGATTGGCTAGAATACGTCTTTACCGCAGGGCAGGGCCATGACCTCCAACCACTCCGCGCCGCTGGTCGGCATCGTGATGGGTTCCCGTTCGGACTGGGAGACCATGCAACACGCAGCTCAGAAGCTCGACGCGCTGGGCGTGCCGTACGAAGTCAAGGTGGTCTCGGCGCACCGCACCCCGGACGTCTTGTTCGCCTACGCCGAACAGGCGGGCGCCCGTGGACTGCGCGCGATCATCGCCGGCGCCGGCGGCGCGGCGCATCTGCCGGGCATGCTGGCTGCCAAGACTGCAGTGCCGGTGCTTGGCGTGCCGGTGCAGTCCAAGGCGTTGAACGGCATGGATTCGCTGCTGTCGATCGTGCAGATGCCGGCCGGTATTCCGGTGGCCACCTTTGCCATCGGCAATGCCGGTGCGGCCAATGCGGCGTTGTTTGCGGCGGCCATGCTGGCGCCGGAGCAGACGCAGATCGGTCAGGCGCTGGCGCAATTCCGCGCCAAGCAGACCGACGATGTCATGGCCAGCGACGACCCACGCCAATGAGCACGGTCGGCATTCTCGGTGGCGGCCAGCTGGCGCGCATGCTGGTACTGGCCGGTGCACCGCTCGGCATACGCTTTGCGGTCTTCGATCCGGCAGCCGATGCATGCGCTGGCCAGGTGGCACCGCTGCGGGTTGGCGCGTTCGATGACGTGGCGACCCTTGCCGCATTCGCCGAGCAGGTGGATGTGATCACCTTCGATTTCGAAAACGTGCCGGCCACCAGCGCGCAGCAACTAGCTGCCCGGGTGCCGGTGTTTCCCAGTCCGGCTGCGCTTGCGGTTGCGCAGGACCGGCTCAGCGAAAAAACCTTGTTCCGCGAGCTCGGCATTCCGGTGCCCGAGTTTGCCGCAATCGACGACCGCGCCGGCCTGGATGCAGCGCTCGCACGGATCGGCACGCCCTGCGTGCTGAAGACGCGCCGCTTCGGCTACGACGGCAAGGGCCAGTTCCGTATCAAGTCGCTCGCCGATGCCGATGCAGCGTGGGACGCGCTTGGCGCACAGGCGGCGCACGTCGGATTGATCGTGGAAGCGTTCGTGCCGTTTCAGCGCGAGGTCAGCGTGATTGCAGTGCGTGGGCGCGACGGCGAATTCCGCGCCTGGCCATTGACCGAAAACTGGCATGTGGACGGTGTGCTGTCGGCCAGCCTGGCACCGGCCAGCGTGGAGGCAGCACTTCAGGCCGTGGCCGAATCGCACGCGCGTGCCGTGGCGGAAAAGCTCGACTACGTCGGCGTATTTGCGCTGGAGCTGTTCGTGCGCGACGGTGAGTTGCTTGCCAACGAAATGGCGCCGCGCGTGCATAACTCGGGGCATTGGACCATCGAAGGCGCCGAGACCTCGCAATTTGAAAATCATGTGCGCGCGGTCCTTGGCTTGCCACTGGGCAGTACGGCGATGCGCGGCCACGCCTGCATGCTCAACTGGTTGGGCGCGATGCCAGACGCCGGGGCGTTTCTGGCGGTGCCCGGTGGGCATTGGCACGACTATGGCAAGCAAGCGCGCGATGGACGCAAGGTGGGGCACGCAACGCTGCGCGCGGAGACAGCGCAGGCGCTTTCGCTGGCAGTGAGCGATGCCGGCGCGGCGCTGCAGCGCGATGCGCAAGCCCGGCCGGTGGTTGCGCGTTTGAACGAAGCGTGATGCGCGCAGCATGTCGGTGGCCATTACGTGCGAGGTCACGCGCTGTCTGCGAGGCAAGTCGGTGTCGGACGCGGACCCGTTCTGCAATGTTTCAGCAGATGAGCCAGTCTGCATCTGCGACTGAAAGCTGAGCGGGCAGGTCAGCCCAGCCGGCTTGCGACAAAATCCCAGTTCACCAGCTTCCAGAAAGCCTCCAGGTAGCGCGCGCGATCCTGCTGGTAGTCCAGGTAATACGCATGCTCCCAGATGTCGCAGGCGAGCAGCGGAACGTCCGGCCCGGTGAGTGGGGTGGAGGCGTTGGGTGTGGCGACCACCGCCAGCGCGCCGTCCGGGCGCTGCACCAGCCACACCCAGCCCGAGCCGAAGCTGGTCAAGGCCACACGATTGAACTCCTGCTTGAAATGCACGAAGTCGCCGAACGATTTGGCGATGCCGTCGCCCAGCCGCCCAAGCGGCTCCCCGCCAGCGCGCGGACGCAGGCACTGCCAATAGAAATTGTGGTTCCACACCTGCGCGGCGAGATGAAACAGCGTGCCCTGCGCCTGGGCGATGATTTCTTCCAGCGTCAACTCGGCCAGTTCGCTGCCTTCCAGGCGCGCGTTGAGCTGTTCGACCTCGCTGCGGTGACAGAGGCCGTGATGCGCCTCCAGTGTCGCAGACGACAGATGCGGTTCCAGGGCAGCGCGGGAGTAGGGCAGTGCAACGTGTTCGATCGGCATGATGGCAGTGGCAGCGAAGGGAGTGCGGCGATAGGTCGCGCTGAAGGCTTACAATGCGCGCCTTTGCGGAAGTCTATCCGACCCGGCGGTCGGGCCTGCCGCTCCCAGTCAGGAGAGTCCAATGCCGGTGATGGAACGGATCCAGGCCGAAGTCGAACAACACCCGATCGTCCTGTTCATGAAAGGCACCCCGCAATTTCCGATGTGCGAGTTTTCCAGTCGCGCCGTGCAGGCCCTGGTCGCCGCCGGTGCCGACCAACTGCGCACGGTCAACGTGTTGGAAGAACCCGAAATGCGCGCCAATCTGCCGCGCTACTCCAACTGGCCCACGTTTCCGCAGCTGTTCATCCATGGCGAGCTGATCGGCGGCTGCGACATCACGCTGGAGCTGTTCGAAGCCGGCGAGCTCAAGCGCATCGTCAGCGAGGCGTACCAGCCGTGAGTTCGGTGCAGGCCCAGGCGCAGTCGGCTGCCTTGTCGGGGCGCGTCGTGCTGATCACCGGCGCCGCCGGTGGCCTCGGCGCCGCTGCGGCGCAGGCATGCGCGGCGGCAGGCGCCACGGTGGTCTTGCTTGGTCGCAAGGTGCGCCCGCTGGAGCGCATCTACGACGCGGTTGCAGCGCTGGGTGACGAGCCGCTGCTATATCCGCTGGATCTGGCCGGCGCCACGCCGGACGACTACGCCACGCTTGCGCAACGGTTGCAGACCGAGCTTGGTGGCCTGCATGGCCTGCTGCACTGCGCCGCCGACTTTTCCGGCCTGACGCCGACCGAACTCGTCCCACCTGCAGATTTCGCACGCACCTTGCACGTGGACCTGACCGCGCGCGCCTGGCTGACCCAGGCGTGTCTGCCGCTGTTGCGGCAGCAGGACGATGCGGCGGTCGTCTTCGTGGTGGACGACCCCGCGCGCGTGGGTCAGGCCTATTGGGGGGCGTATGGCGCCGCCCAGCATGCGCAGCGTGGCTTGATCGCCACCTTGCATCATGAAACCGCCGCCGGCCCTGTGCGTGTCAGCGGCCTGCAGCCCGGCCCGATGCGCACCGCATTGCGCGCACGCGCTTTCACCCATCACGAAGACAACGACGCGCTCGATGCCGCACGTTACGCCCCTGCATGCGTCAGCGTGCTATCGGCCGCAGGGGCGACGCATCGCGGTGCGATCTGGAGTCCGCCGGTATGACCATTCTTTCTGCGGCGCTGCTGCTGTTCCTGATTCTCGACCCGCTGGGCAACATTCCGGTGTTTCTCAGCGTGCTCAAGCCGCTGCCGCCCAAGCGCCAGCGCTTCGTGCTTGCGCGTGAACTGCTGATCGCGCTGTGCGTGTTGATGGCGTTCCTGTGGGGCGGCAAGTACGCGCTGGAGCTGATGCACCTGCGCCAGGAATCGGTGGCCATTGCCGGCGGCATCGTGCTGTTTGTGATCGGCATCCGCATGATCTTCCCGCGGCCCGAAGGCCTGATGGGCGAAATCCCCGACGGCGAACCCTTCATCGTGCCGCTGGCCATCCCGCTGGTGGCCGGCCCGTCCGGCATGGCCGCGGTGATGCTCATGGGAAGCAACGAGCCCACGCGGCTGTGGGACTGGAGCCTTGCGCTGATGATCGCCTGGATCGGCGCCTCGTCGATCCTGGCCGCCGCGCCGCTGTTGTACAAATTGCTCGGCCACCGCGCCCTGACGGCCATCGAGCGCCTGATGGGCATGCTGCTGGTCGCCATCTCGGTACAGATGTTCCTGGACGGCCTGGGCACGTACTTCAAGCTGCCGGTGTCGATCTAGCGCAGCTCTCGGCGGCTTGCCGATTACCTCGGCGTATGGCCGCAATGTGCGCCGATGGGCTAGGTCTCAACCCGCACTGGCGTGGTTTACGTGCTCTAGGCCCATGGTTCCAGCGACTGACCAGCGCAACGTGGCGCCCAGACAGTAGCGGTGCCACGTGATGGTTTCTGGACGATGGGAACGGGTCGCCCTTGGCCGCTTGCGACTGTCTTGAGGTTGCTCGGTCAGTGAAGCAAGACGGCAAGTGGAGTGTCATATTCGGCGAGGTGCATGGCCATGTGGCACCCCCACGTGCGGCACGCATGCGCTGGCCGAAGGCAGGCGTTTGGACCGCTTGATCCTGTTTGCCGACTCGGCAGCGCCAAAGGCGCGACGCGCGTCTCGCTCCGGTTGCGATCTTGCACGATCTGGCGACTCCGCCTTTACCTTCGCAATTCATGTAGCAGCGCGCGAAGTTTGTCACACCGCCGTCACAATCAGGCCTTAGCGTGTTAATCTGTTGTTAACCGTTGCGGCAGCAACCAGTCGCGCGGCAAGGGACCCCAGATCATCGGCAGCCCACCCCCGGGAACGGTTGGGCTGACTGCGCCTTTTTGTCACTGCCCAACCTGTATCGAGGCTACCGAAATGACCCACCCCCGTTATCTCCGCATGTCCAAGCTGACGCTTGGCCTTGTCGCTGCGCTCGCCGCCGCTCCTGTGTTTGCGCAAAGCACCTCGGCTGGCGTCGCCGGCCTGGTGACCGGCAGTGGCGGCCAGCCCGTCCCGAATGCCGAAGTCACCATTACGCACGTGGAGTCCGGAACGGTCAGCCGCGCCACCACCGATGCCAGCGGACGCTATAACGCGCGCGGCTTGCGTGTGGGCGGGCCGTACACCATCACCATCACCGCCTCGGGCGCTGGCAACACCACCCGCGAAGGCGTGTATCTGAATCTGGACAAGGTCAACCAGGTCGATGCCGCCCTGGGCGGCGATCTGGCGACGCTGGGCACCGTGCAGGCGATCGCCGGCAACTACGGCTCGGCCATTTTCAGCGCCAACAAGATGGGTACCGGTACCAACGTGACCCGCGAAGAAATCGAGTCGCTGCCGTCGATCAACCGTAACCTGCAGGACTATGTGCGCCTGGATCCGCGCGTTGCGCAAACCGACAAGGCGCGCAACGAAATCTCCATCGCCGGCCAGAACCCGCGCTACAACGCGATCCGAGTCGACGGCATCAGCACCAACGACGCCTTCGGTCTGGAATCCAACAGCCTGCCGACCCCGCGCCAGCCGTTCTCGATGGACGTCATCGATGAAATCTCGGTGGACGTGGCGAACTACGACGTGACGATCAGTGGCGGCACCGGTGGCGTGATCAATGCCGTCACCAAGTCGGGCACCAACGAATTCCACGGCTCGGTCTACGGCACTTATCGCGAGAACGATTGGTCGGGCAAGAACCAGAACAACATCCGCCCGCAGCTGTTCGACAATGAAGCGACGTATGGTCTGACCCTGGGTGGCCCGATCGTCAAGGACAAATTGTTCTTCTTCGCGAACTACGAGAAGTACAAGGGCAAGGGCGTGTTTACCGGTAACAGTGGCTACGGTCCGGCCGGTTCTGGTGCCAGCAATGAAGTCGGTATTACCCAGGCGCAGGTCGATCAGGTGATCGATATCTCGCGCAATGTCTATGGCTTCGACCCTGGGACCCTGGCCTTGCCGGCATTGGATTCTGATTCGGAAGAGAAGGGCTTCAAGCTGGATTGGAACATCAGCGACAAGCATCGTGGTTCGTTCCGCTATGGCAAGTCCGAGCAGAGCACGGCCAATCTCAACGGTTTCGGCAACAACCAGCTGGCGTTGAACTCGTACCATTATGTGCGCGACTTCGAACTCGAGACCTACACCGGTCAGTTGTTTAGCGACTGGACCGATACCTTCTCGACCGAAGCCAAGGTGTCGTATCGTGATTACTCGGCAGTTCGTACTGCGGCATCGCAGTTGCCGGCTATCGCTGTGCGTTTCGGCAACAACACCTTAAACCTCGGTACTGAGGCAAATACCCAGGCTAACGAGTTGCGTACCGAAACCTGGAACGCGTTCTTCGCCGGCACGCTGTTCTTGAACGACCACACGGTCAAGTTCGGGTTCGACTACGAAGACAACGACATCTACAACTTGTATGGGCCGCGCGTCTTCGGTAGCTACACCTTCAATTCGGTGGCCAATTACCAGGCAAATTTGCCGAACGCGTATCGTTACTCGTATTCGCCGACCGGGATCGACAATATTGCTGCGAAGTGGGGCATGCGGAACGTGGGCGTGTTCTTGCAGGACTCTTGGGCCGTCAATAGCAACCTGACACTGAACTTCGGCCTGCGTTATGACGAGCCGATGGTGAAGAACTCACCACAGTTCAACCAGGCTGCGTTCAACGCATTCGGTCTCCGCAATGATGAAACCATTGACGGCAACGGCTTGTGGCAGCCGCGCTTTGGTTTCAACTACACCTTCGATGCAGATCGTCCTACCCAGCTGCGTGGCGGCGTTGGTCTGTTTCAGGGTGCTGCCGCGTCGGTTTGGTTGTCCAACCCGTATTCCAACACTGGTTTGGCTTATACCGATTACAACTTCAACAACGCGTCCAACAGTGGTATCCGCTTCACGCCGGATGTCAACAACCAGCCGCGCGGAACATCGGGCGCCACGCAGTCGGTCGACTTTGTTGACAAGGATCTGGGTCAGCCGGCCGTTTGGAAAGCAAACCTCGCGTTCGATACCGAGTTGCCGTGGTACGGCATCGTCGCCTCGATGGAAGGTGTGGTGACCAAGGTCAAGGAAGCGATTTATTACCAGCAGCTCAATCTTGGTAATCCGACGGCAGTTGGCCAGGATGGTCGTGATATCTACTGGAATGCCAATGGCCGTAATCCGGCTAACTGGAATTCCCTCGGTAATGCCTGTCTTCGTGAGACCGGCGTGGCGGCTGGTTCGTCATGTGTGAACAGCGGTACCGATATCCGTGCTGGTCGCAACACGAGCTTCAACGATGCCATCATCGCGCGCTCCACCGATCAGGGTGGCTCGCAGAGTTTCACTGTCGGCTTGAACAAGCCGTTCAATGACAGCGACTGGTCGTGGAGTTTGGCTTACACCTACTCCAACGCGAAGGAAGTCAGTGGTCTGACCAGTTCCACTTCGAGTTCGCAGTTGCTCAACACCGCAACCTTCCAGGCGAATGAAGAGGTCAATGCAACCTCCGCGTACGAAATTAAGGACAGTTTCCTGGGTACGCTGCAGTGGAAGCATAATTTCTTCGGGGATTTTGCAACGAAGGTCGGTCTTGTGTATCAAGGCCGCAGCGGTCGTCCCTACAGCTATACGTTCGACAACGACGCCAATGGCGACGGTCGCTCCAACGACCTGTTGTACATCCCGGCGGCGCGTGGCGATGTGCTGTTCCGTAACGCGGCTGAAGAAAACGCGTTCTGGAACTACGTCAACAACGACCAGTACTTGTCCACGCACAAGGGCCAGGTTGCCGGCCGCAATGCGGTACGTAATTCGTGGGTCAACCAATTCGATCTGCACATTGAGCAGGAGCTTCCTGGCTTCTTCGATGGCAACAAGGCGCAGATCTGGGTCGACGTCATGAATGTCGGCAATCTGCTCAACAAAAAATGGGGTCGCGTCGATGAGTACGCATTCCCGGGCTTCAAGGGCGTTGCTGAATACGGCGGCATCGATGCAGCAACTGGCAAGTACGTTTACCGCTTCAACGAGCCGGATGCCGCGACCATCTACGACGACAAGGGCATCTCCCGCTGGGCGCTGCAGCTGGGCTTCCGCTACCAGTTCTAAAGCCGGCTAGCGTGTCGATGTTTGCAAAAACGGCCGGGGTCTCCCGGCCGTTTTCTTTTGTGCGGGTGAGTACGCTAAAGTTCCGTGCATACGACAGGAGCATGCTATGGAACTCAGCAGTACGGCAGCACGGGCGCTGCCGGTGGTGGATGCGCGGATCTACCCGCGTGGTGGTCTGGATGTGTTGTCCAAGGCAGAAGTAGCCCGGTTGCGAGACGCATCCAGCGGTGGCATGCATGAGCTGTTGCGCCGGTGCGCACTGGCCGTGCTGACCAGCGGAAGCGCATCGGACGACCCACGCGCCGCGCGCGATCTCTACCCGGATTTCGACATTCAGGTGAACCAGCAGGATCGCGGCATCCGCATCGATCTGACCAATGCGCCGGCAATGGCTTTCGTCGATGGGGAGATCATCCGCGGCGTGGCGGAGCTGTTGTTTGCCGTCGTGCGCGACCTCGCTTACATGGCCATCGAGCTCGAAGCGCAACGCGGCGATCTGGACACCAGCGAAGGCATCACCAATGCCGTGTTCGGTCAGCTGCGTAATGCGCGCATCCTGCAGCCGTTGGACCCGAACCTGGTCGTGTGTTGGGGCGGCCATTCCATTTCGCGCGACGAATACCTGTACACCAAGCAGGTCGGCTACGAGCTCGGCCTGCGCGGGTTGGATATCTGCACCGGCTGCGGCCCAGGCGCCATGAAGGGTCCGATGAAGGGCGCCACGATCGCGCATGCCAAGCAGCGCAAGCACAATACCCGCTACATCGGGGTCACCGAGCCCGGCATCATCGCTGCCGAATCGCCGAACCCGATCGTCAACCATCTGGTGATCATGCCGGATATCGAGAAGCGCCTCGAGGCCTTCGTCCGCATCGGCCACGGCATCCTGGTATTCCCGGGCGGCGTCGGCACCGCGGAGGAAATTCTCTACCTGCTCGGCATCCTGCTACGCGAAGAAAACGCGAACGTGCCGTTCCCGCTGATCCTCACCGGCCCGACCATCGCCGCGCCGTACTTCGAGCAGATCGACCGTTTCATTCGCCTCACCCTGGGGGACGCTGCCGCTTCGCGCTACGAGATCATCGTCGGCGACCCAGTCGCCGTGGCGCGCCGCATGGCCGAAGGGGTGCACGGAGTGCGGGCGCACCGCAAGGACCAGAAAGACTCGTATTACTTCAACTGGTCCGTGCACATCCCGCTCGAGTATCAGCAACCGTTCGAGCCCAGCCATGAAGCGATGGCCGCGCTGGATCTACACCACGGCCGCCCGGCGCCGGCCCTGGCCGCCGACCTGCGCCGCGCCTTCTCCGCCATCGTGGCCGGCAACGTCAAAGAAGACGGCATGCGGCGCATCGAGGAATTCGGCCCCTTCGAAATCCACGGCGACCCCGAGATCATGCAGGCCCTGGACGAACTCCTGCGTGGCTTTGTCGAGCAGCGCCGGATGAAGATCTCGGGGGACTATCGGCCTTGTTATCGGGTGGTGACCTAGATTAGCGAGACGGTATCTCTGCGAGTGGGGCATGCAGGGCAGCCAGAAACTGGTTGCCCTGAGTAGTAGTTTGAAGTCCCATTCTGCTGTCAAGATCGTGTAGCCGGGCACGGACGGCGGCAAGTCCTACTTGGTGCCCGGTGCGCGCTGTCGTCTTGTCAGGCGGCAGGGGGTTGCTGACTTCTACGACAATCGTCTCCGATGTTTGGCGGACTTCTACAACTATCTGCGATACCTCTGAACGAAGTTCCACACCGTGGCGAATTGCATTCTCAACAAGGGGCTGGATAGATAGAGAAGGAACTGTCACGGGCGGGATCGCATCAGGAACCTTCCACACGATGCTCAGGCGCTCTCCGAAGCGGAGTTGCTCGATATCCAGATAGTGCTTTGCGATGTCTAGTTCCTTGGAGAGGAGTATGTGTTCTGGCCCCGCCAAGGTCGCTCGAAATAGCTCCGCCAGATCCATTAACAAACATTCGGCACGCGCTGGATTCAGGCGGACAAGCGCTGCCCCTGTATTGAGTGTATTGAACAGAAAGTGCGGCTGGATTCTCGCCCTCAACGCTTCCAGCTCGAACTGCTTCGCACGTATTGCATATTGGCGCGCGCGCCAATGTGTGTGGAAGGCCCACATTCCTAACAATCCGACGGTCAGGGCGATGCCTTCGGTCCGCAGCAGCAGTTCCAGCCAGTTGCGTGTACCCATTGACCACGCGCCACCGACCACCGCCATTGCAATAAATAGTACTAACGCTGCGGCAATCAGGAGAAGCGCAAGGGTGACCTTGGCTATCATGACTGGGCGTGCATTCCTAAGGTGATGGCGAAAAACATACAGGCCGGCCAAAGTCAGAAGTGCCGTCCATTGCGTCATGAATGATGTGATTCCGAAGCTGATCCAGCCGATCTGTGTGCCAGGCGCTAGGCTCAGTGCTGCCGCGATTGCTTCTGCCACGAGCACGACGCACGCCAGAGTACGAGAGTCCCACAGGGCTTGCAGGAAGGATTCGCCGGTAGCGGTTGGCATCGGGAAGGGGGGGGCTCGGAGGTTTGCTACACATCATGCCCGTGTCTTGAGCGGTTGGGGAAACTGCCTTTCACGCATCCGCAGTGCCCGTCCGTCGTCAAGCATTGGTAGCTGGGACAAGCCTTGGGTAGGGTGCACTCATGTATTTGGCTGCCTGGGGAGGCTGCCGTATGACCTACATTCGGCGCCCGGCATTCCAGGCGCAGCTCGGCTTCTCGCTAATCGAGATGATGGTGACGATCATCGTGCTGGCGATCGTCATGGCAATCGCGTTTCCTAACTTCACAGCGCTTATCAATAGCAATCGGTTGTCGGCTGCGGCAAACGAGCTGTCCGCATCACTCCAGCTCGCCCGTTCTGAGGCGGTACGTAGTAACGCTAGTGTGACCCTGTGCCCATCCAATGACGGCGCAACGTGCGCGAATGGCGGCAACTGGGCACGTTGGATCGTGTTACGTGGCACCGAAGTCTTGCGTGTCAGTGAGGTCAGGCCGCAGCTGCAGGTGAGCGTAAGCCCTGCGATCTCTTCCGCTAGCGCACGGATCGTCTTTCGCCCTGACGGACTTGCGCGTGACTCGACTGGTGCGAGGCTCTTGGTGGGGGCCGTGTCCATCTGTATGGCGACCACGCGGCCGCCAGAGAACCAGCGCATCGTGGCAATAGCAGGGGGCAGCCGTGTAGCAATAACACGCGGAACAGACCCGCAGTGCCAGACGCCCGCCGATGCACCAGCTTTGAATTGAGGAAAAGGCAGATGAGAACGCCAGCGATAGAAAGTCGCCGACGTCAGGCCGGTGTCAGCCTGATCGAGGTTTTGATTTCAGTTGTGATCCTAGGCATCGGCATGCTTGGAATTGCAGCAATGCAGGCCCGTGCACTTCAGAACAACAGCAGTTCCCTTGAGCGTAGTCAGATGGTCGTTCAGTCGTACGCGATTCTGGACGCTATGCGCGCCAATCTGACCGCTGCGCGCGCGGGGGCATACAACACCGCGATGATATGTAACGTTCCTGCTGGAGGCAATCTTGCTGCCAATGACCGACGAGATTGGATCACGGCCTTGAAGTCGAGTATGGGAGCGACGGCCTGCGGTTCTATCCAGTGCGAGGCCAATGGAGTGCGTTGCACCGTCTCGGTGCGCTGGGACGACAGTCGTGCAACTGCGCTCGGGTCCAGCGATAACTCGGCACAGCGCGAATTCAGCGTGGTTACCAGGCTATGAGCAATGTCTGCTCTTTGCGCAAACCAGTGTTCGGTTTTACGCTGATTGAGCTGCTGATTTCCCTGGTGCTGGGATTGTTGGTCACATTGGCTGCTATCGGCCTGTTCCTAACGAGTCGTCGCACTGCAGCTGCCACCGATAGTCTTAGCCGTGTTCAAGAAAACGCGCGTATCGCCTTTGAGTTGATGGCGCGCGATATTCGAGAGGCTGGAGGTAATCCCTGTAACAGTAGCAATAATATGGCGATGGTGAACGTGCTGAATGCGCCGACCTCGCGTTGGTGGACCAACTGGAACGTCGGTACAACAAACGGAACCCTTCAAGGATATGACGGGGCCACCGCGATTCCAGGAATCAGTTTTGGCACAACAACCGCAGGCCAACGGATTGCCGGTACAGACGCGTTATCGCTGTTGTCATCCGGGGATGCCACAGCGGTCGTGACGGCGCATGCCCCGGCCGCCGCAACATTTACTGTCAATACCGCATCTCACGGCTTGATGCCTGGTGACTTATTGATGGTGTGTGGACCCAATGCCGAAACAGGCGGGGTGATGCGTCTGGGGGCTATTTTCCAGATGACAGGTGCGGCAGGTACCGTCTCAATTGCTCACGGCGCGAGTGGTGCGCCTGGGAATGCCACCAATCGCCTCGGCCTGGGTGGTTCTCTGTTTACCTTCGGCCCTAACGCAACGATTACCCGTCTCAATGCGTCAACTTGGTATATCGGTACCAATGGACGTACCAGAGGGCTTTACCAGTCTACCCTGATCAATACAGGTGGAGTCGCAAGTGTCCAGGCGCAGGAAGTTGCAGAAGGTGTGCAGAACATGGCGGTGACCTATCTAGTTGACGGAACCGCAAGTTATGGAGATGCGGCGAGCACTGCTGGCCGTTGGAGCCAGGTGACGGCAGTCAGGATCACTTTGACGCTGGCGGGAACCGATCGTGACGGTGTGGACAATGCAGCGCTGTCACGCACAGTAAGCCAGGTCATTACTCTCAGGAACAGGGCTCCATGAGCGGATCTCCTTCAATTTCACGTCCACTGCGACAACAGGGCGTCTCGCTGGTTGTAGTGCTCATTCTGCTGCTCATCATGACGCTGCTTGGGTTAGCAGTCCTGCGGAGCACTGTGCTTGAAGAACGCATGAGCGCAAATTTGGTGGATCGCAATCTCAGTTTTCAGGCGGCTGAAGCGGCGCTTCGTGAAGGTGAGGCACTTGCTGCAAGTCGTACCAACGCCGAGCATGCCGCGATTGCCGCGGCTGCAGCGGGCGGGGCGTGTGTCAATGGCGTTTGCCCGAGGCCGGATGCGACGGCGGTAGAGCGATGGAAAAACACAAGTTTCGGTGGATGGCGCGCAGCAACTACGAGTGTCGGCTCAATCGCGTCGGCTCCGCAATTTTTTATCGAATACATGGGTACATCGGAAACTTGGCTGGAATGCAATCTCGATCCTCGCTATACAGGCAGCGATATCTGCTTGCGCCCTGTGTATCGCGTCACCGCACGAAGTGAAGCGGCAGGTCGAGCCAGCGTGATTATTCAATCCAACTTTATCGTTCCTTAGGGAGTTGTTGCCATGAATTCGTCCACATTACTCCCTTTCAAGCGATCCGCCTTGGCTGACCAGATGCGCTGCGCCTGCATGGCGTTCGCAGCGACATTGTTAGCAGCTCCTGCAGCGGCAGTTGACTTGCCAGATGAGCCGCTGCAATCCAGCGGTCGTGTTTCACCCAACATTTTGTTCATTCTGGATGATTCTGGCTCGATGAGTGAGGACTCCATGCCGGATGTCTTGCCGGGGACCACGCCCATCAATATTGCAGAGCAGGCCTATAGTAGAAATACCATTTACTATAACCCTGCGTTTGACTACAAGCCGTGGTTAAATCCAGACGGTAGCCAAATGACTGGTGGTCTTAGTTATTCGAGTGTGTATACGGATAACTCATTCTTGACCGGATCGGCGAATCTGCAGTCTGCTGTACGCACATTCTATGTGCCAAAAAATCTGGCTGCTTCTGCAGCCCAGCTTGCCAATGTTAACAACTATTGGCGCTATCAGATCCACACGGATGGACGTATCGTAAGAAGCGAGTATTTGCAGAACGTATCGGGTCAGCAGGGACTTGCAGGGCGAAATTGTGATTCCAGTGGTTCGGGCTGGCAATGGAAGAATTGTACGTTTGCCTTGCCGAATCCTGCTCTCCGCAGTGATGAAAGTTCAGAGCGGGCTAATTTTGCAATATGGTATTCCTACTATCGCACCAGAATGAAGGTGGCGAAAGCTAGCGCGGGTCAGGCTTTTTCTGACCTCAATACCTCGGCGAGAGTTGGCTTTCGGACAATTTGGCGTAGAAACAAAACCGGAAATATAATCACGCAAGATAATCCAATTCCAATTGGTCGCAACGATGGACTGTTCGATGATCCTAACGGTGGATCGGGCGCGAACAACAACAAGACGATCTGGTATGACCGCCTATATGGTGCCTCTGGCTCGGGCGCAACGCCTCTCCATGGCGCGTTGACCGATGCTGGGCTGTACTACAGCAGCGCGGCTGCCAACGGACCGTACGGTCCGCAGGCTGGGAGCGCGCAGTTTTCTTGCCGTCAGAATTTTACTATTTTAACGACAGACGGGTACTGGAACGGCAAAGATAACTACACGGACGTTGCCAACGAGCAGGATAACGTAGCTGGGCAAACAATCACTAGTCCCACACGTGATACATATACTTATAGGCCGGAGCGTCCGTATGCTAGTTCAGATTCGGATACGCTAGCTGACGTAGCAATGCGGTTTTGGAAAAATGATCTTCGTACTGATCTTGTAAATAACGTGCCCACTTCCAGTCGTGATCCTGGCTTCTGGCAGCACATGGTGACGTATGCAATCTCTATTGGTGCATCGGGCACCTTAAATCCGGAGACCGATCTGCCGGCGCTGACTGCGGGAACTCTGAACTGGCCCACGCCGAGAAATAACACGATCGTTAACGTGGACGATCTGTGGCATGCCTCCGTTAATGGTAGAGGGGATTTTATTGTTGCAAGTAATCCCGATGAGTTCACTCAAGCGTTAAAGGCATCGCTGGCGTCTATTATCGAACGTGCCGGCGCGTTTTCCAATCTATCCGCGAACTCCACCCGGGTGGACAGTGCGACGCTCGCTTTTCAGGCAAGCTTTGTGTCCGGCATCTGGTCCGGGCAGTTGCGCGCATTTCCTGTTACCGCTTCAGGTACTTCGGCGACTCCAAGTTGGAGCGCTTCTGCCGGGATCCCGACGACAGGTCGCAAGGTTTTCACCTTCAACGGTACGGCCGGTGCCACGTTTCCCACTGCAGCGCAATTAGTGCCTCTGGCCCGGAGTGCCGCTCCTGCAGTGAGTGGTGCCGACAATGCTGCATATATTGCAGGCTCTCGCACGAGGGAGCTTTCCAATGGCGGAACGTTGCGTAATCGCACAACAGTGCTTGGAGATATTGTCGGTTCCTCACCTGTATTTGATGCGCAAACAAATACTGTTTACGTAGGTGCCAATGACGGCATGCTACATGCCTTCGACGCAAGCAATGGCGCCGAGGATTTCGCTTACGTTCCGGCGGCTCTCAATTTCAATGACTTGAGCACATTGAGCCGGCCTGACTACGAGCATAGATATTTCGTGGACGGTCCAGTCATTCTGTCGCGACGCGACCAGACGCCGGACGCGAGCATTCTGGTAGGAACACTTGGGCGGGGAGGAAAGGGTCTGTATTCGCTTGATGTTACCAACCCCGACAGCTTTGTTGCTAGCCGCGTCAAATGGGAGAGGACTGAAACGCCACTTAATAACATGGGCTTGATTCTTGGGCAGCCCATCATTGCCAAGCTCAACAACGGCGACATGGGTCTAATTGTCCCTAATGGTGTAAATAGCACGAGCAACCGCGCGGCTGTGCTCATTTACCGACTTAGTGATGGGGCTCTTCTGGCCGAAATGGACACTGGGGTGGGATCCGCCACTAATCCGAACGGCATGTCGGCGCCGACTATTCGGGACGTAGATGGTAACGGGACTGCGGATTTCATATACGCGGGTGACATGCTAGGAAACATGTGGAAGTTCGATATTAGTTCCGCTAGCCGCACTGCCTGGAGCAATGCGAGCAGTCGTCTTCGTATGTTCACCGCAACCAGTCCGACTGGGCAGGTGCAACCCATCACCTCGTCGCCGGTAGTTGCTCGTGATCCTTCAACGTTCCAGCTATGGGTCTTTTTTGGCACCGGTCGTTTTATGGAAACTGGTGATACAGCAGATCGAAGTGTTCAGACCTTTTATGGATTAAAAGACGGCACAGCTACGGTCGCGAAAAACACACTGCAACAGAGAACTATCGCGGCGGTTGCCACCGACAGCGATACTGGGCGCACGGTACGTGCCTTCGAACTGCCTTCAGCACTTCCGGCTGGTCGTAATGGCTGGTATATCGATTTGGTAAATCCGCCCACGCCTCCCGGCACTCCGATCGGCGAGCGTGTTGTCAGCGATCCTCAGGTGGTCAACGATGTACTGAATTTTTCGAGCATCATCCCCAGCAGCGATCCGTGTCTGCCGGGTGGCACTGGCTTTCAGAACGCATTAAACGCGTTTACGGGGGCGAGCTTGTCCGAGTCGTTCTTCGACATCAATGGTGATGGGTCATTCGCAGACGAGACAGTGCCAGTGGGTGGTAGTACTGGTTCGCCTGGGACACCGGCAGCGACTGGGTCGGTGGGCCTCGGAGGAATGGGTACAACCGGCAACATCTTGACTGGCGGTGGCGGCAGTGGCGGCGGACTCATCTGTACGAACCTGTTGAATGCGACGGTAGAGTGCCAGCGCATTCGTGAGGCGCGTCGTACATCTCGTGTCTCTTGGCGCGAACTATTGAAGGAGATGTGAAAATGAAAACTGTTGGCAAACGACGTATGTCTGCAGGCTTTACCTTGATCGAGCTGATGATCGTAGTCGCTGTTATTGCGGTCCTAGCTGGTATCGCGATGTACAACTACCAAGCCGCAGTGGTGCGTGCTAAACGCTCGGCGGCGACGAGTTGTCTACAGAGCGGTGCACAGTATATGGAGCGTTACTACACGACCTACATGTCGTACAACAATGCCGGCACTCCGCCAGCGCTGCCGCAGTGTGATTCAGGGGTCGCAAGCAGTTATACGGTGGCACTTGCACCTTCAGCAGATGGAAGGAGCTACACCATCACTGCCACGCCAATTAACCAGCAGGCAAGAGCCGATACGAAGTGTGCCGCTCTCTCGATTCTCCAATCGGGCGAGCGCCGAGAAAGTGGTACTGCCACGTCTGTCAGCGATTGTTGGTAATTGCGCGCGTTTTTGTCTCGCGATAGTGCAGGCGAGTAGAGCCAGTGGCTAGGACGATGTTTTGTGTAGTGGCTGGTATAGCTCTAAACATAGACATTGAGGCGTCTCGATAATTCGATCCGCTTGGAAGTGGAGTTACTCCCTACAGAGCTCTGCATTAAGAAGTCGAAATTCACCGAAGAACGGATGGTTCGGATCATCGAAGAGGTCGAGTCCGGTGCAAAGGTCGGCGAGACCTATCGCAAGCACGAATCAGCGAGCCGACCTATTACGTCTGGAATCCAAAAATACGCAGGCAAGGAGGGGCCGCAAATGGCGGCATCTAAAGGACGTGGAAGCCGAGCTGGCCCGGGATGAAGCGGATGTATGCCGAGCTTGCCTTGATCATCACGCGCTCAAGGACCTTCTGTCGCGAAAGATTGAGCCAGACTCGTCGACTGCAATTAGGTATGGCCATGCAAACCGCTAAGGGCCTCAGTGCCCGTCGAGCTGATCGGGTGTTGCAGCAGTCCCCAACTACACGGCATTACTGCCCACGCCAGCGCGACGATGGCCCGCTCATAGCCGCAATCCAGGCGCACCTGAAGGACAATCCGGACACGGTTGTGGCTCGCTGATGGAGTGGGCGCGGCCGCAGGGTTGGGGCAAGGCTCTTGCCAGGCGGCTACACAGCGCTGAAACCCGACCTACCACGTCGCGGCAAGCGCCAGCTACCTGATCGCATCCGCGCGCCGCTGGAGATCCTGCAAGCGGCGAACCACACCTGGGCGACGGAGTTCATGTCCGATGCCCTGCGGTCTGGCCGCCGCTTTCGCACCTTCAACATCAACGATGACTTCAATCGCGAATGGATGAAGATTGAAATCGACACCAGCCCGCCCTCGGTAAGGGTCAGCCGCGCACTGGACGAGTTGGTCGAACTGCTGGCGCCCTAAGGCGACTGCGCCTGGACGACGGGCTGGAGTTCTTCAGCACTTGCACTCGGGCAGTGGGCACAGCAGCACTGCGTCACCCTGATCCACATCCAGCCCGGCAAGCCCACCCAGAAATGCCGATATCGAACGCTTCAACCGCATTTTTCGCACTGAAGTGCTGGACTGCCTCATGTTGACTAAGCTCGGCGATTCGGCGCATGGTCGAGGACTGGCAGCCGCCAACGACTACATCAATCACTCGGCGGCTTGCCGTCCATCCGCCTCGCAATGGGCAATCACCAGCCACCTCTACTTCTGAGCGGCTCGAATAAGCGAGGATGCTTCATCGCCGCCGAGATTGCGTTCTCTATTTCCAGCGCGATGTAAATTCACGACAAAAAAACCCACGCATGTGCGTGGGTTTCAGTCTTGGCGCCCGAAGTTGGACTCGAACCAACGACCCCCTGATTAACAGTCAAGTGCTCTAACCGGCTGAGCTATTCGGGCGGGGAGGCAAATTATAGGGAGGCTTGGCTGCATGTGCAAGTCCCCCTGTCGCGCCGCAAATCTTAAGAGGGACAAGGTTGAGGTAAGCGCGGCCGCAAGGAGCGAAGCCGACCAGTCATGCTGACGATGACCTGACCCTCAAGGCCTCCATCGCGGCAGACGTTGAAGGTCACGTTAGTCCCCAGCATTGTCCCGAGTGGGCCAAAGCGCAGCTGCGTACGTCCGGAAGTGGTGCGGACGCTTATCTTCGCGTCAACCTTGCTTGTCCCCGACGCGATGATGTCATGCGCACCATCGGGTCGGCGATTTCCGTCCGGATCTGCAAACAACAGCCAGCCGTGCGTCCAATCGTGACCAGCTGCACAAGCATCTGATGACTCGCGCGGACACATTCCTACCGGATCCCCACGGGTAATTGAGGTCGACCTTGCCAGTGCCAGATGTGCAGCAAGCTCAAGCATCGTTGACCGAACCTGATGCGTTCGTCGCAACGCCGTTAAGGACGGTAGCGCCATGGATAGCGCCACCGCAAATGCTGCCACCGCAATAGAACACTCAATGAGGCTGAATCCTTTGTGGGGTTGGTGCATATCCTTGCCAAGCCTCGATTCTCGGTGATCCCTAGAATCGGGCGCGGCTGACGTTTCCGCGATCGGCCTAAAGCCCGTAAGAAGGTAGGGAAACCGCAAACATCGCCGTCATCCGCCATCGCTATACTTATTGGTCGTTCGAAGGTGCGCTCCATGACCGACCGTTTTCAGCTCGTATCCCCTTACTCGCCAGCGGGCGACCAGCCTGCAGCCATCGACAAGCTGGTCGCCAACTTCGAGGCCGGGCTGGCCAAGCAGACCTTGTTGGGTGTAACGGGCTCGGGCAAGACCTACACCATTGCCAATGTGGTCCAGCAGGTGCAGAAGCCGACGCTGGTGATGGCGCCGAACAAGACGTTGGCGGCGCAGCTGTACGGCGAGTTCAAGTCATTCTTCCCGCATAACGCGGTCGAGTACTTCGTCAGCTACTATGACTACTACCAGCCGGAGGCTTATGTGCCGTCGTCGGACACCTTCATCGAGAAGGACAGTTCGATCAATGAACACATCGAGCAGATGCGCTTGTCGGCGACCAAGACCCTGCTGTCTCGGCGCGATTCGCTGGTGGTAGCGACGGTGTCGGCAATCTATGGCCTTGGCGCGCCGGAGGACTACCTATCGCTGCGTCTGATCCTGTCGGTTGGCGAGCACATCGATCAGCGCCAGTTGATCCGCCATCTCACCGATTTGCAGTACACCCGCAACGAGTTCGAACTGACACGCGGCGCCTTCCGCGTGCGCGGCGAGGTGTTGGATGTGTTCCCGGCCGAGTCGGATACCGAAGCCTTGCGCATCGAGTTGTTCGATGGCGACATCGAACAACTGACGTTGTTCGATCCGCTCACTGGCGAAACCTTGCGCAAGTTGCAGCGCTACACCGTGTACCCGAAAACTCATTACGCCACGACGCGTGAGCGTACCTTGAGTGCGGTGGACACCATCAAGGAAGAGCTGAAAGAACGCCTGGAGCAGCTCTACTCACAGAACAAGTTGGTCGAGGCGCAACGCTTGGCCCAGCGCACGCAATTCGATCTGGAAATGATGGCCGAAGTGGGTTTTTGCAACGGTATCGAGAACTACTCGCGGCATCTCACCGGCAAGGCGCCGGGCGAGCCGCCGCCGACCTTGTTCGACTACCTGCCGCCGGACGCGCTGCTGGTCATTGATGAGTCGCATGTGACCATTCCGCAGATCGGCGCGATGTACAAGGGCGACCGTTCGCGCAAGGAAACGCTGGTGGAGTTCGGTTTTCGATTGCCGTCCGCCTTGGACAACCGCCCCTTGCGTTTCGAAGAGTGGGAGGCGCGTTCGCCGCGCAGCATCTACGTCTCGGCGACGCCGGGTCCTTACGAGGTACGCGAGTCTGCCGGCGAAGTCACGGAGTTGGTGGTGCGCCCGACCGGGTTGATCGACCCGGTCGTGGAGATCCGCCCGGTCGGCACGCAGGTCGACGACCTGATGTCCGAGGTCCACGAGCGCATCAAGCTCGGCGACCGTGTATTGGTGACCACGTTGACCAAGCGCATGGCCGAAAACCTCACCGAGTACCTGGGCGAACACGGGATTCGGGTGCGCTACCTGCACTCGGATATCGACACCGTCGAGCGCGTGGAAATCATTCGCGACCTGCGTCTGGGCAAGTTCGATGTGCTCGTGGGCATCAATCTGCTGCGCGAGGGTTTGGACATGCCGGAAGTCTCGCTGGTGGCGATCCTGGATGCCGACAAGGAAGGCTTCCTGCGGTCGACCGGTTCGCTGATCCAGACCATTGGCCGTGCCGCACGCAATCTGCGCGGCAAGGCCATCCTGTATGCCGACAAGATGACGCGCTCGATGCAGGCGGCGATCGACGAGACCGATCGTCGCCGCGAGAAGCAGGTCGAGTACAACCTGGAACATGGCATCACACCGAAATCCGTCGAGCGGCCGATCGCCGACATCATGGAAGGCGCGCGCGACGATGCGGCCGAGAAGAAGTCGGGCAAGGGCCGTTCGAAATCACGCCAGGTTGCCGAGGAGACGCCCGATTACCGTGCCATGAAGCCTGCGGAAATCGCCGGCAAGCTCAAGAGCCTGGAGCAGAAGATGTATCAGCACGCAAAGGATCTGGAGTTCGAGGCCGCAGCCCAGATTCGCGACCAGATCCAGAAGTTGAAAGCGGCAAGTCTGGGCTAGGGCAGAGACGTCTTGGGGCGCGGGGAGGGCTTGTGGTCCTTAAATCCCTGCGCTAGAATGCGCGCCCTGCACAGCGCAATGCTGACGCAGGAAACGGGCGGTTAGCTCAGCGGTAGAGCACTACCTTGACATGGTAGGGGTCACAGGTTCGAACCCTGTACCGCCCACCACTCTAAGTCCAGATGGTACAGGGGCTTGAGTGGTTTCAAGATCGGCAGGCACGTCTGCCACTGACCCCGACGTGACCCCACGCAAAAGTTCTTGCAGCGTTGGCATCTGTCAGCTCGGGTCTGCTGCACTGGAATTCCCGCCTTGCTGCGCTGCGCGTTGCGTATCGACTGGCGATGCGGAGACGCGGCACTGGTGTATGGAAGTGGCTGGCTGCGGTCAAAACGTCGCCGGCCAGGTACGCGGCGATGCTCGAGCGGTGCCAAATCGTGCCGCGCCATCTGTCTGATCTATACGTTGCGGATGATGCGTGATGCTCGCGGCGCCTCGTCCCCCTCTGACGGGTGAACTACTGATGCCGCTCTCGTCCTTCTATCTTGAAAAGTGGCTTGATCGATCGTCGCCGGATGTCAGTTGAGCGCCGGGGCTGGTGGGTGCGTTCACCGCGAAGGGGCGCTTCGTGCGGTAAGCCAGGCTATCGCAGTGCCTTCCACGCGAAGGCGGTAGGCAGTCCAGGTCTTCGGCCGCCCGTGCGCGTCTTCGAAAGCGCACCGAGAGTGCCTCGGCTGTGGGAAATAAGTGTTCAGCGCGGCTGTTTTGCGGGTCAGCGCTGCCTGCCGCAGCCCAGTCAGCCGATACCGCTTTCGCCGTCACACGTCTTGCTTTAGCATCGCCACCGCGCTGACGGAAAGGAAGGCTGGCGATGGACGAGTATCAGCACACCGTGCTGACCAGGGGGGGGACCGTGTTGTGGCGATTACGCGTGACGAGGTGTACGCACCCGACGCCGTCGTGGCATACGCCGTTGTGACCGAGGCGGGTACGCGAATCACTCCGGATTTGTCCCTGGACCAGGCCAAGGTCTGGATCGATTCGCTGGTGGAGAGCGAGAGTGGTGGGCGCAAGTCCGATCTTGTCGACCATAAGCCGGTCGTGCGCCGCTAGCCCGCCATCGTGATGCAAGCCTAAGGAGAAGGGCGCATGTCCAAACCCAAAATCATCGCGATTGCCACGCTGGTGGCGGTGCTAGTTGGATATTGCCTGTCCGGCTATCTGACCCTGTTGTTGCTGCGGCTCGACACCGGTCTGTACGGGTGGGACACCTACTATCGCTATTTCGGCGCTCTTGGGTTGCCCCAAGTGGCGCCTTACGCGACCAAGATCAAGATTGCGGGCGTGCTTGGATTCGGGCTGCCGGTGCTGGTCTGGGCGATTGCCGTTGTGCTCATCGTCAAGCCCAAGCCGCGCGCCCTGCACGGTGACGCCCGCTTTGCCGGCGCCGCCGATCTCTCCAAACATGGGCTGTTCAAGCCCAGCGGAAACGGCATCGTCGTCGGCAAGTTCAACGGCAAGCTGGTGCGATTGAGCGGCCAACAATTCGTGATTCTTGCTGCACCGACGCGCTCGGGTAAGGGCGTCGGTGTCGTCATCCCGAACCTGTTGGAGTATCAAGAGTCGGTCGTGGTCCTGGACATCAAGCAGGAGAACTTCGACCTGACCAGTGGCTGGCGTGCAAGCCAGGGCCACGAGGTCTTCCTGTTCAATCCGTTCGCCGAAGACCGTCGCACACATCGCTGGAATCCGTTGACCTATGTATCGAACGATCCCGCATTTCGCGTTTCGGATTTGATGAGTATTGCAGCGATGTTGTACCCGGACGGGTCCGACGACCAGAAGTTCTGGGTGAGCCAGGCGCGCAACGCCTTCATGGCGTTCGCGTTGTACCTGTTCGAAAACTGGGACGAGGAGCTCTCGCTCGGTTTTCCGGGTGGGGCAGGGGCACCCACTTTGGGCGGGATTTATCGCCTTTCGTCGGGTGACGGTACCGATCTCAAGAAATATCTGAAGTCGCTGTCCGAGCGGCGGTTCCTCAGCAGCAACGCCAAGTCGGCCTTTGCCAACATGCTGTCACAGGCGGATGAGACCTTCGCCTCGATCATGGGCACCTTGAAGGAGCCGCTCAATGCGTGGATCAATCCGGTGCTGGACGCTGCCACCAGTGCGGACGACTTCGTGCTCACGGACCTTCGCAAGAAGAAGATGACCATCTACATTGGCATCCAGCCCAACAAGCTGGCCGAAAGCCGCCTGATCATCAATCTGCTCTTCAGCCAGATCATCAACCTCAACACCCGCGAACTTCCCAAATCCAACCCTGAGCTCAAGTATCAGTGCCTGCTGCTGATGGACGAATTCACCTCGATCGGCAAGGTGGACATCATCGCGACCGCGGTAGCCTACATGGCCGGCTACAACATCCGCCTTCTGCCCATCATCCAGAGCATGGCCCAGCTGGACGCGACCTACGGCAAAGATCTGTCACGCACCATCATCACCAATCACGCCCTGCAGATCCTTTACGCGCCACGCGAACAGCAGGACGCCAATGACTACTCCGAGATGCTGGGTTACACCACGATCAAGAAGAAGAACGTCACCAGAGGGCGGGAGACCACCCATAGCGTGTCAGAAGAGCGCCGGGCGCTGATGTTGCCGCAGGAGCTCAAGGCTATGGGCAATGAAAAGGAAGTGTTCTTGTATGAGGGAATCCCGCATCCGGTGAAGTGCGACAAGATTCGCTACTACGAGGATCGCCACTTCACTGCGCGCTTGTTGCCGAAAACCGAAGTGAAGACGCTTATCATCAGAGTGTGATTTGTGTCTCGTTTGCAGCGCGGGGCCCAGCGCGCAATTCTTGACGGATCTGCTTGTTAAGGGCAAAGTTAGCAAGAGTCTGCGGTTTAGATAGATGGTCGTAGGGGAGCGGCGCCGGATGGGGCCGTACTGGAGTAAGGCTATGGATGGTTTGTCAGCGTATTCATTTTTTCAGCAGCACACACTTGCAACTGGGGCGACCCAGCGGGTCGTAGGACTGCGAAAAACGCATCAATAACAAGTTTCCTCCGGTACCCACTGGTGCGCGGAGGCTTAGTGCTGTCCGTGTTAAGCCCGAAATCTCATGAGTTGGAGAAGTCAGAGTGAATCCGATGTATGTGTCCAAGCTGTCGTTGGTGCTAGTGGCTGCAGCACTGGTAGGCGCGTGCGCGACCAAGCCTGCTCCCGACTTTGGTGGTCGTTGGAAGCACGTCAACCACTTTGACGAGGCGCCTACCGAAATCCCGCTCTACACCTCGTACACGTATCAGGCCACGCCCATGGACGGCACGCTGAAGACCATGCTGGAGCGCTGGGCGGCGGATTCCAATATGCAGCTGTCCTACAACTTGCCATCGGACTACACCTTGATCGGGCCGGTTTCCGCAATCAGCACGACCAGCGTCCAACAGGCTGCCACCGAGCTGAGTGCCGTGTACGCAGCCCAGGGAGTTTCGGTGTCGGTTTCTGCCAACAAGTTGCTGGTCCAACCAGTGCCGGTGTCGTCTGGCGCCAAGCTCTAAGGGCTGCCGTCTGCGTGATGCCTTCGGGCATCGAGCCTTCGGTATTCCTACCTTCTCAAGTACCCGCGACGCGTTGCGGCGATAGTTTCAGGCCTGACAAGGCCTCACGGTGACGGATCTAGACATGTTGCGTAAGAAGGTCAGTGAAAAGGACGGTTCCGCCCAAGTAGGTGCGGCCGTTCAAAAAGCGGTGAATTACGAGGTCAGCATTGCCGACCTCGCGCGCCGCAGCGAAAAGCGTGCCTGGATCGTGGCGACCCTGTCGATGCTCGTCACCGTCATGACAGCGGGTGGCTACTACTACATGCTGCCGCTGAAGGAGAAAGTGCCGTATCTCGTCATGGCAGATGCGTATTCGGGCACTAGCACCATCGCCAAGCTTGAGCCCAACTTCGGTGGTCGAGCAATCAGCACCAGCGAGGCGCTGGCGCGCAGCAATATCGCGCGTTTCATTATTGCGCGTGAGTCGTTTGATCTTTCCATTATTGGTCAGCGTGACTGGAACACGGTCTCGGCGATGGGGTCGACAAATGTAGTGAGCGAGTATCGCGCGCTGCACTCTGCCAACAACCCGTCGAGGCCGCTGAATACGTACGGCAAGCTCCGTGCAATTCGCGTCAATATTTTGAGTATTACCTTGATTGGCGGCAACGGGAAGGCATATACCGGGGCAACCGTGCGCTTCCAGCGAACCGTTTATGACAAAAACTCCACGGTTTCGACGCTACTGGACAACAAGATCGCCACGATGGGGTTCGTCTATCAGGATAATCTTGAGATGAGCGATAGCCTGAGGGTGGAAAATCCTCTGGGTTTCCGCGTCACTGATTACCGCGTAGATAATGATTACTCCGCGCTGCCCGTTGCCCCAGCGGCTGGCGCGGTTATCAATGCTCAACCTCAGGCAGCAGTGCAGCAGCAGGTCATGCAGCAGCCGATGACTGGGATGACCGATCCAAATGCAGCAGGTGCCGCCATTGCACCTCAAGCGGGCGTTCCGCTGCAACAAGGCATGCAGCAACAAGGTGGCGCGCCTCAGCAACAAGCGCAGCCAGCATTTCCTGATCAAATGCAGCCGGCCGGCCAGCTGCAAGCGCAGCCTGCAATGCAACCCCAAGGGATGCCCAAGAATGTCAATGGAGCAAGTGGTCGATGAAACTTTTTAACCGATATAGGGTTGCGTTGTTGTCAGCGCTACCACTTGCGCTGTGTGCCTTGTCAGCAGCTGCTCAGGTGGTACAAGAGTATGAGTATGCACCCGACCGTATCTATCAGGTGCGCACAGGCCTTGGCATCACCACTCAGGTGGAGCTGAGCCCGAACGAAAAAATTCTGGATTACAGCACCGGTTTCACTGGTGGATGGGAGCTCACGCGGCGAGAGAATGTTTTTTACCTCAAGCCTAAAAATGTCGACGTCGATACGAACATGATGATTCGTACCGCGACGCATTCTTATATTCTTGAGCTCAAGGTGGTGGCAACAGATTGGCAACGTCTCGAGCAGGCGAAGCAAGCGGGTGTCCAATATAAGGTGGTGTTTACCTACCCGAAGGACACAAGCTTCAATAATGTCGCGGATGCGGATACTTCGAAGAACGGCCCACTGCTGAATGCCAAGATCTTGAAGGATCGTCGCTACTATTACGATTACGATTATGCGACACGGACCAAGAAATCCTGGTTGATTCCAAGCCGTGTCTATGATGACGGTAAATTCACTTATATCAATATGGATCTGACGCGTTTTCCGACTGGAAATTTTCCTGCGGTCTTCGCTCGCGAGAAAGAGCACGCCGAAGATTTTCTCGTTAATACGACGGTAGAGGGTAATACTCTGATCGTGCACGGAACCTACCCTTTCCTGGTGGTTCGTCATGGCGATAACGTCGTCGGTCTGCGAAGGAACAAGCAAAAGTGAATTCGAATATTCCAAACAGCCCTGATGAGCGCATCCAGAACCATGGCGGCGATGAGCAGCATAACGGCGACCACAACGAGCGCAACAATCCTTACTTCGCGCGCCAGCAGGCCAGTGCGGAACCGGACCTGGATGCCAATGAGCCGATCTTAAGGTCGAGCGACATCAAGCGACTTAATCGCAAGGCCCTGGTGTTTCTTGCAGCCATTGCAGCTCTCTTGATTCTCGCCATCTTCTGGCTAGCGACGCAAAGCGGGGAGGATTCCGCGCCCCCGAAGCCGCGTACCGAGACGGTGGTCGCACCTGCATTGCCGCAGAGCATGACTGCGCCGGTTGAGCAGGCGCCAGTCCCGCTAGCTCAGCAGCCCAGTTTGCCGCCACTGCCGCCAATGCCGACCGACAATAGCGAAGAGGTCAGCTCCGCACCGGAGCGTCAGCGCGGACCAACGCTGTTGGAGCGTCGCATCCTTGCCGAGTCTGCTGCAAATAGCGGTGGGGTTCCCGGTCAACTTGGGGCACAGCCTGCACCTGCTCAGGAAGATGGCCCGGTCACGCTGGCCAAGCCGATCAGCAACCCGGACGGTCTGCTGGTGCGCGGTACCTATATTCGCTGCATCCTGGAGACTCGCATCATCTCCGATTTCGGTGGCTATACATCGTGCATCGTCACCGAACCGGTCTACTCCATCAACGGGCACAACCTGCTTCTTCCGAAGGGGTCCAAGATGCTGGGTCAGTACAGTGCCGGTGAGCCGACCTCTCATCGTCTCCAAGTTGTCTGGGACCGCGTCACTACGCCCACCGGTTTGGATGTCACGCTCATGGGGCCAGGCATCGATACGCTCGGGAGCTCCGGTCATCCGGGCAACTACAACGCGCATTGGGGTAACAAGATTGCTTCAGCCTTGTTCATCAGTCTGCTGAGCGATGCATTCAAGTACGCAGCGGCAGAATATGGCCCCGAGACCACAACGATTGGCGTGGGCTCCGGCATCATTACCCAGCAACCGTTTGAGAGTAATACCGCACGCAGCATGCAGCAGCTTGCGGAACAGGCGGTCGAAAAATCAGGACGTCGTCCTGCCACACTGACGATCAACCAAGGAACGGTATTGAACGTCTACGTTGCCAAGGACGTCGATTTCTCGGCTGTCCTGCCGAAGTGAATGAAATGGTTGCCATGACGATCGATGACTCCCCGACAGCGCGTATTTCCAACGACTTTCTGGATTACCAGTACTCCGTGCTGGGAATTCTGGACTATCTGAATTCGCCTGACGTGACCGAAATTTGCATCAATCGTCCTGGTGAGCTGTACCTGGAAACAATCCATGGATGGCAGCGAGTCGACGTGCCATCCCTCACCTACGACCGCGCTCGGCAGTTCTGTACGGCGGTCGTCAATGAGAGTAACACCGGGCAACGCATTACCGATGCCGATCCTGTCGTGTCGCTGACGTTTCCGACCGGGCAGCGCGCGCAGTTCGTCATGCCGCCCGCCTGCGATGCGGGCAAGGTGTCCATCACGATCCGACTTCCTTCGAAGCACACAAAGTCGCTGGAGCAGTACAAGCACGACGGTTTCTTCGACGAAGTGCTTGAGCAATCGGCAGATGTAAGCGATCACGACCAAGAATTGCTTGAGCTGCGCCGCAAGCGCGATTACGCAGAGTTTTTCAAGAAGTGCGTGCTTTACAAGAAAAACGTCGTTGTTGCTGGGGCGACAGGTAGCGGCAAAACTACCTTCATGAAGGCGCTGGTCAATCATATTCCGAGCGAAGAGCGCCTGGTGACGATTGAGGACGCCAGGGAGCTATTCATTAGTCAGCCCAACGCTGTGCACCTGCTTTATTCCAAGGGCGGTCAAAGCGCCAGCAACGTGACTGCTAAGAGCTGCATGGAGGCCTGCCTGCGTATGAAGCCAGACCGTATCATCCTTGCCGAGTTGCGCGGTGATGAATCGTTCTACTTCATTCGTAACTGTGCGTCAGGCCATCCCGGCTCCATCACCAGTTGCCATGCTGGAAGTGTTGAGCAGACCTGGGACCAGCTCGCGTTGATGGTGAAGGCCTCCAATGAGGGCTCCGGTCTGGAGTTCGAGGTGATCAAACGTCTGTTGAGAATGACCATCGACATCGTGGTTCACATCAAGGCGCACGCTGGACGGCGCTTCATCACGGGTATCGATTTCGATCCTCTTCGCACCCTGCGCGGCGGCTAGGGCATCGAGTTCGTCTCTGATTTTGATCTGGTTTTGGAAGGAGTACTGACATGTTGCCTGGCATGGAACTGATGGGGTGCACTGGACTGGCCGTCCCCGGCGAGGTAATGCAGCACGTTGTCCGTGTCGAGTCGTCGCGTAATCCCTACGCCATTGGTGTCGTTGGTGGACGCCTGGTGCGCGAGCCACGCGGTCTGGCTGAGGCCGTCGCCACAGCGAAGATGCTGGAGCAGAAGGGTTATAACTTTTCGCTGGGTCTCGGTCAGGTCAATCGGTACAACCTGCAGAAGTACGGTTTGGCTACCTATGAGATGGCATTCGAAAAATGCCCTAACTTGGTCGCTGCCTCAAAGATTCTGGCCGAATGCCACTCGCGTTCTGGCGCCAATTGGGGGAAGTCGTTTAGCTGCTACTACTCCGGAAATTTTGAAACCGGCTTCAAACATGGCTACGTGCAGAAGATCTATGCCTCCATTCGTCAGTCGGTAGCGTCTTCCGGAGCAGAGCCCATCGCGGTCGTGCCAACCCGCCAGGTGCAATTGAAGCCCGCAAACCCCCTGCGACAGGCTGCAGCCGAATTGGCAGACGCGATTGTGTCTCGTCGCATTCAGGAGTTTACCGGGGCGAGCCACACAGCGGCTTCACCGCCAGGGCCTATGCTATCCCAGCCTGCAACAGCGTATTCCTTGCCGAGTCGGGTAGCGCCTGTGGCTCCTGCAGCTGCTCCGGCAGAAAACGAACTGTATGTGGTGAAGGCAACAGGGCAGGGGCGTGGGGTGGCGGTACCAGCCTCCGGCCCGCAGGCTTCGACGATGATCGACCAATCTGCACCCGCTTCTATGCAGCGAGCACCGCAAACAGTTCCGCAAGTGGATAGTGCATTCGTTTTTTAGGATGGAAATTGCCAAGGATATGGCTGCTGGACCCCTCTGTTCCCAAGGAGTTAGACATGAAGTTTGAAATCGACAACAAAACGATCGCCGACGCCAAAATGGTCGGCACGCAGGCAGTCAAGGCATTGGTGTTTACCGCATTGTTGGTGGTAGCGGGTGGTGCTGGCGCGACCACGGGTAGTAACGGCCTGGGTGGTACCGATACACGTGTCTGTGGCTTTCTTAACAACGTGACCAAGCTGCTGAACATGGGTTCGATCGCGGTCGTCACCATCGCAGTTATCGTGGCGGGTTATCAGATTGCCTTCGCACACAAGCGCATTTCAGAGGTGTCTCCCATCCTGATCGGTGGTGTTTTGATTGGCGCCGCCGGTCAGATCGCCAACATGATCCTGCAGAACAAGGAATCGAGTTCTGGGGACTGCTCGGGAGTCGGCGCTTCGCTAATGCAGATCGCCCAATACTATGCATAAAGACGTACTCTTCCGCGGATGCACCCGCCCTGCCATGTTTTTAGGGGTGCCTTACATCCCCTTCTTCATTGGTGCGGGCGGTGGCTTGCTGTTGGGGATGTACATCGATCTTTGGTACCTGTTGACCATCCCGGTCATCATCTTTGCCATGCAGCAGATGGCCAAGCGTGATGAGATGATTTTCAGGCTGCTGGGATTACGCTGGCTGTTCCGAATGCGTGCGCGAAACCTTCAGTGTTATTCAGGAATGTGGGTCTTCAGCCCAAATGAATATCGCAAGAATCCCCCGGGAAAATCGCGATGAGCACGTAGCCGTTACCAACCCCACGCATACAACCCGCGTGGGGTTGGTGTTTGCGATGGTCGCTTGGTGTGATGCTTCCTCTCTAAATTTGGTAAGACCATGTTCAGCCCAGACAGTCCGATCAGCGAGTTTGTTTCCATCTCGACGCATGTTGCGCCGTCCGTCGTCAAGACGACCGCCGGCGACTACCTGTTGATCTGGCATCTGGGCGGCTTGCCGTTCGTGGGGCGAGACGAGTTCGAGCTCGAACAGCGGCATAACACGTTTAACCGTCTTCTGCAGACCCTGCGCGCCCCGGATTTCGCCAACGTTGCATTCTGGGTCCACGATGTACGGCGTCGGCGCAGAATCGGTGCAGGCGGACGTTTCAAGCAGGCATTCAATCAAAATCTGTCTGACGAATATTACACAGCGCTTTCGTCGCAAAAGATCATGCAGAACGAGCTGTATTTCAGCATGATTTACAGGCCGGTAGTCACGGGGCGTCGCTTAGTGGAAAAATCCGCGAACCCGGACAAGATTCGCGCCGAGGAAGAACAGGCTGTCGCGAAAGTTGTCGAACTGGCTACCAATGTCGAAGCCGTGCTCAAGGATTATGCGCCGTACCGTCTCGGTATGTACGAGGCAAAGAACGGCGTGGTTTTCTCCGAAACGCTGGAGTTTCTGGGCTACCTGTTGAATCGCATCGATGAGCCGGTGCCGGTCCTGCCGGCGCCAGTGCCCGCGTATTTGCCCGTCAGTAAGCACATGTTCGCCAACAAGACCGGTGATTTCGTCATTCGTACTCCAGACGGAATCAATCACTTTGGCGCCATCTTGAATATCAAGGAATATGCGGATGGAACCTATCCGGGCATTCTCAATGGCCTGAAGTACCTGGATTTCGAATACGCCATGACGCACTCGTTCAGCCCGGTAGGCAGACACGATGCGCTGAAGGTGTTGGAACGCACCAAGGGGATGATGGTTTCTTCAGGCGACAAATCGTCGACCCAGATTCGCGATCTCGATGTCGCGATGGACGATGTTGCTTCAGGAAACTTCGTGCTCGGCGAATACCATTTTACATTGGCGGTCTATGCCGACAGCCAGGAGAAGCTGGCTAGGCAGATTGCAACCACCCGAGCCGAATTGTCCAATGCCGGCTTCGTTTCGGCCAAGGAAGATCTTGCGATCGCCTCGTCGTTTTATTCGCAGCTACCAGGTAACTGGCGCTTCCGTACGCGCATTGCCAACCTGAGCTCGCTGAATTTCCTCGGCTTGTCGCCGCTGCACAATTTTGCCCAGGGCAAGCAGCACAACAATCCATGGGGCGACTGCGTCACCACCCTGCAGACAACCAATGGGCAGCCGTACTACTTCAACTTCCATGCGACGCATCCGTCCGAAAACTCCCTGGGAGAGAAAGCCATCGGCAACACGATGGTGATCGGCAAATCGGGTACCGGTAAGACGGCGCTGATCAACTTTTTGTTGAGCCAGGTGCAGAAGTTCGACCCGATTCCGACCATCCTCTTCTTCGACAAGGACCGCGGCGCGGAGATCTTTGTGCGCGCGTGCGGCGGCAACTACCTGGCGCTGGAAAATGGTTCGCCGACTGGCTTCAATCCTTTCCAGTGCGAGCGCAACGAAGCCAACACCCAATTCCTGGCCGAGTTGATCAAGGTGCTGGGCGGCAAGGCCGAATATAGCGCCCGTGAGGAAGAAGACATCTATCGTGCTGTGGAAGGCATGCTGGACACGCCGATGCACCTGCGCAGCATGAGCAATTTCCGCAAGAGTCTGCCCAACATGGGCGACGACGGCCTGTATGCGCGTCTGCGCCGCTGGACCGCTGGCAATTCGCTCGGTTGGGTGTTCGACAATCCGGTGGACACGATCGACCTGACGCGGGCGTCGATCATCGGGTTCGACTATACCGACGTGATCGACAACGCCGAAGTGCGCGTGCCGGTGATCAACTACCTGCTGCACCGCCTGGAAGCGCTGATGGACGGCCGTCCGCTGATCTACGTGATGGACGAGTTCTGGAAGATCCTGGACGGCAAGGGTGGCCTGAAGGAATTCGCCAAAAACAAGCAAAAGACCATCCGTAAGCAGAACGGCCTAGGGATTTTCGCCACCCAGAGCCCCGAAGACGCGCTGGCCAGCGACATTGCCGCCGCGTTGATCGAGCAGACGGCCACCATGATCCTGCTGCCGAACCCCAATGCCAGCCGCGACGATTACATGGAAGGGCTCAAGCTCACCGACGCCGAATATCAGGTGGTGGTGTCGTTGGATGAGCGCTCGCGCTGTTTCCTGGTCAAGCAGGGGCACGCCTCGGCGGTGTGCCAGCTCAACCTGCGCGGCATGGATGACGCGCTGTCGGTGATTTCGTCGTCCACCGACAATATCGAAATCATGCACCAAATTCTGGCGGGCAAGGCCGGCAAGCTTGGCGTCACCGTGGACCAACTGACGCCGGAGCAGTGGTTGGCCGATTTCTATGCCAACCGCAAGGGCTCGGGCAAGCGCAAGTCCGCCAAGGACAAGGAGGTCGAAGATGCATAGTCACCATCATCGGCAGCACACTTTCCACGTATCAACTTCATCTGTGTCAGGAGGCAAAAACATCATGGCAACCAAGTTCAGACATTTTTCTTGCGTGTTCATGGGGCTGGTGCTGTTCTGCATGGCCGGAGCCGCCAGCGCGCAGTGGGAAGTCGTCGACAAGGACCTCAACACCAAAGTAAAAGAGATCCAGAATTCACTGAAGCTAGGCAAAAAGCCCAAAGACAAGGACAGCGGGACAGAAGTCGACAAACCCAAGGAAGAGATCAAGGTGGTCCCGGATGACTACGGGATTGCCGATTGTTCAAGCACAACGGCGGGGACGCCGGTGGCGACCCAGCAGAAAGAAGGGTGCGAGCTGATTCAGCGCACGCGCAATTCGCAGTACAACTATATGGTGGCGATGTACGACATCACCAAAAAGCGTCTTGAGCGCTTGCGCAAGATTGAACAAGAGCGCGCAGAGATCAAAGACACTGAACTCGGTAAGTTGGAGGACAACACCAACAAGCTGATCGCACTGAAGACACTGATGGATATTGATCGCCAGCAAATGGAGTCGGCGATGTTTGCGTATCAAACGCGGCTGGGCTTCTTGACTAAGCAACAGGACGCGCAGGCGTGGGCGGCGATGCGTGGCAAGAAGGCGCCCTCCGGCGATCCCTCCAGTCAAGGAGGGATCGGCAGCTTCTTCGAGAGTTTGGGCAACACCTTGGGCGAGTTCGGCAAGTCGGTGGTCGCCGGGGTCGCCATGAAGGCGGCGTTGGATTCGGTCAGATCCGAGAAGCCCAGTGGAATGGATCGGTTGGAAATGGGCAAATGATGTGTGGGCACGCGCAGGATGGGCGTGCCGTAGCGGGGCTTGCGTGTAATCGAACCCGGAGCAGTGAGTGCTCCACGGCCTGGCCGTATAGTGGAATGTGGTGACATATGGATTTTCTGAACAGTCTTGGCAATTACGCGTTTTTCTCGCTGATCAACGATTTCCTGCGCGATGAGATCGATATTTTTCAGTGGACGCTATTACAACGCACCACGGCTTGGGTCGGGATGGTGGCCCTCACGCTGTTGACACTGTGGATTTTGATCCAGGGCTACCGCATCGTGACCGGCCAGTCGCGCGAGGCGGCGATGGGTCTGGTGGTGACGGCGCTGCGCGCCTCGCTGATCATCGCCCTGGCGACGAGCATGGCGGAGGGTTCGTCAAAACTGTACTGGACGCTGACGGAGGGTGTCAGCCAGTCCATTACCCAAGTGGTGACCGGGGATTCGAAAAGTCCCTACGATGCGATCGACAAGAATCTGGGGTTGATGCAGATCGCGATGATGAGCATCGATCAGATCCAGACAGCCGGCAACCAACAGCGCGACGACGAGAAGACCCGTGCGCGCTGGTTCACTGGGGTAGGGATGGCGGGCCCCGGCGTGGTGGGTGGCTCATTGCTTCTGTTGAACAAGATCGGGATGGCGCTGTTTGTGGGCTTCGGTCCATTGTTCATCATGTGCCTGCTGTTCCAGGCGACGAAGTCGCTGTTCAGTAAGTGGCTGTTATACGGCGTAGGCATGGTGTTCTCGTTGGCGGTGCTGAGCTTTATGGTGAGTCTGGCGACGAAGGTGGTAGGCGCGGTAGCTGTGGGGTTCCTGGTGAAGTACGCCCTTCCCGGAGGCACCAGTGAAGGCATCAGCAGCATGGCATTGCAACAAGGAGGGCTAGGTTTGGTCATGACAACCTTGATCGTCACCGCACCGCCGATGGCAGCCGCATTCTTCCAGGGCACGCTGGGTCAGTTCACGGCGTACTCGGCGCTGGGTCAGCTGGATCGAGCCAATCAGGAGCCGGGGGCGGGTAGGCCTTATCATCCGGCGGAGCCTCAACGTGAAAATAGTCAAGTTAACGATAGGGTGCAACATACAGCGCAAGTTAATACTAGAGCAGGTGGTGAATTAAATGCTCCTGTGGCTAATGCTGGCTCACGTGGTGCTGCTAATAATAATCAGGGCTCCTAACTGATCCTTTGGAGGATTAATGCGCTATTTTATTTTTGTTTTTTTGTTTCTTGCGAACAATGCCTATGCACAAACGGCTTGCCCCAACGGTGTGGCTCCTGGAAGCCCACAATGTGGGCCAGATTCTGGTACATCGAGAGGTGAAATTCCGCTTCCCCCTCCTCAACCTAAAGGGGAGTGGATAAAGACTTGGGGGGCAATTGTCAACTCAAGAGAAACGTCTCAGGCATGGGCTTCATTGGAGCAAACGTCAAAAGAGTCTGCAGAAGAAGATGCTATAGATCAATGTAAATCTGCAGGCTTTAAGGGCTGCTACGTTACCTTTACTTATTTTAACCAGTGTGTTGCAATGGCATCCTCTGCATCTGGTACTTCAGAGAGCGGCGTCTCTTCAGCTGCCAATATTTCGATTGCATCGCGTAATGCACTTAACACGTGCCGAGAAAATGGTGGTGCCGGTTGTTCGGTGATATATAAAGACTGCACGAAGCCGCTTTTCAAAAAATACCAATTTTAATTGACATTAAAAATCCAATTTTAATTGGAAATTAAATTTCCATCATTTTGATTTTTCTATTTTGGGTTTATATGGTTAGGCTCTCGAGGCATATTAGGTTTACTGGAGTAGTGGTTGCGCTATTAACTCTTAGCTCTTGCAGCCAAGAAAACGCACCGCAAAGCCATTCGGCTGTCATCGATGCAGTAATTGCTGGTCAAGATTTGAGTAAAACCCAGGTTTTAACTGAAGTTTCTAGCGAAGAAAAAAATCATCAGTGGAATCTGTTGAGATTGCTAAACTGTCGACCGAATTCAAAGAGGGCATGTCCTACGGCGATCTCCGAAAAAAAGTTATCGGCGGTAACTGGAAACCAGTTGTCAGTACTGAATGCAAAAAAAACGTGGTTGGCGATGACTTCGAAGGTGTGTGCTCCAAGGATCCAAAGCGATGTGCTATTTGCGATGAGTTGCCAGAGTTGAATATCTGTAGCGGCGACGGGCATTGTATAACGGAATTTTCCAGCGTCGACGGTCGTCAAGTGTTGAAGGTTTCCACGTACGGCGAAATTCAAGACGGGCTAGTAGAGGGTGATAAATCGAGGCTTTTCGTTTCTTGGTGGGATGTATCGACTAAGGAAGGTCTGATCAACTCACCGCAGATGCGCGACACTATCGCCTTATGTA
>NZ_JAGHWU010000015.1:887-1158 GCF_017746145.1 Xanthomonas sp. D-99 | reverse complement strand
ATCATCGCCGTGCTCAAGCAGGCCCAGGCCGGTGCGCCCGTGCCGGAGTTGTGTCGGGAACACGGCATCAGCTCGGCGACGTTCTACAAGTGGCGCAGCAAGTTCGGCGGCATGGACGTGTCCATGGTCGCGCGCATGAAGGAGCTGGAGGAGGAGAACCGCCGGCTCAAGAAGATGTACGCCGAGGCGCAGCTCAGTACCGACCTGCTGAAGGAAGCGCTCGCAAAAAAATGGTGAGGCCATCTCAGCGACGCGAGATGGCCCAATCGGC
>NZ_JAGHWU010000015.1:0-820 GCF_017746145.1 Xanthomonas sp. D-99 | reverse complement strand
CAAGGCCAGCGAGCAGAACGCCCGGATCGCCGACTGGCTGGTCCGCCTGACGACCGCCCATCGCGACTGGGGCTTTGGCCTGTGCTACCTGTACCTGCGCAACGTGAAGGGCTTTGGCTGGAATCACAAGCGGGTCTACCGGATTTACCGCGAGCTGGAGTTGAACCTGCGGATCAAGCCGAGGAAGCGGCTGGTGCGTGAGCGGCCCGAGCCTCTGGCGGTGCCGGAGGCTATCAACCAGGTCTGGTCGATGGACTTCATGCACGACCAGTTGGCCGACGGCCGCAGCTTCCGGCTGTTCAATGTGCTCGACGACTTCAATCGCGAGGGGCTGGGGATCGAGGTGGATCTGTCGCTGCCGTCAGCCCGTGTGATCCGATCGCTGGAGCAGATCATCGAGTGGCGCGGCAAGCCCGCCGTGATCCGCTGCGACAACGGCCCTGAATACATCAGTGGCGCGTTGCTGTCCTGGGCGCAGCGGCATGGTATCCGGGTCGAGCACATCCAGCCGGGCAAGCCACAGCAGAACGCCTACGTTGAACGCTACAACCGCACCATCCGCTACGCCTGGCTCGCCCAAACCCTGTTCGACACCATCGACCAGGTGCAGGACAAAGCCACCCGCTGGCTATGGACGTACAACCACGAGCGTCCGAATATGGCGCTCGGCGGCATCACGCCTGCCATGAAGTTGGCGATGGCCGCTTAGCTCCACTTCTGGCGACCGCTAAAAGTGGGGGGATTACCGTCCCACACGTTCTTCGCATCCCAGTGGCCCCGACCTTCGATGGCTCTTTCAAGCCGCGCGGTGATCAGGGGT
>NZ_JAGHWU010000014.1:0-168397 GCF_017746145.1 Xanthomonas sp. D-99 | reverse complement strand
ATTAAAAGTGCTGGTGACAACGCAGCTCTGACGACACACCCAGGCCTTGCAGCTCTTGGATGAAGGTCTTCCGCAAGGAGTGAAACCCACGCTTGGCCTTAGGCCAGTCTTTGCCGATCTCGCCCAGATAGCGGCTAAATGCCTTCGTGATCCAGTTCCCTTGCCCGTTCATGGCATCTGCTTTGGCCTGCGGGAACAAGCGCTGGTGACCAGCAGCTCTTCGGCTTTCCACCCAGTTCCAAAACCCAAGCGCCAGTAGCTCGGGATGGATCGGCACCGTGCGCAGACTGACTTCTGTCTTGACCTTTTGATGCTCTCCCTCGTCAGAAATCCGGATGCAAAGGATCTCGTCCTCTTTGAATACATCCGCCACCAGCAGCTGCCCGACCTCGGAAGCACGCGCCCCTGTGTAAAGGCCAATGAGAGCGGCCCAACGAGCGTTCGGGGAAAGTCTTGGGAAGTTGACCGGCGAGAAGATTGCTTCGATTTGCGCTCGGTCATAGGCCTTGAAGCCGAGTTTGCGACGAGCGCGCTTTTCCCGTTGCGGATAGCTCACATGGCCTGATGCCGGGTTGTCGCCCTTGGGGTAATAACCTGAGGCAATGGCCCAATCGAAAAACCCGCCCTTCCCACCCACATAGCTTTGCTTGTTCATCAGGGTCGGGGTGGAAGCGCCCTTGTCGCGCAAGTGCTGATACCAGTGCGCCAGATCTGTCCGGGTGACGCCGTGGAGCTTGGTCTTGGTGCCGAGAAAAGCCACCAACGACTCGATGGCCGTCTTTTTGATCATGTAGGTCTTGGGGAGCGTGCGGCTTTGAATTGACGCAAGCCACCCATCCCTAGCCTTGTCCAAAGCAATGGCCTGGGCGACCTGGCGCCGGCCGGGCTGAGGTTGAACAGGATCCCTGAGGTCCAGCGCGCCGATGGCGGCGACCTCAGCGGCATTGGCCCAGGTCTGGTTCTTGCGGAATAGGCGCAGATCTTCGTCGTTGTCGATCTGCCAGCGTTCGCTGATCGTGCCATCCGGCGCTTGTGTTCGATGCAAGGTCAAATCGCGAAGCGATGCGCCCTGGCTCAGGCGTTCGACCAGCGCATCCATGTCCTTCTTGCCAAGCCTATCCACACGTCGATCCCTCAACACGTCGAAGGCCTGAGCATAGCCTGAGGCAAGCATCAAAGCGCGCAATCGCGCGCTAGGCAGTTCTTTCGTGTGGAGGGTGTGCTTGATGACCTTGCGACCCAAGACCGATTGCAGATCAATGGGAACGCGTTGGCGGAAGGACCAATGGCCGGAGGAGGATCGAACGAGGTGATGAGGAATGCGCATCGGGAGATGTGTCCCGATTTGTGTCCTGCACCAGACCTCCATTTCTCATCAAAAACCAATGTAAGTCATTGATTTATATGAGATATGGCGGAGAGAGTGGGATTCGAACCCACGGAAGGTTTGACCCTTCGCCGGTTTTCAAGACCGGTGCCTTAGACCGCTCGGCCATCTCTCCGATGCTGCTGCGCGTGACTGCCGAAGGCATCGGATGTCACGCGGGCGACCCGCCCTGCGCGGGTGGACCTGGCTGTGGCCGCACGAACATCCTGTGCGGCCCGCTCTCCCAGGATTGCTCCCGGGCGCGCATTCTCGCATGCCCGGGCGCGTTTTGCTCAGTGGCACCGCCGCCGTTGGCCGGCGCAGCGTGCTGCACCGCGCATGCTGCTCGGCTGCTATGGTGTTGTCGGCCGACGGCGTCTGAGCACACACGCAACCGGCCGGACATCTGACGCGAACCGACTGCTGAGCAGCCAGGGCACTGCCAGACAGCATGCCAGCCAACCTAGGCCTTGCCAGCTTCGTCACGGACGCTCAGCCTGCTTCGGCCACCGCCAGGCGCGGCGCCGTGCCGGCGGCACGCTTGAGCTTTTCCGCCAGTTCGGCGCAATTGCCGCCGCAATCCAGGCGCGAGCGTTCGATTTCCTGTGGCAGGTGTTCGGCCAGGAAGTCGATGAACACCCGTACCGCCGGCAGCAAGCCGCGACGTGAGGCGAACACGGCATGGCAGATGCCCTGCGGCAGCGACCAGTGCGGCAACACCACTTCCAGCTCGCCGCTCCGCACCGCTTCGGCGCACACGGTTTCCGGCAGCATGGTGATGCCGAAGCCGTCGCGCGCCATCGACTGCAGCAGCGGGAAGTCGAAGCCGGCCAGGCGTGGCTGCAGGTCGACGCGGCGCATTTCGCCGTTCGGGCCGTGCAGCTCCCAGCGCTGGTGCGCTTCGTCTTCGCTGGTGCTCATGGTGGTGTGGTTGGCCAGCTCGCTGGGGTCCTTGGGGCGCCCGGCGCGATCCAGGTATTTGGGGCTGGCAACCAGCAGTTCCTGGACCTGGCCGAAGCTGCGCATCACCAGGCTGCCATCGTCGTCCAGGCGCGAGCGCACGCGTAGCGCAACGTCGTAGCCCTCGTTGATGACATCAACGCGGCGATTGCTGATATTGAGCTGCAGCCGCACCTTGGGATACTTGGCCAAAAATTCCGGCAACAACTTGGGCAACTGGATCTGCGCAAGCGAGACAGGAACGCTCACACGTACAAGACCGCGCGGCTCGGCGCTGAGACGATCCACCACCTCGCGCGCGGCCTGGGCCTCGGCGAGCATGGTTTGCGCATGCCGGTGCACGCTGGTGCCGACGTCGGTCACCGCGAAACGGCGCGTGGAGCGCTGCAACAGGCGCACGCCCAGGTCGGTCTCGAGCTGGCTGATGCGTCGGCTCAGGCGCGATTTGGGGATGCCAAGCGCACGCTCGGCAGCGGCAAAGCCGCCGTGATCCACCACCATCGCAAAGTAATACAGGTCATTCAGGTCGTGCATGGCGCATGTATCCATGGATAGAACGATACGTGATATTTAATCACCTTTATTCCAACAGAGCAACGACCTAGCCTGCACACCTCCGCGGCGCTGCCGCTTGCCACAGGTCACCGTCATGAAACTGCTGCACCTCGATTCCAGCGCGCTCGGCGCCAATTCCGTCAGCCGCGTGCTCAGCGCCGCCGTCGTGGAGCAGCAGCGCCGGCTCCATCCCGAGGTGGACGTGGCGTATCGCGACCTCGACCGCGACCCGATTCCGCATCTGAGCGCGCAGACGCTGGCGCAGACCGATCCGGCAGAGGCCGCGGCCGCCGAAGCGGTGATGCAGCAGTTCCTGCAAGCCGACGTCATAGTGATTGGCGCACCGATGTACAACTTCGCCATCCCCTCCACACTCAAGGCCTGGATCGATCGCATAGCGGTGGCCGGGCGCACCTTCCATTACACCGCCAATGGTCCGGAAGGCCTGGCCGGCGGCAAGCGCGTCATCATTGCCAGCGCGCGTGGTGGCCTATATGCCGATCCCACGAACGATTTTCAGGAGCCGTATCTGCGCCAGGTATTGGGCTTCCTGGGCATCGACGACATCCGCTTCGTGCGCGCAGAGGGCGTGGCGTATTCGCCGCAGCATCGCGCCGATGCATTGGCCTCGGCGCTGGCCGGGCTGGGTGAGGAAGAAGAGGTTGATGTTAGCGCCTAAACAGTCGGCGTGATGCAGTGCTGCATCGAAAGGTCGATACGGGTGCGACATGCCGTGCAAGAGAAACGGGACCATCGCTGGTCCCGCTTTTTTTGCGTCAATTTCCAATAGCAAAGAAGCTCGCGATCAAACGTCCTGGAACGGTTCTCGCCAGAGATCCCACACTGCACTCGACACTCTCATTTGTGGCGGCTACTAAAACGTAGCGAGCACGTGTTTGATGGGCGTGGATCTAGCCGGGCAACCGCAGTGCCCAAATGCTATATGCGCACCGAACACAGCCCGCGCGCGCGGAGATGAGCACCGTCTTCTCTGTTCGCAGCGCTCAGCCGATCCGCTCGATCCCGCCCATGTACGGACGCAGCACCTGCGGTACATCGATCGAGCCATCGGCGTTCTGGTAATTCTCCATGACCGCGATCATCGCGCGTCCCACGGCAGTGCCCGAGCCGTTGAGCGTGTGCAGCAACTCCGGCTTGCCGCTGACCGGGTTGCGCCAGCGCGCCTGCATGCGCCGCGCCTGGAAATCGCCGCAATTGGAGCAGGACGAAATTTCGCGATAGGTGTTCTGCGACGGCAACCACACCTCCAGATCGTAGGTCTTGATCGCGGAAAAACCCATGTCGCCGGTGCACAGCAACACCTTGCGATACGGCAGTCCGAGTTGTTCCAGCACCACCTCGGCGCAGCGCGTCATGCGCTGATGCTCGGCATCGCTGTCTTCCGGCGCGCAGGCGGTGACCAGCTCCACCTTTTCGAACTGGTGCTGGCGGATCATGCCGCGGGTATCGCGGCCACCACTGCCGGCTTCGGCCCGGAAACACATCGAATGCGCCGTCATGCGCAATGGCAGACGCTCGGCGTCGATGATCTCCTCGCGCACGATATTGGTCAGCGGCACTTCGGAGGTGGGGATCAGATAACGGCGCGACTCGCCCACGTCGGTCTGGAACAAATCGTCTTCGAATTTCGGCAGCTGACCGGTGCCGCGCATCGAATCGGCATTGACCAGCAGCGGCACGTTGGTTTCTTCGTAACCGTGCTCGCCCACATGCAGGTCCAGCATGAACTGCGCAAGCGCACGGTGCAGACGCGCGACCGGACCACGCAGCACGGTGAACCGCGCACCCGACAACTTGGCTGCCGTTTCGCCATCCAACCAGCCGTGCGGCGCACCGAGTTCCACATGGTCCTTGACGGCGAAATCGAACTGACGCGGCGTGCCCCAACGCGATTGCTCGAGGTTCTCGCTCTCGTCCTTGCCAAGCGGCACATCCTCGGCCGGCAGATTGGGCAGGCCAAGCGCGATGCCTTCGAGCTTGGCGCGAATCGCATCCAGCGCGTCTTCGGATGCCTTGAGCTCATCGCCGAACCCGGCCACTTCGGCCATCAGCGCAGCCACATCTTCGCCCTTGGCCTTGGCCTGCCCGATCGCCTTGGATTTGGAATTGCGCTGGCTCTGCAGTTCCTGCGTGCGCACCTGGATACGCTTGCGCTCGCTCTCCAGCGACTCCAGTTCCGCAGTGTCCAGGGAGAAACCGCGCGTGCTGCGCAGGCGCTCGGCAAGGTCGGCGGGGTGTTGGCGAAGCAGGGCCGGATCTAGCATCGGAATATGTGCGTCAGTGGAATAGCGCGAGATTATCGCCTGTTCCGCCACCTGCTGCGATCGATTCACTACGGCTATGCCAGAATTGCGGCGATTCTTCAGGTGAGCCCTATGCCCGCGCCCCGTCCTGCGTCCGATCGCCCTATCGTTCTGCGTCTGCCCCGCCACACGCTGAAAATCGCCGGCATCGCCTTCGCTGCCGGTCTGCTGCTGTTCCTGCTGGTCTGGGCCACCGGCCGCAAGGACGACTTCTATAAAGCCTCGCCAGCGCAGCCGACCGCAGGCGCGCAGACCGACGACACCATTGCGCCGCTGCCGGCGCCGTTGCCGGCCCAGGACGGTGCCAGCGACATGCCGCAGGCCAAGCCGCCAGCCGAAACCCCCACCCTGGTGGACACCGCGCCACCGGCCCCACCCGCTCCGACGCCGCTGCCGGAAAATGCGGTGCCAGGCGCTGCTGGCAGCGCCATGCCGGTCAACGCACCGGTCGCTGGCGGCGATCGCCCGGTGCCGATCCAGGGCCAGATGCCGCCGCCCCGCTACCCGCCCGCTGCGCTGCGTCGCGGCGATGCCGGCGATGTGGTGGTGCGGGTCGACGTGGATGCCGCCGGCAATCCCGGCGGCGTGACCCTGGTGCAGCGCAGCGGCTCGCGCGATCTGGACCGCGCGGCCATGGAAGCGGTGCGGCACTGGCGCTTCCATCCGGCGCAGCGCAATGGTCAGCCGGTCGCTGGCAGCATGGACATCCCATTCGAGTTCAAGCCTGCGCAGTAAACGCAGCGCCCTCTCCGCGGCTTGTGCTTGTCGCGGCGTTGCGCGTATCCAGGCCTGAAATAGCAAGCATTGTTAACGCTCCGCAGCCGGAAGCACCATGCTGTTTAACCGCGCCGCAAGGTCAGCTTGACTAAGCTGAACATCCGGCAAGCTCTAGCGCTTCCTACACCGGCCGCCTTAGCTCTCCCTCAGGTACCGCCAACCAGACTGGTCCCGTCATCCCCAGATGCGCCAGGAGGCCGGCCATGTCCGTCACTTCGAATCCTTCATCCGCTCACCCGTCGTCGTTGCCGCAACACGGCCGGCGGCCCGAGGAGCGGCAGCAGAACGTGGTCAGCGACGGCGCTTCGCCCTGGATGTGGGCAACGTTGGTGGCGCTGCTCATCGTGGTACCCTGCTGGTGGTGGGCACGCCACAGCGATGAGTCATTCGCTCCCGATACGCGGCCGCTGCCGGCGGAAAGTCGGCAGATCCTGCCGACGACCGACGGCCCGCGCGCGATGACGATGGTGGGGCACCAGCCTGCTCGCCCAGCCCTCAGCAGCGTCGAGGCCAAGCCACTTCCGGGCAACGCGATGCCGAACTACCCGGCCGCGGTGGCGCATGCCGGCATCCAGGGCAGCCGCACCGCCCGTTTGCAACTGGATGTGCAGGGCCGGGTGAGCGATGTGACCATCGTCGACCGAAGCGGGAGTGATGATCCGCGACTGGATGCAGCGGTCCTGGAGAGCTTGCGTCGGTGGCGCTTCGAGCCCGCCACGCGCGACGGCCATGCGGTGGTGAGCAGCGTGCAGGTGCCGGTGGAGTTCACCGCGCAGCGTTGAGGACTTGCTCGGCGCTGCGGCTCTTTGCCTCAACGGTGGCGATGTCGCGGCGCGTCGTTTGACTCCTGACTCGCTGGCAGAACCTTCTGCGCATTACGCCGACAGGTACGCGTTTCCCTGCAAATCAACGGGGATCTTGATTTCGCATCAGGATCGCGTCTACCAGCAAGCCCGCCGTCGAAGGGGGATGCAGAAAGCCCGCACATCCACCGTGCAGTGGAAACTACGACAGGCCTGTCATTTGCCAGACTCGCGAACGGCCGCAGTCTTAGGGCCAGCCTTCCGCACCCTGTAAAGTCCAAGCCACTCGTCGGCGAACAGACGCGTTACCGATGCACGGCAGTTTCCAGCCCGAATCCAGCGTCCTGTGCCAGGGAGTCGAAGCCCGGGAACGAGGTCGCCACATTCGCCACGTCGTTCACCTGCACCTGGCCCGTGGATAGCTGGCCGGCAATGGCGAACGCCATGGCAATGCGATGGTCGCCATGACTTTCGATCACGCCGCTGCCGATGCTGCCGCCATGGATGGTGGCACCATCCGGCGTTTCGTCGACCTGTACGCCAAGCGTGCGCAGGCCGGTGGCCATCGCCGCCAAGCGATCGGACTCCTTGACCCGCAATTCGGCGGCGCCGGTCACCACGGTCTGCCCGCTCGCTGCAGCGGCAGCCACGAACAAGGCCGGGAACTCGTCGATCATGTCCGGCACCAGCGCTTCGGGAATCTGCGCACCGCGCAATGGCGCGTAACGCACGCGCAGATCGGCGACTGGCTCACCGCCGTGTTCGGCATGGTTCTCTTCGCCAATCTCCGCGCCCATCAGGCGCAACGCGGCCAGTAACCCGGTGCGGCGTGGATTCAATCCGACCGCGCGCAGCACCACTTCCGAGCCGGGAACGATGCTGGCCGCGACGATGAAGAACGCAGCCGACGAAAAATCTGCAGGTACTGCGATATCGGTCGCGCGCAGACGCTGTCCACCGCGCAGACGGGCCTTGCCAGGCGAAAAATCGATCTCCACGCCGAACGCCGACAGCATGCGCTCGGTGTAGTCGCGGGTGGGATGCGGCTCGGTCACCGAGGTCTCGCCCTGCGCATAGAGACCAGCCAGCAGCACCGCAGACTTGACCTGCGCACTGGCAACCGGCGAGACGAAATCAATGCCGTGCAGCGCCTGCCCACCGTGCACGTGCAATGGCGGCGTGCCGTCGTCCTGCGTCTCGATCCGCGCGCCCATCTGCGCCAGCGGGCCGGTCACGCGCCGCATCGGACGCTTGGATAACGACGCATCGCCCACCAATACGCTGTCGAAGCGCTGCGCAGCCAACAGGCCGGCCAACAGACGCATCCCGGTGCCGGCATTGCCGCAATCCAGCACCTCGGTCGGCGCCTGCAGACCCTCCACACCCACACCGTGCACGATGCGCTGCGACGCCGACGGCGTTTCGATGCGCACGCCCAGCTTGGCGAAAATGGCGGCGGTAGAGCGCGTGTCTTCGCCTTCAAGAAACCCATCGATCTGCGAAACGCCGTCGGCGAGCGCGGCGAACATGACCGCGCGGTGCGAAACCGACTTATCGCCCGGAATGGCCAGGCTGCCCTGCAGTGCGGTGCCGCGTCGGGCAATCCAGTGGTGCGTGCTGCTGCTCATGCATGTAATCCGATGGCTGCGGCATCGCCAACGCCGACGATGCGCTTGAAGAAGGGTGCGGCGCTGCCGTCAATACAAAGTCGCGGCGCGCCGGCATGGATTGTCGTATCGAGCCTCGATGCTCAGGGAATGGCCACCGGATACGAACCCAGCACCTTGATCTGCGCCGAGTGCGCTTTCAGTTCGGCCAGCGCCTGCTTCATCGCATCGTCTTCGACATGGCCGATCAGATCGATGAAGAAGCCATATTCCCACTTGGCCTGATGCGAGGGCCGCGATTCGATGCGGTTCATGCTGATGCCATGGCGTGCGAACGGGCTGAGCACGTCGAACAACGCGCCCGGCTTGTCGTGAATGAACACCAGCACCGACGTGCGGTCGTGCCCGGACGAAGGAAAGATCTGCCGCCCGATCACCAGGAAGCGCGTGGTGTTGTCGTCGTCGTCCTCGATCGACTTCATGATGACTTTCTTCAAGCCATACACATGCGCTGCGCTTTCGCCGCCGATGGCCGCGGCATCTTCAGCATTGCGTGCGCGGCGTGCGCCTTCGGCGTTGCTGGACACTGCGATCTTTTCCACCTTGGGCAAATGCGAGCGCAACCAACCCGCGGTCTGCGCGAACGACTGCGAATGCGCGTAGATGCGTTCAATATCTTCCAGCCGGCCGTTGCGCGAGAGCAGGTATTGATGCACGCGCAGCTCGACTTCCCCGCAGATTTTCAGGTTGGAGGTCAGGAACATGTCCAGGGTGACCTGGATGGTGCCCTGCCCCGAATTTTCCACCGGCACCACGCCGAAGTCGGCGTTGCCTGCTTCCACTTCCTGGAACACCTCTTCGATGGTCGCCATCGGCAAGCCCACCGCCGAGCGGCCGAAATGCTTGAGCACCGCCTGCTGGCTGAAGGTGCCTTCCGGGCCGAGATAACCGATCTTCAGCGGCTCCTGCTGAGCCAGGCACGCCGACATGATTTCGCGGTAGACGTGCACCAGCACTTCGTCGCTGAGCGGGCCCTCGTTGCGGTCCACCACCATGCGCAGCACCTGCGCCTCGCGCTCGGGGCGGTAGTAATCCACCGCCGCCGCAAGCTTGCCCTTGGCCTTGCCGACCTGATGCGCAAAGTTGGCGCGCTCGGCAATCAGCGCCTGGATATTGCGGTCGATCTCGTCGATCTTGGCACGCACATCGGCCAGCACCGGCGCGGTGGTCTTGATCGCGGCCTTTTCAGCCGGCGTGTTTGCAGGCTTGCTGCCTGAAGCATTGGCCGCTGTCTTGGTCGGCTTTTTGTTGCCGCCTGTGGCGGCCGTGGGCTTGTTGGACTTGGGGGCCATTGCTGGGCATTCCTAAAAATGGCGGCACATGTGCGCTGGCAGCGCACGCGCCCTGCGCGGCAGACGCCGCAGGTAAATAAAGACTCAGCCGTGACGCTGCTGGAAGTCGTGCATGAACGCGGCCAGCGCTTGCGCGCCCGCCACCGGCATCGCGTTGTACAGCGACGCACGAATGCCACCGACTGCCTTGTGACCCTTCAATGCGAGCAGCCCGGCTGCCTTGGATTCGCTGACGAACAGCGCATCCAGCTGCTCGTCCGGCAGAAAGAACGGGATGTTCATGCGCGAACGCACTGCCGGTTTGATCAGGTTGCGATAGAAGCCGCCGGAACCATCGATGGCGCCGTACACCAGCGCGGCCTTCTCTGCATTGCGGCGCGCAAACTCCTGCACTCCGCCCTGCTCCAGCATCCACTTCACGGTCAGCCCGAGCAGATACCAGTTCCAGGTTGGCGGGGTGTTGAGCATCGAATCGCGCGCGACATGCGAGGCGTAATTGAAGATGTCCGCACGCGGTTGCCCGGCACGCTCCAGCAGATCGCGCCGCACGATCACCACCGAAATGCCGACCGGACCAAGATTCTTCTGTGCGCCGGCGTAGATCAGGCCGTAGCGCGAAATATCCAGCGGCTCGGAGGCGATCGACGAACTGAAGTCGGCAAACAACGGCAGCGTGCCCACGTCCGGCGTGTCGCGAAATTCGACGCCATGGATGGTCTCGTTGGCGGTGATGTGCACGTAGGCCGAATGCGGCGACAAGGTCCAGCTGGCCGCAGGGGGAATGTCGACGAAGCCCTCGGCCTGCGCGTCGGCGGCGATGCGCGCATCCACGTATGTGGCCGCCTGCTTGATCGCCGTCTTGCCCCAATGCCCGGTGATCACATAGTCGGCCGCCTGGCCGGGCGCGGCAAAATTCAGCGGCAGCAGCGCCTGGATGGTGGTGGCGCCACCGGCGGTGAACAGCACCGCATAGTCGTCGGGAATCGACAACAAACTGCGCAGATCGGCTTCGGCGGCAGCGGCCACCGCCATGAAATCGGCGCTGCGGTGGCTGATTTCCACGATCGAGGCGCCAATGCCGTTCCACTCGACCATCTCTGCCTGCGCCTGGCGCAGGACCGATTCCGGCAATGTGGCAGGGCCGGCACTGAAATTGAACGCGCGTGTCATGGCATACCTTGTCGAGCTAGCCTTCTAGTATGCCGCAGCGCATCGGGCTTGGCAGCGGACAAAAAAAGTTGCAGCTGCATCCTTTTGACTGAGCCTGACGTAACGTAGCGATGCGCCAAGGCGAACTTGTGTCCTGGTTCGTTACTCTTACCGCTGCAGCCACTGCCGGAGCCTGCCATGTCGTTTCGCGATGCTTTCCACTTGCCGTCCAGCGAGATCACCGATGAGTCCGTTTACCGCGACCGTCGCCGGCTGCTGCAGTTGTTTGCCTTCACCCCCGCGCTGGGCGTGGCCGGGTGCGCCGAGGCCGACCCGCCGCCGCCGCCCAAGACCGTGGTGACGCCAGCGCAGGCGCGCAGCGGGTTTCGCACTGCCGAGGACCTGACCCGGCTGGAAGACGTCACCAGCTACAACAACTTCTACGAGTTCGGTACCGACAAAACCGATCCGTCCAAGGCGGCCAAGACCTTGAAGCTGTCGCCTTGGACGGTGAAGGTGGGCGGCGAATGCGAGAAGCCCGGCAGCCTGTCGCTGGACGAACTGCTCAAGGGCATCGCGTCGGAAGAACGCATCTACCGGCTGCGCTGCGTGGAAGGCTGGTCGATGGTGATCCCGTGGACGGGCGTGCCGCTGGGCGAGGTACTCAAGCGCTTCGCGCCGACCTCCAAGGCCAAGTACGTGGCATTCACCACCCTGGCCGACCCGCAACAGATGCCGGGCGTGCGCTACCGTTCGATCAACTGGCCATATCGCGAAGGCTTGCGCATCGACGAGGCGATGCATCCGCTGACCCTGCTGGCCACTGGTTTGTACCGCAAGCCGCTGCCGCAGCAGAACGGCGCACCATTGCGCCTGGTGGTGCCGTGGAAGTACGGCTTCAAGAGCATCAAATCGATCGTGGAAATCCGTTTCGTCGAAAAAATGCCCGAGACCGCCTGGCACGATCTGCAACCTTCCGAATACGGCTTCTTTTCCAACGTCAATCCAGCGGTAGACCACCCGCGCTGGAGCCAGAAGACCGAACGCCGCATTGCCGGCACCGCCAGCAAGCTGTTTGCCGAGCGCATCGCGACAAAGCCCTTCAACGGGTATGCCGATCAGGTCGCTTCGTTGTATGCGGGCATGGATCTGAAGAAGTGGTTTTAGGCAACACACAATCTGGCACCGACCCGGCGTAGGAGCGCACCCGGGCGCGACGGGCATGACCAACAAAGCCAGTCGCGCCCGGGCGCGCTCCTACGCTTCAGCATCGTTCCTTCTTCGAGTTCGCATGGCCAAGACATCCACGTCCGTGATCGCTGCCAAGACGCTGGTGCATGCCGCGGCGCTGGCGCCCATCGCCCTGCTCGGCTGGCAATTCTGGCAGGTGTGGCAAAGCGGCAGCGACGCGCTGGGCGCCGACCCGGTGGCCGAGATCGAACACCGCACCGGGCTGTGGGCGCTGCGCTTCTTGCTGATCACGTTGGCGATCACGCCGTTGCGCCAACTCACCGGGCAGGCAGTGGTGATCCGCTTCCGCCGCATGCTGGGCCTGTACGCGTTCTTCTACGCCACCGTGCACCTGGCGGCCTACCTCACGTTGGACCTGCGCGGCTTCTGGACGCAGATTTTCGAGGAGATCCTCAAACGCCCCTACATCACGGTGGGGTTTGCGGCGTGGTTGTTGCTGATGCCGCTGGCGATCACCTCCACCCAGGGGTGGATGCGTCGGCTCAAGCGCAACTGGGGCCGCCTGCACATGCTGATCTACCCGGTCGGCCTGCTGGCCGTGCTGCACTTCTGGTGGCTGGTGAAATCCGATATCCGCGAGCCGGCCTTGTACGCCGGCATTCTTGCGGTGTTGCTGGGCTGGCGCGTCTGGAAAAAACTCAGCGCGCGCCGAACCACAGCAAGGCGCTCAACGCCGCCGCCAGCAACACCGCGCTGAGCAGCAACCAGGGCCAGCGTGCCACCTTCACCGGTGCGCGCGTCGGCTCCGCAACGGCGCGCGGCGGCGGCAGGGGCTCGGTATCGGGCAGATCCCAGGTGGTGCTGTGGTGCGTCCGCGGCACTTCCACCACGAAGCGGTGACGCGCATCGAAGACGACCTGATCGCCAGCCTGCAGCCAGCCGTCGCGCACCTGGACGCCATTGATCCAGCTCCCCTCTTCCGAACCCAGATCGCGGATCAGGACACGGTCGCCGTGCCGTTCCAGACGGGCGTGCTGCGCCGCGAATGCCGGGTCGTCGATGACGATATCGGCGGCGGCATCGCTGCCGACCAGACGCGCGCGATCCAGGGTAAAACTGCGACCGTGATGGCGCCCGCCTATGCCGCGCAACAGCAGGCAGACCTCGCCGAGACTGGCCGTGTCGTCGTGGATATCGTTGGCCGGCGCACTGGACGGGGCACTGCGCAACAGCATTTCCACGCCATCGGCATAGATCGCATCGCCCGCACGCAGCAACGCCATGCGACGCACCGGACGCCCATTGACATGAATACCGCGGATTCCGTTGGCTACCTGCAGCCACAGGCCGCGTTGGTCCAGGCAGAACTGCGCCAACAGCAATGCGCCCTGCGCATCGCCGACCACCCGCACGCTGCCGGAGGCATGACGGACGATCCGGTGGACGCCGGGCTTGAGGGAATGATCCGGCTGCTGCCGGTGGGTGAAATGAACTTGCAGGTCGCGCACCCGCCGCAGCCTAGCAGGTTTGCCCCCAATGCGCGGCCATCCAGGGGTGATCGGAGCTGCTGGCTCGCTGCCGAGCGCGCGCAGGATCGCGCTGCCATCGGCTGAGCAGGCGCCGCGGCAGCAGCTCGCAGACCCGCGTGTCTGACATCGACAGCAACGCCACGCGTGGCCGCACTTGGAGCCCGGCCCGCACATGCGCACAATGCGCCCTCACTTTTCGCATGACCCATCGCACCCATGTCCAGCATCGATATCCGCCACGACCATTCCTTGACGCCGGCCCAGGCCCGCGCGGCCATCGACGAGGCGGCGCGCAAGCTGACCGACCGCTACGGCGTCGCGTCGCATTGGGAAGGCGATACCTTGCGCATCGCACGTGCCGGCGTGGACGGGGCGATCGCGCTGCTGCCGCAGCAAGTGCACGTCACCGCCGAGCTCGGCTTTTTGCTGTCGGCCGTCCAGCCGATGGTGGAATCGGAAATCCGGCGCCTGCTGGCCGAAAAACTCGCCTGATCGTGCGGTCGGCGCTGCGCTGCTTCAGCGTCAAGTCACCTGCTCGGGCGCGTGCGGGTAGATGCTTTCAGTACGTCTGATCGGGCACTGCTTCACCTGCCCGATGCAGGGTCGGCACTAGGGTGAACGCAATGTCACGTTGGCAACCTACAGGAGCATCGCATGACGACCGGATACGATCAGAACGGTAACCGCGGCAACGCGGCCCAGGGCTTCCAGGCGCAGGCGGAACAGATCTCGCGCCGGCTTGGCGAATCGGCTCAGACCGTGTGGCTTGCCGGCCTGGGCGCGCTCGGGCGCGTGCAGAACGAAGGCAGCAAGCTGTTCGACTCGCTGGTGCGCGAAGGCGCCGCGTATGAGCGCACCGGTCAGCGCAGGGCGGCGGAGAGCGTGGATGAATTGCGCGAAGAGGTGGAAACCCAGTTCGAGCAGGCACGCGATACCGCGGTGCGCGGCTGGGACAAACTGGGCAAGGCCTTCGACGAACGCGTGAAGGGTGTCCTGCGCACGCTCAACATTCCCGAGCAGGAAGAATTGGAAAACCTGCGGCGCGAGGTCGAGTCGCTGAAGGCCCAGGTCCGCGCAAATACGGCCGCCACCAAGCGTGCCAACCGCACCGCCAACCAGGCGGCGCAGGCTGCCAGCGAGACGACCGGTGGCGGCGCGGGTGCCGGGGCGGCATCGTCGTCCGGCACCCCCGGTGCGTTCGACCCGGAATAAGCGCAGCGGTGAAAGCGACCGCGCTGTCATGGGACAGCGCGGTTGTCGCCCGAGACGGTGAGTACAGTCATCGCTGACGCAGGTGCAGGTGCAGGTGCAGGTGCAGGTGCGCAGACTACGCTGCGACATGCGTGCCAGCGTGGTAGCCCCAGCCACTCGATCGGTGTCACCGGCTGCGCCACCTGACCGGGTGCGGGCAATTGCCCTGTGGTGCGTTTGCCGAAGCGGCAGCCCGGCATTGGCGATGGTTCGACGTGCAGCCAGGAGGCGAGCCGGGTCCGCATAGCCTTTGAAATCAGGACCTTAGCGCTTCGAAGCAGCCCTATGCCCCGATGTTGCAAAGCAGCATGATTTTTTAGACAATCGGGGAGGACCCGCCAGTCCTGCGTTACGAAGTCCGTTTGCTCCCCTCCCCTCACGGCTTCGGACTGGCGGGTCTTTCGCTATCTGGATCACGGCTCGCGACATCGCCGCGCATGATCCATTGACGAATCTTTCGCGAAGGATTCTTCTACACGCACGATTCGTTATACGCGCCATTGCTTGATGCTCATGCCTTCCTGGATTCTGGCGCCCGTGGCTGCACTGCTGCTCTGGCTGGCCGTGTCTGCCTATCTTTGGCTAGTGCGACGACGCGCCAATGAAGTGCATGAAGGCGTCCGTGCGCTGGCCATCATGCACTGGCGCGATTTTTCCGCCGTGGTGCTGCGCGTTCTACAGGATCAACGCGGATGGCAGCCCACGCAGTTGCCGCAGGATGGCCTGCCCACCGCCGATTTCATGATGCAGACCGAGCACGGCACCCGGCTGGTGGCCTGCAAGCACGGGCGCGGTTATCGCATCGGCGTGGCGGCAGTGAACGAGCTCGGTGCGATGGCGCGGCTGGCCGGCGCCAACGGCGGCGTGATGGTCACCGAAGGCCGCATGGAGCGCGAAGGTATCGCCGCCGCGGAGAAACAATCGATCGAAGTGCTGGACGGTGTGCGTCTGTGGCCGCTGCTCAAACCTTATCTGCCTGGCGACGTGGAAGCCGGCGTGGTCGGTGCGGCGCGCCGCCGCGCGATCCGCCACAGCATCATCGCCGGTGCCGCGCTGGCGACGCTGGCAGTCATGGCGGTGCTGACGCTGCGCCCGCCGGCTCCGACGCCGGCTACGCCGCGCACTGCGGTGTCTTCACCTGTTCCCGCACCGGCTCGCGTGATTGCTGCGGCTACGCCTTCCGCCAGTACCGCTCAGCCGGGGCCTTCACCCACTGCGGCGCCCGCGGCAGCGCCGGCACCAGGCGCAGAACCGGATGCGGCCACCATTCAGGGCTATCAGCGCGAGGTCTCCAAGGCGCTGGCGCAGACCCCGGGGCTGGTGCGCGGCATCTGGCTGACCCAGGCGACCCTGGTAGTGGACCGGACGGTGGAAGACAGCGCGGCATGGCCGCTGATTTGCCGCGAGCTGGAACGCCACCCCTACCTGCGCACGGTGCGCGTGCAGCTCAACCCGCGCCCCGGCACCGCCGAGCCGGTGCGCTGGCGTCAGTGCAGCACGATCTGATCCTGGCGCGTTGGCGGCTGTCATGGTGCCGCGTGGCTTGGCCTGCTCAGCCGGGCACCTGATCGTGAAGCGCAGTCGCCGCCATCTTGGCGTGCGACTTCGATACGGCCGATAACCGTGCAGCCAACAATCGCCGGCAACTTGAACGCTGCGGTAGCGCGTCCGTCGCCTGCCGACGTCACCTCAGCGCAGCCCCGGCGCGAACCGCGCCACCAGATCGTACGACCCGCCTAGAAACATCTGGCGCACGTAGGTGACCGGCAGGTCGCCGCGCCAGGTGTGGCGGTCGATCACCAGGCAGGCCGCGCCATCGTCCGCCTGGAGCTGCTCGGCCTGCGCGGCGTCGGCACTGGCAGCGCTGATGCGGTGCTCGGCGCGCGTCCATGGCACGTTGCGCAGTAGCCAGCTGCCCGGCGCGACCTCCGTGAACGGCTGGTCCAATGCGTCGGGCACGGTGCCGATATCGATCACGCGGTGCTCCAGCGCAAACGGGCGGCCGTCGGCCAGGTGCACGCTCTGCAATTCCAGTACCTTGCCGGTGCTGCCCAGCGCACGTTCCTGCGGCACGCGCTGCCGCACGTTGCGCAGCTGCCGCGACAACAAAGAGAACCGGTACGCATGGCCGCGCGTGGTCATTTCCACTTCGATGTCCGGGATCGAAAGCGCCACCTGTTCCAGATGCGGGTGCTGCCGTGCCACGAACGAACCGGTACGGCGGCGGCGTTCGATCATGCCGGCATCGGCCAGCAGGCCGAGCACCTTGTTCACGGTCATGCGCGAGCAGCCGTACTGCGCCATCAACTCGTGCTCGGGCGGCACGCGGTGCCCGGGCGGCCAGTCGCCGCTATGGATGCGTTGTTCCAGATCCTGGCGGATGCGCTGATGCAAGGTGCCAGGCACGATGGTGGTGATGGCGTTCAAAGCGCGGGTCTCCGGAAAGAGCGGCTATTCAATCGGCATGCCACATGGTCGGCAGCGTGCGCCAGCAGCACGTTGCGGCATGCACCATGCACGCTGCATGGACGGGGGCATTGCATGCACCTGCACCGCCGCCGCTGCTGTCTCTGCAGCGGCTCCAGGAGCCAGCACTGCGCGCGCATCCGTTTGAAGCGGCTCAGGCGCAGCCACTGGCGGTGCGGCCGGGGCCCGTCATCGGCAGGTGTAAGCGTACACCACGACTTCTGCGCACCGTTGGGCATCCACCTGGCCACTCTTGCCACCGTGCGATGGCCAATATCACTGGCCCAGCAGGCTGCGCAACACCGCGGCAAACCGTGTGGCGATACGGGCGCGGTCGACATGCTGCCCGTTGCGCACCACCCAGCGCCCACCGCGCCAGACGTTGCGCACCGCGGTGGCCCGCGCGGCAAACAGCCAGCTGTCCAGCAAGGCGTCGTCGCTGCGCGCCAGCAAGGCCGGATGCGCGGTGTCCAGTTCGATCAGATCGGCCGCTGCGCCGGTACGGATACCGGTGTGCGCCACGCCCAGCGCCTGCGCGGCACCGATGCCGGCCTGACCGTAGAGCCAACGCCCGCTGGAGACTGGCCCTTGTGCCAATACATTGCGCGCCTGCAGCGTCAGGCGCTGGCCGTACTCGAGCAGGCGCAGTTCTTCGGCCGCATCGATCAGCACATTCGAATCCGAACCCACTCCAAAACTCCCGCCCGCAGCAGCAAAGGCCTGCATCGGGAACACGCCATCGCCCAGGTTCGCCTCGGTGATCGGGCACAGCCCGACCACCGCGCCGCTGGTAACAATCGCCTGCAATTCGCGCGCATCCACATGCGTGGCGTGCACCAGGCACCAGCGCGCATCCACCGGCGCGTTGGCCAGCAGCCACTGCACCGGGCGCTGCCTGGACCAGGCCAGGCAGGCGTCCACTTCACGCTGTTGCTCGGCGATATGCAGATGGATGGGGCCATCGGTTAGCGGCACCAGCGCCGCCAGTTGCTGCGGAGTGACCGCGCGCAGGCTGTGCGGCGCCAGCCCGAGCACCGCGTCCGGCAGCGCTTTCAGGCTGTGTCTGCAGTCGTCCAGCAAGCGCGCGAAGCCGTCGACGTCGTGAATCAGACGGCGTTGCGCCGGGCTGGGGGCAGCACCACCGAAATCCGAGTGCGCATAGAACACCGGCAACAGGCTGAGTCCGATGCCGGTGCTGGCGGCAGCAGCGGCAATGCGCTCTGACATTTCGCCGGCCTGCGCATACGGCGCACCGCTCGCCGCGTGGTGCAGGTAATGGAATTCGCCGACCCGGGTGAAGCCGCTTTCGAGCATTTCCACATAGGCCTGCTCGGCGATCGCCTGCAGGCTGTCCGGGTCGAGCCGGTCGACGAAGCGGTACATCAGTTCGCGCCAGCTCCAGAAGCTGTCGCCGCTGCGCCCGCCGACTTCGGTCAACCCCGCCATGCCGCGCTGAAAGGCATGGCTATGCAGGTTGCCCAGGCCAGGCAACACGACGTCGCAACGCGTGTCGGTGAGGGCAGCAGGTGCATCGACCTGCACCGCGCCGATGCGGCCCTGCACGACCTCGATCCGAACGCCGCTCGCCCAGCCGTCGGGCAACAATGCCCGGGCGGCCCAGAACACCTGCATCTGTTGATCTGCCACTGGACACCCTCGCTCGCCGAATCTATTGTATATACATATCAGACACCACGAGCCTGCGCCATGCATTGCGACGTTCTGTGGCACAACGCGCAACTGATGACCCTGGATGCGGCCGCTGGCGGCCTGGGCATCGTGGACGATGGCATCGTCGCCTGCCGGCACGGCCATATCGTCTATGCCGGCGCGGCCGCACAGGCGCCCGCTCTGCAGCCGGACAGTGCGCACGACTGCCAGCGCCGCTGGATCAGCCCCGGCCTGATCGATTGCCACACGCATCTGGTGTATGCCGGCAATCGGGCCAATGAGTTCGAGCAGCGCCTGCGCGGCGCCAGCTATGCCGACATCGCCGCAGCCGGCGGCGGCATCGTGGCAACGGTGCGCGCCACCCGCGCCGCCGACGATGCAGCACTGTTGGCCGCCAGCCTGCCGCGCCTGGATGCGATGCTGGCCGAAGGCGTGACCACGCTGGAAATCAAGTCCGGCTACGGGCTCACGCTGGACGATGAAATCAAGCAGCTGCGCGTGGCGCGCCAGCTCGCCGCGCTGCGCAACGTTGAAGTGGTGCCGACCTTCCTGGGCGCGCATGCCGTGCCGCCTGGCGGGCAGGCGCAGCACTACATCGACCAGGTCTGCACGCAGATGATTCCGGCGATCGCAGCGCAAGGGCTTGCCGAGGCCGTGGACGTGTTCTGCGAGCATCTGGCGTTCTCGCAGGCGCAGGCCGAACAGGTCTTCATCGCGGCGCAAGCGCATGGTTTGCGCATCAAGATCCACGCCGAACAATTGAGCAACCAGCACGGCGCCGAACTGGCCGCACGCTACGGCGCGTTGTCGGCCGATCACATCGAGTACCTGGACCAGGCCGGCGTTGCGGCGATGGCCACTGCCGGCACGGTGGCAGTGCTGTTGCCAGGCGCGTTCTACTTCACCCGCGATACCCAGCTGCCACCGATCGCCGCGCTGCGCACGGCCGGCGTGCCGCTGGCGCTGGCCACCGACTGCAACCCGGGCACCTCGCCACTGACAAGCCCGCTGCTGGCGATGAACATGGCGGCGACGTTGTTCCGCATGACCGTGGACGAATGCATCGCCGGGTTCACCCGCGAGGCTGCGCGTGCGCTCGGGCGCAGCGAGCGCCTGGGCCAGTTGCGCGCCGGCATGGACTGCGACCTGGCGATCTGGAACATCGATGCGCCGGCCGATCTGGTCTATCGCATGGGCTTCAATCCTCTTCATGCCCGCGTCTGGCGCGGGCATCTGTGCTGACTCCGGAGTCGTCATGAGTATTTCTGTTGTCTTGCAACCCGGCCAGATCACGCTGGCGCAATGGCGTGCGCTGTATCGCGGTGCCGAAGTGGCACTGGATGATGCATGCGCTGCCGCGGTGCTGCGCAGCGCGCAAACGGTGGAGGCCATCGTGGCGCGTGGCGAGCCGGTGTATGGCGTCAACACCGGCTTCGGCAAGCTGGCCAGCGTGCGTATCGAGCGCGAGGATCTGCAGGCGCTGCAGCGCAATATCGTGCTCTCGCATGCGGCAGGTGTGGGCGAGCCCACGCCGGTGCCGGTGGTGCGGCTGATGATGGCACTCAAGCTCACCAGCCTGGCCCAGGGCGCGTCCGGCGTGCAGCCGGACACGCTGGCACTGCTGGACGCGATGCTGCGCGCCGGCATCACGCCGGTGGTGCCGTGCCAAGGCTCGGTGGGCGCTTCCGGCGATCTGGCACCGCTGTCGCATCTGGCCGCGGTGATGATCGGCATTGGCGAGGCCTTCGTCGGCGCGCAGCGTCTGCCTGCTGCCGACGCGCTTGCACATGCGCAACTGCGACCGCGCGTGCTGGGCGCAAAGGAAGGGTTGGCCCTGCTCAACGGCACCCAGTTTTCCACCGCCTGCGCCCTGGCCGGTCTATTCGAGATCGAAACCATATTGCAGGCCGCGCTGGTCACCGGTGCGTTGTCGGTGGAAGCGGCCAAGGGCTCGGATACGCCCTTCGATGCGCGCATCCACGCATTGCGCGGGCAGCCGGGACAGATCGCCACCGCTGCGGCGTTGCGCGCCCTGATGGCCGATTCGGCCATTCGCGAATCGCATCGGCTTGGCGATGTGCGCGTGCAGGACCCGTATTGCCTGCGCTGCCAGCCGCAGGTGATGGGCGCGGCGCTGGATGTGATGCGTCAGGCCGCGCGCACCTTGGAGATCGAAGCCAACGGCGTGTCCGATAACCCACTGGTCTTCAGCGATACCAGCGAAGCGCTGTCTGGCGGCAATTTCCACGCCGAGCCGGTCGCCTTTGCCGCGGACATGCTGGCGATGGCGGTCTGCGAAATCGGCTCGATCAGCGAACGCCGCACCGCGATGCTGGTCGACCCGGCGCTGTCCGGCCTGCCCGCCTTTCTCACACCGCGCCCGGGCTTGAACTCCGGCTTCATGATTCCCCAGGTGACCGCCGCCGCGCTGGTGTCGGAAAACAAACAGCGCGCGTATCCGGCCAGTGTCGATTCGATCCCGACCTCGGCCAATCAGGAAGATCACGTCTCGATGGCCGCGCACGGCGCACGGCGCCTGCTGGCGATGGCCGAGAACGCCGCGCACGTGATCGGCATCGAGCTGCTGGCCGCAGTGCAAGGCTGCGACTTCCATGCGCCACTTCGCTCCAGCACTGCGCTGGAAGCGGCGCGTGCCCTGTTGCGCGCACAGGTGCCCACGTTGCAGGACGACCGTTATTTTCATCCGGATATGCTGGCTGCCAGCGCGTTGGTGCGCTCGGGCGCGCTGGCGCAGGCAGTGGCGGTCCCGTTGCCGGGTGTGGAGCAGGACGTATGAGTGGGCAGCGCTTATGCAGCGAATCGATACCTGCATCGTCCCGGTCGCAACTGCGGTCTTTCGCGACCTCATCAAGCGCACGCCCAGACGATGACGCGGCACCGCGCACCCGACGCATCGGCAACGCACAGCTGCGCAACGCTTGCCCCACGCTGGCAGCACGCACGCATGGAGCGCAGCGATGAACGCACTGCCCGACTGGCTGGAACTGCACCGCGGCGACGCGCCGTTGATCATCAGTTTTCCGCATACCGGCACCGAGTTGCCGGAGGACCTGGCTGACCAGTTCGTGTCGCCGTGGCTGGCGCGCCGCGATACCGACTGGTGGGTACACCAGCTTTACGACTTCGCGCAGGGGCTGGGCGCCACCACGCTGCGCACCGCCATCTCGCGCTCGGTCATCGACGTCAATCGCGACCCGAGCGGGGCCTCGCTGTATCCGGGCCAGAACACCACCGGTCTGTGCCCGCTCACCACCTTCGACAATCAGCCGCTGTATGCCGATGGTGCGGCGCCGGATCAGGCGCAGATCGCGTTGCGTCGCATGCGCTGGTTCGACCCGTACCATGCCGCGCTTGCCGAGGAAATTGCGCGCCTGCGCGCGCAGCACGCAAAGATCGTGGTCTACGACGCGCATTCGATCCGCTCGTTCATCCCGCATCTGTTCGATGGCCAATTGCCGCAATTCAATATCGGCAGCAACGAGGACCGCAGCTGCGACCGGCGCCTGGTCGATGCAGTGGAGCGCCTGTGCCGCAGCAGCGGCTCCAGCACGGTGCGCAACGGCCGTTTCAAGGGCGGCTGGATCACCCGCCACTACGCGCAGCCCGAGCACGGCGTACACACCTTGCAGATGGAACTGGCCTGCCGCGGCTATATGCGAGAGCCCGACAGCCTCACCCCCGACAACTGGCCAACGCCGTGGCAGCCGGTACACGCCGTGGCGCTGCGCGCGGTACTGCGCCACGTGCTGCAGGCCTGCCTGCACTTCGCCAACGCGCCCTCTTCCGACACCGCGCCGCCTGCGGCCAACCGCTGATTGCAAGGAACCCGGCATGACCCGTCACGATGCAACCCGCGTCATCCGCGCCGCCACCGGCACCACGCTCACCGCCAAGAGCTGGCTCACCGAAGCGCCGCTGCGCATGTTGATGAACAACCTGGACCCGGACGTGGCCGAGCGCCCGCAGGAACTGGTGGTCTATGGCGGTATTGGCCGCGCCGCGCGCGACTGGGAATCCTTCGACGCGATCGTTGCTGCGCTCACGCGTCTGGACGAGGACCAGACCCTGCTGGTGCAATCCGGCAAACCGGTGGGCGTGTTCCGCACCCATGCCGATGCGCCGCGCGTGTTGATCGCCAACTCCAACCTGGTGCCGCGCTGGGCCAACTGGGACCACTTCAACGCACTGGATAAAAAGGGCCTGGCCATGTACGGCCAGATGACCGCAGGCAGCTGGATCTACATCGGTGCGCAAGGCATCGTGCAGGGCACGTACGAAACCTTCGTGGAAATGGGCCGCCAGCACTATGCCGGCAACCTGGCCGGCAAGTGGCTGTTCACCGGCGGCCTCGGCGGCATGGGCGGCGCGCAACCGTTGGCGGCGGTGATGGCCGGCGCCTCGTGCCTGGCCGTGGAATGCCGCCGCTCCAGCATCGACATGCGCCTGCGCACCGGGTATCTGGACACGTGGACCGATTCGCTGGATGACGCATTGCGCCTGATCGAAGAGTCGTGCACCGCGAGGAAGCCACTGTCGGTCGGCCTGCTCGGCAATGTCGCCGACGTGCTGGACGAACTGCTGCTGCGCGGGATCAAGCCGGATCTGTTGACCGACCAGACGTCTGCACACGACCCGATCAACGGCTACCTGCCGCAGGGCTGGAGCGTGGAAGAGTGGGACGCAAAGCGCATGAGCGCGCCCAAGGAAGTGGAAGCGGCGGCGCGCGATTCGATGGCCAACCACATCCGCGCCATGCTCGCCTTCCACGCACTGGGCGTGCCTACCGTGGATTACGGCAACAACCTGCGCCAGATGGCGCTGGAGGCCGGCGTCGACGACGCGTTCGATTTCCCCGGCTTCGTGCCTGCCTACATCCGCCCGCTGTTCTGTCGCGGTATTGGCCCGTTCCGCTGGGTCGCGCTCAGCGGCGACCCGGACGACATCGCCAAGACCGACGCCAAGGTCAAGGAACTCATCCCCGACGACGCGCACCTGCATCGCTGGCTCGACATGGCGGCCGAAAAGATCGCCTTCCAGGGATTGCCTGCGCGCATCTGCTGGGTGGGCGTGGGCGACCGCCATCGGCTCGGACTGGCCTTCAATGCCATGGTCCGCAGCGGCGAGCTGAAGGCGCCGGTGGTGATCGGCCGCGACCATCTGGATTCGGGCAGCGTGGCCTCGCCCAATCGCGAAACCGAAGCGATGGCCGACGGCTCGGACGCGGTCTCCGACTGGCCGCTGCTCAATGCCCTGCTCAACACCGCCAGCGGCGCCACCTGGGTATCGCTGCACCACGGCGGCGGGGTCGGCATGGGCTTCTCCCAGCACGCCGGCATGGTCATCGTCTGCGACGGCAGCCAGGCCGCCGACAGACGCCTGGAACGCGTGCTCTGGAACGACCCGGCCACCGGCGTGATGCGCCACGCCGATGCCGGTTACGCCATTGCAACCGATTGCGCAAAGGAAAAAGGGCTGGATTTGCCGGGGATTGTGCGCTGACCCAGCCAAACAGCGCGCTTGGGGGCGCCGCTGCATCGTCCGGGCCGCTCCCGCCAGCCCTCTTCGTGCATTCCCTTACCCCGCAGTGGCCCGCTGTCGGGCCTCTTCCGGCTGCCATTCGCCACCTCAGATCCTGTGCGCCGGCAACATGGCGTTGCCGTGTCTGAGCACGACGTCCCGAATCGGGGCATGCGCCCAGGATCAGCCTCAAGTCTGCGCGTTGCAGGCCGACAAGATATGCAACGTTTCGAGGAATCCCCATGGGCATCCTGATCTACCTGGTGCCTGCATTCGCACTCTGGGCGCTGATCGCTACCGGGCTGGCGTTCGTGCGTGGCCGCCAGCTGCGTGCCGAATCCGGCGAGCTTGCCAGCACGCAGGACAGCCTTGGCCGCTATCAGGCGGCGCTGTCGCAATGGAAGGCGCGTGCGGCGGCCACCACGCTGGAACTGGAATCGCTGCAGCGTAGCTATGCCATGCTCAAGCAATCGCTGGAACAGCACGAGCAGAATGCCTCCGAGCAGCAGGCGGCCGCTGCCGGCCAGGTGATTCCCATGGTGTTGGTGCAGCGGCTGGATATCGCCAGCGAGATCGGCACGCTGTTCGCGCATGTGGCGCGCGTGGCACGTAGCCTGCGTCGCTACAGCGCCTACAGCCGCGGCCACAACGCCCCCGAGCCGACCACCGCGCGCTACGACCTGCATTGGCTTGCCGATTGCCTGCACAGTTTCGATCAGATCGGTCACGCACTGGTGCGTGGCAATGTCGCTGCACTGATCACGGCCTGCCAGGACCTGTTGTCGATGTACGAGCATTACCTGAAGGATGGCTCAGGCTACAACAGCCGCGACACCTTCCAGCGCCTGAGCAACGATGTGCCGCTGTCCGAGGCCACCGATGCGATCCGCTCGATCATCGTCAAGGCGACGCTGGCACAGGATGTGCGCGATGCGGTGCAGGACGATGAGGTGGCGGCGAACGTCGGATGATTCGGGATTCGGGATTCGGGATTCGGGATTCGGGATTCGGGAATCGGGAATCGGGATTCGGGATTCGGGAATCGGGATTCGGGAATCGGGAAAGCGTGCGGCCTGATGCATCATGCGGGCAAGCGCTGGGCGCATTAGCGTTGTCTTGCCGAGGTAGCTGAGCGCTTACCCGCGATATTCCTCAGAGAAAAAGCGCACCGCTTGCGGTGCGCTTTTTTCATGCTTCAACGTTCCTGAGCACCTGACGAATGGTGCGATCCATCGTTCGCTGTCGGCAGACGACTCGCGTCCGAAATCAAGATGGCTATCTGCATTGGCACTCTCCGATTCCAGACACGAGCCATGTGGCATGGCGTCTATACGGGCGTTTGCGTGCCGCTTTAGCAGCCGATCTCGCTCGTCTCCGAAATCACTGGGTTTTCTGCGGTATCGCGTAGGCGATCACCGCATCGCCTGCCGGGGTCTCCATGAAGTGGTGCCCGCCGGCCATGATGACCAGATACTCGCGGCCACCGTATTCGTACACCATCGGGTTGGCCTGGCCGCCGGCCGGCAACTTGGCATGCCACAGCTCCTTGCCGGTGGCCAGATCGATCGCGCGGATCAGGTCGTCGGTGGCGGCGGCAATGAAGATCAAACCGCTTGCCGTCACCACCGCGCCACCGTTGTTCGGTGTACCGATGTCGATCGGCAGGCCGGAACGGATGCCGAACGGGCCATTGCCGCGCGCACTGCCGAAGGGGCGGTCCCACAGCGTCTTGCCGCTGGCCAGCTCGATGGCGCGGATCCCGCCATACGGCGGTTCCTTGCACAGCAATTTGGTAAACGGCAGCCGCCAGCCGGCATTGACGTTGATCGCATACGGGGTGCCCGCCTGCGGGTCGCCCGCGCCTTCCGCACCGCCCGCATCGCCACGCACTTCATCGCGCGGTGCCCAGCCCAGCTTGTCGGCCTTGGCGCGCGGCACCAGCAGGTTGTAGTTGGGCATGTCGTTGTAGTTGACCACGATCACACCGCGGTGCGGATCCACCGCCACGCTGCCCCAATCCGAACCGCCGTTGTAACCGGGGTACTCGATCGAATGCCGGTCCGCTTCCGGCGGCGTGTAAATGCCCTTGTAACTGGCCTTGCGAAACTGGATCCGGCAAACCAGCTGGTCGATCGGGGTCATGCCCCACATGTCGCGCTCGGTCAGGTCCGGCTTGCGCAACGTGTGATACAGCGAGAACGGCTGCGTCTTGACACGCATCTGCGGCTCCACGCCACCGCCTGGCACCGTACGCTCTTCCACGCCCACCAGCGGCTTGCCGGTACGCCGATCCAGCACGTACAGCTCGCCCTGCTTGCTTGGCAACAGCACCGCCGGCACGTTGACGCCGTCCTTGGGGAAGTCGATCAGACTCGGCTGCGAGCCCAGGTCGTAGTCCCATGCATCGATGTGCGTGGTCTGGAAATTCCATACCGGCTTGCCGGTGGCGACATCCAGCGCCACCAGCGAGGTCGCGTAACGGTTCTCCTGCGGCGTGCGCGAACTGCTCCAGTAATCGGCGGTGGAATTGCCCATCGGCAGGTACACGTAGCCCAGCTGCTCATCGGCGGCAGCGGTGGTCCACATATTGGGCGTGCCGCGCGTCCAGCTCTGGCCCGGCGGCGGTGCGCCGTTCCATTCCGGATGCGTCATGTCCCAGGCCCAACGCAACTTGCCGGTCACCGCGTCGAAGCCTTCGATCACGCCGGAGGGCTCGTAACGCTTCTGCCCGTCGAGCACCTGATGCCCGGTGACCACCACGCCGCGCACGATGGCCGGCGGCGAATTGATCGACACATAGCCAGGCGGCGTCTCGCCCATACCGACGGTGATATCCACCTGACCGTTGCTGCCGAAATCCGGGCACGGCGTGCCGCTGCGCGCGTCCAGCGCAATCAAGCGCCCATCGAGCGTGCCTTCGATCACGCGCGTGCGGCATAGCGCTGCCGTTACTCCAGCATCCGCAGCGTTGGCAGCGGCCGGCACTTCGTAATACGAGACGCCACGGCATGCCGCCGTGTACGGGATCGCCTCGTCCTTGACCTTGGGATCGTAGCGCCAGCGCTGCTTGCCGCTGGCGGCATCCAGCGCAATCACCTGGTTGCGCGCAGTGCACAGATACAGGCTGTCGCCCACCTTCAGCGGCGTGGTTTCCGCACCCCAGCGCTTGTTCGGCAGATCGCCGGTGTGGAAAAGCCAGGCTTGCTGCAGCTGCGCCACATTGTCGCGATTGATCTGCTGCAGCGGCGAATAGCGTTGGCCGGCCTGGCTGCGTCCGTACGCGGCCCAATCGCCGTCGGCAGGTGCATTGGCTGGCTGCGCGCCGGACGCCGCAACCGGGGCGGATGCGTCGCGGTTGACCACGCCACCGAGCACGCCTGCCGCATGCGCCAGCGCGCCATCGGCCTCAGTCACGCCATGCGGCATGAACGCCAACGCGAACGCCACCACAAATACCACCGCCAGCGCACCGGCCAGGCTGCGCGATACCGTGCGCGACACGCGGCGCTGCAATTTTGGCAGTAGCAGGGCGAGCACCAATGCCAGGCCGACAATCAGGCCCAGACGCGGCACCCAGCGCCAGTAATCGCTGCCTGATTCCCACCACGTCCACAGCAACGAAACCACCACCACGCCAGCAAACCACCAGGCGCCCGCATTGCGGCCACGAGACAGCAGCACGCCGGCGACGAGCATCGCCGCACCGGCCGGTGCGTAATACCAGGAGCCACCCAACGCAGCCAGCCACACGCCACCGGCAAGCAGCACCGCGCCCAGTAGTGCAATCACGCCTCCCAAGGTCGCCAGCGCCCAATGGCCGCGACCGGAAGGACGATCCAGAATCGTCATCCGTTGTTCCTCTTCGACTCGGCGGCGACGCAACGCCGCCGCACCACCCACAACCTTCGACCCGTGTCAGTGAAAGAGTCGCGATCTTTGCGGCGAACGCATGAAGACACTGCGTTGCAGATGTCAGCGCTCGCCATAAAGCGGGGCGATCCAAAAACTTCGAGCAATAAAAAAACGCCGGTTTTCACCGGCGTCTTTGGTCAACTGCGTCGCGTTAGCGCTGCTTTCACGCGTCGGTCGGCGGCGTTTCGCTCACGCTTGCGCTTGCTTCGTCCACTCCCTCATCCACGTCATCCAGCGATGCATCCAGGCGTTCCACCGCCTGCAACTTTTCGCCCTTGGACAAGCGAATCAGCGTGACGCCCTGGGTGTTACGGCCGACGCGCGAGATCTCCGAACCACGCGTACGCACCAGCGTGCCGCCATCGGAAATCAGCAGCACTTCGTCGGTGGCGCCCAACAGCACCGCACGCACCAGTTTGCCGTTGCGCTCGGTGGTCTGGATCCCGATCACGCCCTGGGTGCCACGCCCCTTGCGCGGGTACTCGGTCAGCGGGGTGCGCTTGCCGTAGCCGTTCTCGGTAGCCGTCAAAATGTAGGCCACGTTGCCGTCGTCGGCGACCTCGATCACGGCAGACTCGCCGCCATCGGTGGCTTCCACCACATCATCGACCTCGTCGCCTTCGATCTCTTCTTCGACACCGCCAGCACGCTCGGCCACGATCAGGCTGACCACTTCCTCGCCCTTGGTCAGACGGATACCGCGCACACCGGTGGCGGTACGGCCCATCGAACGCACGGTGGATTCGCCAAAGCGCACGGTCTTGCCGTTGGAAGCGAACAGCAGCACGTCGCGGTCACCATCGGTCAAGGCCACACCGACCAGCGCGTCGCCCTCGTCCAGGTTGATGGCGATCTTGCCGCGCGCCAGACGGAAGGCGAATTCGCTCAACGGCGTCTTCTTGACCGTGCCGTTGCGCGTGGCGAAGAACACGTAGCGGTTGTCGGCGTATTCGCGCACCGGCAGCACCGCCTGCACGCGCTCGCCCGATTCCAGCGGAATCCAGTTGATGATCGGCCTGCCACGCGCATTGGAGCCGGCTTCCGGCAACTGATGCACCGGCAACCAGAACACCTTGCCGCTGCTGGTGAAGGTCAGCAGCGTGTCGTGCGTGTTGACCAACCACAGCTGGTCGATGAAATCTTCTTCCTTGGTCGCTGCGGCAGAGCGGCCACGGCCACCACGGCGCTGCGCCCGATACGCGCTCACCGGCTGGCGCTTGGCATACCCGGCATGCGACAGCGTCACCACCACGTCTTCCGGCGCGATCAGATCCAGGATGTCCAGATCTTCTTCGCTGTGACGGATCTCGGTGCGGCGTTCATCGCCGTATTCTTCGCGGATATTGATCAACTCGTCGCGGATCACCTGCAACAGCACATCCGGGTTCTCCAGGATGCGGATCAGGCCTTCGATGACGCCGAGCAATTGCTTGTACTCGTCGGTCAGCTTTTCCTGTTCCAAGCCGGTCAGGCGATGCAGACGCATTTCCAGGATCTGCGAGGCCTGCACTTCGCTGAGCTGGTAGAAGCCCTGGATCAGGCCCACGCCCGGCGGCAGATCTTCCGGCTTGGAGGCTTCTGCGCCGGCCGCGCCCAGCAGCGCACCCACCAGACCCGGTTGCCAGGTCTTGGCCAGCATGCGCTCGCGCGCTTCCTGCGGGTTGGCCGAGGTCTTGATCAACTCGATCATTTCATCGATGTTGGCCAACGCAACGGTCAGGCCTTCCAGCACGTGCGCACGCGCACGCGCCTTGCGCAGTTCGAAAATGGTGCGACGGGTGACCACCTCGCGGCGGTGGCGGATGAACGCCTCCAGCATCTGCTTGAGGTTCATCAACTGCGGGCGGCCGTCGATCAACGCCACCATGTTGATGCCGAACACCGCCTCCATCTGGGTCTGCTGATACAGGTTGTTGAGCACAACCTCGGCAGATTCGCCGCGCTTGACTTCGATGTAGATGCGCATGCCGTCCTTGTCGGACTCATCGCGCAGCTCGCTGATGCCTTCGAGCTTCTTTTCCTTGACCAGCTCGGCGATCTTCTCGATCAGCCGCGCCTTGTTGACCTGGTACGGGATCTCGGTAACGACGATCGCCTCGCGACCGTTGTCGGCCACTTCCACATCGGCCTTGGCGCGGATGCGTACACGGCCACGGCCGGTGCGGTAGCCGGCCGCAATGCCGGAGGTACCGTTGATGATGCCGGCGGTGGGGAAGTCCGGGCCGGGGATGTATTCCATCAGGCCTTCGACATCCAGCTCGGGCGTGTCGATCAGCGCGATGCAGGCGTTGATCGCCTCGGTCAGGTTATGCGGCGGAATATTGGTGGCCATGCCCACCGCAATACCTGCCGAGCCATTGACCAGCAGGCTCGGGAACCGGGTCGGCATGACCGTCGGCTCCTGTTCCTTCTCGTCGTAGTTGGGCTGGAAGTCGACGGTTTCCTTGTCGATGTCGGCCATCAGCTCATGCGCCAGCCGCGACATGCGCGACTCGGTGTATCGCATCGCCGCGGCGGAGTCGCCGTCGACCGAACCGAAGTTACCCTGACCGTCGACCATCATGTAACGCAGCGAGAACGGCTGCGCCATGCGCACCAGCGTGTCGTACACCGACTGGTCGCCGTGAGGATGGTATTTACCGATGACGTCGCCGACGATACGCGCCGACTTGAAGTAGGCCTTGTTGCTGTGTGCGCCCAGCTCGTGCATCGCGTAGAGCACGCGCCGGTGCACAGGCTTGAGGCCATCACGGGCATCGGGGAGTGCGCGGCCCACGATCACGCTCATCGCGTAATCGAGATAGCTCTTGCGCATCTCGTCTTCCAGGTTGACCTGGATGATTTCCTTGGCGGTTTCTGCCATTCGGGTTCCGTAAGTGAGGTGGCGGGCGAGCCGGAAAGCCGCGTCGGGAGCGCCCTTGCATCAGGCTGCCGACCCCACGCTCCCGCCGATCGATTCAAGCGCCGGATTGTACCACGGCAGGGCATCCCGACGCCTCCGCTTTACCAGCCAGAAACAAGCACTTGCAGGGAGTTTTGACGGCGTTGACAGCTTGCCGGCCGGCCCCGGGCTCAGCTGCCGAAGGCTGCCCGCATCCGCGCCGGGTCCGGTTGCTCGATGACGCCGCGCTCGGTGACGATCGCGTCGATCAGATCGCCCGGGGTGACGTCGAAGACCGGGTTCCAGGCGTGGATGCCGTCGGCCACCGTCCTGACCCCGCCCACGCCGAACAACTCGCCAGGATCGCGCTGCTCGATCTCGATCTGGTCCCCGCTGGCCGTTGCCATATCCACCGTGGACGACGGCGCCACCACCATGAACTTCACGCCATGGTGGCGCGCGGCGATTGCCAGCTGGTAGGTGCCGATCTTGTTGGCGGTATCGCCATTGGCGCAGATCCGATCGGCGCCGACGATCACCCACTGCACCAGGCCGGATTTCATCAGATGCGAGGCCGCCGAATCGGCGATCAGGGTGGCGTCGATACCGTCCTGCTGCAGCTCCCACACGGTCAGGCGCGCGCCCTGCAGCCACGGCCGCGTTTCCCCGGCGAACACCTTGGCAATGCGCTGTTGCGCCATGCCGGCGCGGATCACGCCCAGTGCGGTGCCGAAGCCAGCGGTGGCCAGCGAGCCGGTGTTGCAGTGGGTCAGCACGCCGCTGCCCGGTGCGATCAGTGCGGCGCCAAGCGCGCCCATGTGGCGGTTGGCGGCCAGGTCTTCATCGGCGATGGCCTGCGCCTCGCGCGCGATCACCTCGCGCCAATCGGCGCCCGCCGCGCCCAGCACCAGGCGCATGCGCATCAGCGCCCAGGCCAGGTTGACGGCGGTCGGACGCGCCGCGTTGAGCCGCAGCAGCGCCGGCTCGAGCTTCTGCAGCGCGGCGGCGCCGTCGTCGGCTGCGATGTCGCGCGCGGCCAGCACCACGCCCCACCCGGCCGCGATGCCGATCGCCGGCGCACCGCGCACGGCCAGCGAATGGATCGCCTCGGCCACCGCGTCGCTGCTATCGCACCGCACATGCGCCACTTCAAAGGGCAGTTTGCGTTGGTCGAGCAATTCCAGGGCATCCCCGGTCCACAGCAGTGGCCGGATGTGGTCGTAGCGGGCGTAATCGATATGGGCGCTGTCGTTCATGCGTCCATTGTAAGGCGCGCGCAGCGCCTGCGCCGTTGCACGACCGCGCGGGCCTGGCGCGGCCGACCAAACCACTGTGCAGGCGGCAGGCGGGCGCGGCCGCTGCCCGGACGGCAGGTACCACTCGTACACAGCGGCGATTGCGCGTCGTCTATCCACCTGACGACCGCGCGCGACGTTGTGTCACCTGCCCTCAGTCGACGATGAACTCGGCGCGGCAGCCGTCGTTCACCCACACCCCGTCGCGGCTCCAGCCCCAGGTCTGGCCCTCCACGCATGGCGTTTTGGACATCTGCCGGCCAAGGCGCACCGCGCGTTCCACCGACACGCCACAGGTGCGCCGCGCACTTTTCTTCGATTCACAGGTGACCATGCGCGGCACCGCGACGAAGCCGGAGCCGTCTTCTGCGCCCACCTCGAATTCGCCATCGCATCCACGCGAGACCCAGATTTCGTTGCGGCGAACGCCCCAGGTGCGCCCTTCCTTGCACGGCCACATCGAGCGTTGCCGCAGCAGACGCACCGGCGCGCCACGCAGAACCACCGGGCACGCCACCGTGCCGCCATTGGAATCGCAGCGCACCACGCGGCGCATCACGGTTGCGGTCTGTGCACGGGTCGCCGCGAATTCGGCGCGGCAGCCTTGTTCGACCCACACGCCATCGCGTTCGACATCCCATTCGCTACCGCGGATGCAGCTGGTTTCGGAGAGCTGGCGCACCAGTTGCACGCCTTGGGCGGTATCCATCGCGCAATGCACGCGCGCCAGGTCCTTGGACTCGCAGCGCACCACGCCGGCTGCGCGGTCGGACGCGCGCGCATCGGCGAGCAGCAGCAGCGGCAAGCACCACAAACCGCATAAGCTGACCAGCCACTTCATGCCGACAATCCTCACCCCGAACGATCTTCGTCGCGCCCCCGTGGACGTGAAGATGAGAGCATCATCGATGTGAAGATAGCAATACGGCGCCGATGACAGCCAGATGACTCAGGCGCGGGCGAAGTCGAACGCCAGCACGTCGGCAATCTGCGTCGTGCCGCGCAAGGCCATCAACAGGCGATCCACGCCCACCGCCACACCGGCGCAGTCGGGCAACTGCGACAACACCGCCAGCAGGCGTTCGTCCAGCGGCAGCTGCGGCAATCCACGTGCTGTACGCACGGCATTCTCGCGCACGAAGCGCGCACGCTGCTCGCGCGCATCGTTCAATTCGTGATAGCCATTGGCCACCTCGAAACTACCCAGATACAGCTCGAAGCGCTCGGCCACCGGCGGGTCGTCGTGGCGGATCCGCGCCAACGCACACTGACTGGCCGGCCAATCGTGCACCACCGTCAGGGTGTCGCCGGAAAAGCCCGGCTGGATGCGATGGGTCATCAGCAGGTCCAGCCAATCGTCGCGGGTCAGACCCACAGGATCGATCGCCACGTCATGCAAGGCGGCGTGTAGCGTTTCGATCGGATCGCACAATGGGTCGATGCCCAACGTCTGCACGAAGAGCGCGCGATACGTCAGCACCTGCACCCTCGCCTGGCGCCCGACCAGCGCCAGCGCGCGACGCACCAGTTCGATGGTCTCCTGCGCCAGACGGCGATCGTTCCAACCCACCCGATACCATTCGAGCATGCTGAACTCGGGGTTGTGACGGCCACCGGCTTCGCCATTGCGAAACACCCGCCCCAGTTCGTAGCAATCGCCCACGCCAGCGGCAAGCAGGCGTTTGAGCGGATATTCCGGCGAGGTGCGCAACCAGCGCAGCGGCGCGCCGGCATCGACATGGCCGGTGAAGCGCGTACTGAAGCTTTCGATATTCGGTTCTGTATTGCCGGCCGCCGAAAGCACCGGCGTTTCCACTTCCAGCACGCCGCGTTCGGCGAAAAAGTCGCGGATCGTGGCGTTGAGCCGCGCCCGCAGCTGCAGCGCGGCCAGATCGAACTGCGCCGTGTTCATGGCTGTTGGCCGTGGTCGCCCAGGAAGACCAGCAGGCGGGCTTCGTCCCAGATCTCCACGCCCAGCGACTGCGCCTTGTCGAGCTTGGAACCGGCTTCTTCGCCGGCCACCAGAAACGCGGTCTTCTTGGAGACGCTACCGGCGACCTTGGCGCCCAGTGCTTCCAGCCGCTGCTTGGCCGCATCGCGCGTCAGCGCAGCCAGGGTTCCGGTGATGACCACGGTCTGCCCATCGAGCGGGCCGGTCTGCAGTGCATCGGCTTCCGGCAGACGCGCCAGCACGGTTTCCATCGCCTGCTGCGCCGCACTCGCGAGCGCGGCGTTTTCGGGGCGATCCAGCCATTGCAGCAACGTGGCCACCACCGGCGCCGGAACGCCGGCCTGCTGCAAGGCATCGGCGCCGGCCGTACGCAACGCAGCGAACGAATCCACCGCAGCGGCAAGCTGCTGCGCGCGCACCGGCGTCACCTTGGGAATGTCCATGTCTTCCAGCACGCTGGCAAAGCTCAGCGCCTCGCGCAGCTTGGGCGAAGGCGGATGCGTGTCGCCAATACGCACGCCACGCTGCAGCAAGTCATCGATGGCCTGCTGATTCCCGGCCTGGTCGAAGAAGTGCCCCAGCGAGCGCGCCACTTCGCCGCCGATGTCCGGCACGCGCTTGAACAGCGGCCACGGCAGATGCCGAATCAATTCCAGATCGCCAAACCAGGCCGACAAGGCCTTGGCCGTGCTTTCGCCCACATGCTCGATGCCCAGCGCAAACAGGAAACGCTCCAGCGTGGTGTCGCGCGAGGTTTCGATCGCCTCGATCAGATTCTCCGCCCACTTGGTGGCGATCTTCTTGCGGTTCCAGTCGAAGCTCGGCAAGCCTGCGCGAAGCAGATCGGCCTGCCAGGTCTGCGGTACGTCGCGCTCCCCGGCCAGGTCCACGCCGATCCCCACCACGCTGGCTTCCAGCTGCGCATACGCACCGCTAGCCAGATGCTCGCGCGCCTCGCGCAGGAACGCGTGCGGGCTGTCGGCCGTGCTGATCAGGCGCAATTGCAGCAGCTGGTCCACGCTCAGCAGATACAGGTCGGCCACGCCTTTCACCAGGCCACTGTCGACCAGCACTTCGATGAATTTTTCGCCCAGGCCGTCCACATCCATCGCGCGCCGCGAGACGAAATGCCGAAACGCCTCCTTGCGCTGAGCCGGGCAGGTCAGCTCGCCGGAACAGCGCCAGACCGCCTGGCCTTCTTCGCGCACGATCTCCGAACCGCACACCGGGCACTGCGTGGGCATCTGCCAGGCCTGGGTCCCAGGCGGGCGCTGGTCGGCCACCACAGCGGCCACTTCAGGGATGACATCACCGGCGCGGCGCACGATCACCGTGTCGCCCACGCGCACATCCAGCCGCGCGATCTGGTCGGCGTTGTGCAGCGTGGCATTGGTGACGATCACCCCGGCCACATGCACCGGTTTCAGGCGCGCCACCGGCGTGGCCGCTCCGGTGCGGCCGATCTGGATCTCGATGGCCTCGACCGTGGTGGACTGCTCCTGCGCGGGGAACTTGTGCGCGATCGCCCAACGCGGCGCGCGCGAGACGAAGCCCATTTCGCGTTGCCCGGCCAGATCGTCGAGCTTGTACACCACACCATCGATATCGAAGGCCAGCCCATCGCGCGCCTCACCGATGCGCTGGTAGTACGCCAGCAGACCGTCGCTGCCCTGCACGACCTCGACCAGCGCACTGACCGGAAAGCCCCACGAGCGCAGCTGCGCCAGGATCGCCGAATGGGTCTGCGGCAATGCGCCTTCGCTCACTTCCCCAATGCCGTAGGCAAAGAAGCTCAGCGGGCGCTGCGCGGTGATGCGCGCATCCAGCTGGCGCAGCGAGCCGGCCGCGCCATTGCGCGGGTTGGCCAGCACCTTGCCGCCCTGCGCACGCATCTGTGCGTTGTAGGCTTCGAACGCGGCGCGCGGCATGTAGACCTCCCCGCGCACTTCCAGCACCTGCGGCCAGCCCTCGCCGCGCAGCCGCAACGGAATCGCCTTGACGGTGCGCAGGTTGGCGCTGACATCCTCGCCGGTGGCGCCATCGCCGCGCGTGGCGCCCTGCACGAACTCGCCATTTTCGTAGCGCAGGCTGATCGCCAGACCATCGAGTTTGGGTTCGGCCGAAAACAGCGGTTGCTTGACCTCCAGCCGTTCGCCGATGCGCCGCACGAACTCGGCCACTTCCTCGTCGCTGAAGGCATTGCCCAACGACAGCATCGGCAAGGCATGCCGCACTTCGGCAAACCGCGAGGCGGCCAGATGGCCGACGCGCTGGGTTGGCGAATCGGCGCTGGCCAATTCCGGGTGCGCGCGCTCCAAGGCCTCCAGCTCGCGCATCAGCTTGTCGTAATCGGCATCGGCCATCTGCGGCTCGTCGAGTACGTGATACCGGTAGTTGGCGTCTTCGATTCGACGGCGCAGGGCATCGATGCGCTGAGCGGGATCCGGGCTGACAGTCATACGATCGCAGGGCTGGCTCTGGGCCGCCCATTCTAACGGGCCATGCCGATGCCAAGGTCGGCGGCACGGGCGCCGTTCGCGATGATTGAGCGATGGATGAAGTCGTTCGCGTCGATGCGCATAGGTGCGCCAGCGCCCATCGGCATTCGGGCCGACAGCGAGCCCGGCAGGAGCCCGGACATCGCACCCAGCCACCGTCGTGCCACCTGTCTTTGCCGCCCCCCCCCTGCAAGCACGCGTCCAACCAGTTTTATGGCAATTCCCTGATAGGCAGACAGACACAAACCGGCTAGCGTGGCGCCCTCTTTGCCCGCCGCCTATGGAGTTCGCCCGTGTCGTTGCCCGTCTCGCGCCGTTCGTTTCTCAGCCTCGCTACCACCGGCGTGGCGGTTTCCGCACTGGGGCTGGCACCCGCAGCCGAGGCGGCCCGCAAACGCGCCGCGGCACCGGCAACGCCGGGCGTGGCGGCGGCGGCCGGCACGGTCTACCTCAACCTCAACGAGCATCCGCTCGGGCCCGCCCCGGCAGCTGTCGAAGCTGCCACGCGTTCGCTGGCACGCTCGGGCCGCTACCTGCTGGAGATGGAGCAGGATCTGCGCAACCTGATGACCGGCGAGCTGCAGTTGCCCAACGATCATCTATCGCTGTTCCCCGGCTCGCGTGACGCGCTGAACCGGGCCGGCAGCCTGTTCACGTCCGCGCGCGCGGGGCTGGTGGTCGCCGACCCGAGCTTCGACCCGCTGATCGAAAGCGCCACCGCCCGCGGCGTGGCCGTACGCAAGGTGCCGCTACGTGCCGATGGCGCGCACGACGTCAAGGCGATGGCAAAGGCCGACCCGACTGCCGGCATGCTGTATCTGTGCAACCCGGGTAACGCCACCGGCGCCATCACCCCACGCGCCGACATCGAATGGTTGCTGACCAACAAGCCGGCCAGCGCCGTGCTGGTGGTCGACGAGGCGTACATCCACTACAGCAACGAGCCCTCGGTGGCCGATCTGGTGCGTCAGCGCCAGGATCTGATCGTGCTGCGCAGCTTCTCCAAGCTCTACGGCATGGCCGGCCTGCGCCTGGGTGCCGCCCTGGCCCCGCCCGGCCTGCAGACCAAGCTTGCCGCATTCGGCAGCAATCCGCTGTCGGTTCCGGCGATGGCCGCCGGCATCGCCAGCCTGCGCGACCCGCTGCTGGTGCAGACCCGCCGCGCCGAGAACGCCCGCGTGCGCGAGGAGACCGTCGCCTGGCTCAAGGGCAAGGGCTACACCTGCCAGCCCTCGCAAGCCAACTGCTTCCTGCTGGACGTCAAGCGCGATGCAAGCGTGTTCGCCGATTCGATGCAGAAGCAGGGCGTCATCGTCGGCCGCAGCTGGCCGATCTGGCCCAAGCGCGTGCGCATCAGCGTGGGGACCGAGGCGGAAATGCTGCGCTTCCGTGAGGCGTTCGCGAAGGCCAAGCGCTAACCCTTTTCCCTTGGGACGTTGCCTCCTTTATGTGCCCCATAGGAGCGGATGAGGGTGCGGTCGAAGCCTGAGGTTGTTCAACTGCACGAGTGCTTCGCCCGTACCCTGACCCCACCCGCTCTCCCGTGGGGAGAGGGCTCTGGACTTCTACTGATCTAACGCCTCAGGCTCCGATGCGCGCAGCGTGCGCCGGATCCAGAAATAGCTGATGACGAAGGTCAGCGCCATCGAGGCGGCGTTCCACAGCAGCAGCTCGCGCAGCATCGGCGGCCCTTGCGGATGTGCATGTAGTAACGGCGATCCAGCAGCGCGATGGCGTGCGGCAGGAACACGCTGATGAAAGGCGTTGGCACAGGCGCGACCAGCAACGTGATCGCGGCAGCAAAGCCCACGACCACCCAGGGCGAATGTCGCGGCCTTTTGCGCAGACGCGCGGCGATCCTGGTGAAGATCCACAACAATGGCATCGCTAAGATCGCCCACAGCACCAGCAGCAACGCCATCGCCAACACGCCCTGCAGGCTCAACATGTCAACTCACCAGCGCGGCGACTTGGTCAGCGGCGGCGCCTGATGCTGGCGGTCGTAGGCGCGCAATTCGTCGCGGATGTGCGCAACACGCTGCCGGCCCAACGCATTGCGGCTGTCATCCAACACAACGCCATCCAGCAGTTCGGCCATGCGTTGCACGGTGGGCAGCATTTTTTCCCAGGCGTCCAGCGCCGTCATCGGCGCCGGCAGCGTGAGGAAGAATGCGATCGCCGGTGTCTGCATCTCGCGAATGTTGGCCATGTCGAAACTGCCGGGCTTGAGGATGCTGGCCATGCTGAAGATCGGCCCGCGCTCCGGGTGGCCTTCCACCAGGCGGTGGAACACGTTCATGTGGCCGAACACCAGCCCAGTCTTTTCGGCTGCCACCACCACATCTTCGCCGCGCAGCACCTGGCCCGCCTTGGCGGCCACGAACAACGACACGATCTTGTCGAAATCCTGGTTCGGGCGCTTGCCGACCTCGTTGCCCCCGGAAGCATCCTGCCCTTCCAGATTGAGCTCGCTCTGCTCGACGCCTTCTGCGCGTTCTGCAGCGTCGCCCTCCGCACCGAACTCGCTGGAAATCACCGGTTCGCGCCGCTCACGCGGCTGGCCCTCGTCCTTGTCGACCCGGCGCCCTTGCGGCGATTTCTTCGGGCGACCAAACAGGAAGATGGCCGCGACCAGCAGCAGTCCAGCGATCAGGATCCCGATCCGGATCATGGCCATGTCGGACATTCAGCGTGCCTCCGCATAAGAGTGACAGGTGTCGATATTCCAGCAAGCATGGCACGTCATGCCGCACCCGCCAAACGTGCGGCCTCTTCCAGGTCCACGCTGACCAGGCGGCTGACGCCGGGCTCGCGCATGGTCACGCCGGAGAGCTGGCGCGCGGCTTCCATCGTGGCCTTGTTATGGCTGACGAACAGGAACTGCACCTTCTCGCTCATCTCGCGCACCATATTGGCAAGGCGACCGACGTTGGCTTCGTCAAGCGGCGCGTCCACTTCGTCGAGCAGGCAGAACGGCGCCGGGTTGAGCTGGAAAATCGCAAACACCAGCGCCACCGCGGTCATCGCCTTCTCGCCGCCGGACAGCAGCGAAATGCTCGACACGCGCTTGCCCGGGGGACGCGCCATGATGGTCACGCCGGTGTCGAGCAGGTCTTCGCCGGTGAGTTCCAGATACGCATGGCCGCCGCCGAACAAGCGCGGGTACAGCGCCTGCACGCCGGAATTGACCCGGTCGAAGGTGTCCTTGAAGCGGCCACGGGTCTCGCGATCGATCTTGCGAATGGCTTCTTCCAACGTTTCCAGCGCGGTATTGAGGTCCAGGTTCTGCGCGTCCAGATATTCGGAGCGTTGCGCGGCCTCGCCGTACTCCTGGATGGCGGCCAGGTTCACCGGCTCCAGGCGACGCATCCGCCCGTCGATCTGGCCAACGGCCGCTTCCCATTCGGCCACGTTGGCCGACTCGGGCAACCCGTTGACCACCTCTTCCAGCACGAAGCCTGCCTTGACCACCGCCGCTTCCAGTTGCTCGGCATTGAGCACCAGCGCCTGTTGATCGAGCTTGCGTTGCGAAATGCGTTCGCGCTGCGCCAACGCTTGTTCGTCGCGCTGCTGGCGGGTCTGTTCGAAGCTGCGCAGCTCGCTGTCGATGCTGTCGAGCAGGGTGCGCGCTTCGCCCAGCGCGCGCTCGGTGCGTACGCGCTCGCTCAACGCGGCCTGATGTTCGTGTTCCAGTGTTTCCACCGGCGAATCGCCTTCGCTCAGCTGGGCGACCAGATCTTCCAGGCGCGTGTCGAGCTGCCCGCGCTGGCTGTCCATGCGTTCCAGGGTCTGGCTCAGCGATGCGATCTGGGTGCGTTGCGACTCCAGCGTCAGCGCCAATGCATGCATTGCATCGCGCACGCCGCGCGCGGCATCGCGCGCCTGATCGCGTGCATCGGTGAGTTGACGGCGCTCGCTTTCCAGCGCTTCGCGCGTGCCCTGCAGATCGCCCATCAAGGTGACCGCGTCTTCAAGTTTGGCGCGCGCTTCGCGTGCCTGCTCGCGGCTGGTATCGAGCGTTTCCAGCAGTTGCGCCAATTCGGTTTCGATGCGCTCGATGCGCGTGCGCGCCGCATCGACCTTGCCTTGCTGACTCTGCAATTGCCCAGCCAGTTCGGAGACGCTGCGGTGCGCCATATACAGCTGGCGCTGGGCGTCTTCGCGCTGCTGCTCTGCCGCCAACAGCTGTTCGCGGAAGCTGGACAACTGGTGCTCAAGCTCGGCTTCGCGCTCCTGCAGGGTTTCGATCTGGGTGCGCAGCTCCTGGATCTCGCGCTCACGCAGCAGCGCGCCCTGCTTGGCCGCGCCCGAGCGCGAGACCCGCACCCAACCCTCGCCTAGCCGCTCGCCATTGCGGGTGATGACCGAATCGCCTTCGGGCAGGTTGCGTTGCAGCGTGCGCGCAGCGTCCAGATCCTCGGCGGTGTGCAGACGCGCAAGCAGCTGACGGATCGCGATCGGCCCCTGCACCTTGGCGGCCAGCGAGGTCGGCGCGAAGCTCGCATTGTCAGTGGCACTGGACACCAACGCGATGCGGCCATCGCCCAACTCGCCCAGCGCATCGACCAATTGTTCCGGCGCCTCCACCAGCACGCCTTCGATCAACTGGCCCAAGGCGCCTTCGACTGCATTTTCCCAGCCGCTCTCGACGCTGATGCGCTCGCCCACGCGCGCGGCCGAATCCAGTCCGCGCGACTTCAGCCACGCCACTGCGGCGCCCTGCTCCTGGCCAAGCGCGGCCTGTTGCAAGGTTTCCAGCGACGACAGCCGGCCACGCGCGGCCTGCGCCTGCTTGCGCACCTCGGCCAGCTCGCCCTGGCTGGCGCGCTGCTGTTCCTGCAGCCCAGCGAGCGCGTGCTTGCGCGCCTCGACCTGCTCGGTCAAGCCGTCCAGCGAGGTTTTCTGGGTTTCATGGCGCAGTTCGATCTGCTCGAACGCCTCGGCCAATGCGTCCAGATCCAGCCCGGCACGCTCATTGACCAACGCTTCGCGGCGGCGGTCGGCTTCCAGCGCCTGGCGGTCCAGATAATCAACGCGCGTGCGCTCCACTTCACCGGCACGTGAGGCCTCGCCGGTGTCGCGGTTATGGGTTTCCCAGCGCTGCTGCCAGTCGGCCAGCCGCGCTTCGGCTTCGCGTAGCGACTCCTGGCGGAATTCGTGGTCTTCGCGCAGCTGCTCCAGTTGCGGTTCGGCAGCAGCCACCGCTTCGCGCAGCACGCTCAATTTGGCCGAGTCGCCGCTGATGTGCTGGGTCAATTCCTGCAGCTGGCTCTGCGCCTCATCGCGCGCCTTGTGCAAGCGATGCGAGAGTTCGCGCTGATGCTGGATCTGCTGCTCGATACGCGCCAACGCGCCACCGACCTGGTAGACATCGGCTTGTGCCTTGGCCACCGCTTCGGCGGCTTCTTCGCGCCGCACGCGGCCGGTTTCGATGCGTGCTTCGGCATCGCGCTGCTCGGCAATCAATTGCTGCAGGCGTGTCTCTTCCTGATTCAACTTCTCGCGCAGGCCCTGCAACCGACCATCCAGACCGCGGTATTCCAGCGCCTTCCACTCGGCATCCTTGATCCGGCGCTCTTCCTGCAACGCCTGGTACTGCTCGGCCTGCCGCGCCTGGCGCTGCAGATGTGCCAGTTGCTTGGTGATTTCTTCGCGCAGGTCGCTCAGACGGTCGAGGTTTTCGCGCGTATGCCGAATTCGCGTTTCGGTTTCCTTGCGGCGCTCCTTGTACTTGGAAATGCCGGCGGCTTCTTCCAGATACACGCGCAGGTCTTCCGGGCGTGCTTCGATGATCTGGCTGATCATGCCCTGCTCGATGATCGAGTAGCTGCGCGGCCCAAGGCCGGTGCCCAGGAACAGATCGGTGATGTCGCGGCGCCGGCACTTGGTGCCATTGAGGTAGTAGGCGCTATTGCCGTCGCGGCTGACCAGGCGCTTGACCGAGATCTCGTTGAACGAGGCGAACTCGCCACTGATGGTGTGGTCGGAGTTGTCGAAGATCAGCTCCACCGTCGCCTGCGACACCGGCTTGCGTGCCGACGAGCCGGAAAAGATCACGTCGGTCAACGAATCGCCACGCAGGCGGCTGGCTGAGCTCTCGCCCATCACCCAGCGCACCGCATCGATGATGTTGGACTTGCCGCAGCCATTGGGACCGACGATGCCGGTCATGTTGGTGGGCAGGTGCAACGTGGTCGGGTCGACGAACGACTTGAAACCGGACAGCTTGATCGTGGACAGGCGCATGGAAACGGGGATCTCGGTCAACGGCGCGGTGCACGCCATCGGGTCGGGGTACGAAGGCATCGCGCTGGCTGACAACACTCCAGTGGCACGGGCCAAGCGAACGATTGACGTCGAGTATAACGGGCCGGGCACGGCAGGCATTGGCCGGCACGCCTACGCCCGTCCCCGCAGGCCTGCACCGATTCAGACCCTGCGGCCGTGGCGGCCCCGTACCGGTAACCCGGCAACATCCCGCAACACGGCGCGCAGCGAGGCCTGGAACACTGCCGCGTGGTGCAGTGCAGGGAACTCGCGGTAGCGCACTGCCAGACCTGGCAGCGTGGCCAGTCGTCCCGCGAGGTGGTGTGCGGCATCGGCGGGCGCGCCCTGGATGGCGCTCAACAAGGCGGCGCGATCGCAATCCAGACGGCGGCGCGCATCGATCTGCCCCGCCCGCTCTGCGCCGCCAAGCAACAGCCACAGATGCGCTGATTGGTGCGGCCTGCGTGCAACAAAGCGCCGTTCTGGCTCGCCCAGCAATGCGCCCTGTCCCCACCATAGCGACGGACTGGCGGCAGCGAACCCGGTGAACCATGCGGCGCCCGCATACAACGCATGCAACACGAACAGGCCGGCCAACGAATGCCCCCACATGACCTGCCGCCTGTCATCGAGCCGTACCCTCTGCCTTACCGCAGGCACAGCCTCCTGCAGCAGCAGATCCAGCAATTCCTGCGCACCGCCCCCCACCAACTCCTCGGCCGCACCGGGCGCAGCAAGAAACGGGTAGTCGGCCGGCAGGAATGTGTAGTGGCGAGCGCGGCTGGGCAGGTCGATCAGCAGCGTGTGGTCGACGTCGACAAAGACCAGGACCGGCGGCACCGGCAGGCACGACAAGCGTCGCAGCGTGACAGGGTCGAATCGCGTCAATGCCCGGTTGCCATCCAGCATCCAGAGCGCGGGAAACCCCCGCCTGGGGGGCGCCGCGCGCGGAATCGCGAAGCGGATGCGCCAGCGGCCAGCCCCCTGTTCGCCAACCAACACGCTCTCGAAGCGATAGCAGCGTGCCAGCGGCGCGCGCGCGTTTGTCAGCGCAGCGCCGATACGCAGCCGGTTTGCACCTGGACTGGAGCAGTACGGGGTGAGTCCGCGCCACGTCGTCGGGTTCATCGAAGTGGCTCGTTGCGGCATTGGCAGCGCTGGGTGAGGTCGGCCGACAGCATGCCGTTCCCAAACGAACAACGGGCGCCCTGAGGCGCCCGTTGTTCGTTTCGCAGGCGAACTGTTCCGTTAGGTCAGGTTCGCTGGCAGGCCAGCGATCAGGCGTCGGATTCGACGATGACCTTGACCGAGGTTTCCACATCCGCGTGAAGGTGCAGCACAACGTCGTATTCGCCGACATTGCGGAATGCGCCTTCGCCCAGGATCACTTCGCTCTTTTCCAGCGGCAGGCCGGCGGCGGTGAACGCCTCGGCGATGTCGCGCGGGCCAACCGAGCCGTATAGCTTGCCTTCGGTCGACGCATGCGCACCGATGGTGACGCTGGCGCCTTCGAACTTGGTGGCGCGGCTCTGTGCCTCGGCCAGGATGCTGTTGGCCTTGGCTTCGTACTCGGCGCGCTTGGTTTCGAACGCTTCAACGTTGGCAGCGGTGGCCGGCACGGCCTTGCCCTGCGGCACGAGGAAGTTGCGGCCGTAACCCGGCTTGACGCTGACCTTGTCGCCCAGGTTGCCCAGGTTGGTCACTTTCTGCAGAAGAATCAGATCCATGGTGGTACTCCGTTATTCGTTAGCGCCGGCATGTGGCGGGCGCAACGGGTGCTGTCCGAAAAGACGGGATTCGGGAATCGGGATTTGGGAATCGTAAAAGCACGATCACACCGAATCTCCAATCACCAGGCGTCTATTAATTTGATCACCCGCACAGGGACGTGCGAGTTCCTGTGAGAGACCCGCACAACGTTGTGCGGGCTTGCGAAGGAGCCGCACAACCGGCGGCCCCACTACGCGGCACTACTTAGACGTCGTGGTTGTCCGTGTACGGGATCAGCGCCAGGAAACGGGCGCGCTTGACGGCCGTGGCCAGCTGGCGCTGGTACTTGGACTTGGTACCGGTCACGCGGCTCGGCACGATCTTGCCGTTCTCGGTGAGGTACTGACGCAAGGTGTTGAGATCCTTGTAGTCGATCTCTTTGACGCCCTCGGCGGTGAACTTGCAGAACTTGCGGCGACGGAAGAACTTGGACATGACAGCGCTCCTTAAGCGGCTTCGGCGTTGTCGCCGTCGTTATCGTTGGCGGCGGGCGCTTCGCCCTCTTCGTCGTCACGACGACGACGCTCGCTACGCTCGGGCTTGTCGCCCTTCTCGTCCTTGCTCTTCATGATCAGCGACTGCTCGGTGTCGGCGCCATCGCGCTTGACGACCAGGTGACGCAGCACCGCATCGTTGAAGCGGAAGCTTTCCACCAGCTCGCTCAGCACGGCCTGGTCGACTTCGATATTGAGCAGCACGTAGTGCGCCTTCACCAGGTTCTGGATCGGATAGGCCAGCTGACGACGGCCCCAGTCTTCCAGACGGTGGATGGTGCCGTTACCGCCCTCGATCAGCGACTTGTAGCGCTCGATCATGGCCGGGACCTGCTCGCTCTGGTCCGGATGGACCAGGAACACGACTTCGTAATGACGACTCATGTTGTTTTACCTTTCGGATGTGGCCACGTGGGCCGGACAGCTCCCCGGTGGTCCGCGCAAGCGGCCGGTGGAGCAAGGGTTCCCGCCCGGAATCGAGCAGGAAGCAGGAAAGTATGGCAGTTCAATTGCTTAGCTGCAACTGGCTGGGCAATGCGGCAGCGAACAGCTGGCAGTTAACGCTTAGGGCCACTCTCCCGCCGAGAGAGGGTTTGGCGTGAGGGTGCGGAGCAAATCGATGGAGCAGTCGGCGATTCACCCTTGGCGGCGCGTAGCGACGCGCTTGTCAGTACCTGCGTTGGCAGACATCCGAGGCGCCCCCTCGTCCGCCCCTGCGGGGCACCTTCTCCCCACGAAGGAGGGCAATGTCCCACAGGGAGAAGGGATAATGCGCGCTGGCGGGCTCAGCGGTGCTCGTCCGCGGTGGTGAAGCTCTCACCGCAGCCGCATTCGGCGGTCGCGTTGGGATTGCTGAAGGTGAAGGTCTCGCTCAGGCCGTGCTTGCCGAAGTCGATGCAGGTGCCATCCACCAGCGGCAGGCTGGCGGGGTCGACGAAGATGCGCACCCCGCCCTGCTCGAAGACCGCGTCGTCGTCACGCGCCTCGCGTGCCAGGTCGGTGACATGGCCCCAGCCGGAACAACCGGTCTTGGTGACGCCAAAGCGCAGACCCAAGGCACCCGGGGTCTGCTGCACGAAACGCTGCACGCGCTCCAGCGCGGCGGGGGTGAGGCTGACGGCCATGGGGGCACTCCGAAACAGTGGCGGCAAGTATAGCGAGGCCGCAACAACCAGGCAGAACGCGGAGCTGCGGCATCTGCGACAGATGGGGGCAGTACGCGCCTGCGACAAGCGCAGCGCCCGGCAAGCTGTTCAGAATGCTCGCGCCGGCGCGGTCGCAGCCAGTAAACTCGCAGGCCATTCAAGGTCGCTACGGCGAGGAACAGTCATGACGGTGGTCAGCGTTGAACATGCGCTTGCGGGGAAGCTCCCGGAAGGCGGCGAAGTCACGGTACGGGGGTGGGTGCGCACCTTGCGCGGATCTGCCGGACTGGCCTTCATCAACGTGACCGACGGCTCGTGCTTCGCTCCGATCCAGGTGGTGGCCAACGACACGCTGCCCAATTTCGACGAGATCAAGCGCCTGACCAGCGGCTGCTCGCTGATCGCCAAGGGCGTGCTGGTGAAATCGCAGGGCAAGGGCCAGTCGTTCGAGATCCAGGCCAGTGGCGTGGACATCGTCGGCTGGGTCGAAGACCCGTTGACCTACCCGATCCAGCCCAAGCCGATGACGCCGGAGTTCCTGCGTGAAGTGGCGCATCTACGCCCGCGTACCAACCTCTTCGGTGCGGTGACCCGCATCCGCAACTGTCTGGCGCAGGCCGTGCACCGCTTCTTCCACCAGAACGGCTTCAACTGGATCAGCACACCGATCATCACCACCTCCGACGCCGAAGGCGCCGGGCAGATGTTCCGCGTCTCCACGCTGGACATGGTCAACCTGCCACGCGATGCCAGCGGCAACGTGGATTTCAGCCGCGACTTCTTCGGCAAGGAAACCTTTCTAACCGTCTCCGGCCAGCTCAACGTGGAGGCGTACTGCCTGGCGCTGAGCAAGGTCTACACCTTCGGCCCGACCTTCCGTGCCGAGAACAGCCACACCACGCGCCATCTGGCCGAGTTCTGGATGATCGAGCCGGAAATCGCCTTCGCCGATCTGGCCGAAGACGCACGCCTGGCCGAGCAGTTCCTCAAATACCTGTTCCGCGCGGTGCTCGATGAGCGTGGCGACGACCTGGCGTTCCTGGCCGAGCGCGTGGACAAGAACGCGATCGCCAAGCTCGAAGCGTTCATCAACGCACCGTTCGAGCAGATCGACTACAGCGACGCGGTGAAGCTGCTGCAGAACTCCGGCAAGAAGTTCGATTTCCCGGTGGAATGGGGCCTTGACCTGCAGACCGAGCACGAGCGCTGGCTGACCGAAGAACACATCGGCCGCCCGGTGGTGGTGACCAATTATCCCGAGCACATCAAGGCGTTCTACATGCGCTTGAACGATGACGGCAAGACCGTCGCGGCGATGGACGTGCTGGCGCCGGGCATTGGCGAAATCATCGGCGGCAGCCAGCGCGAAGAGCGCCTGGATGTGCTCGACGCGCGCATGGCGCAGTTCGGTCTGGATAAGGAGCACTACAGCTGGTACCGCGATTTCCGCCGCTACGGTTCGGTGCCGCATGCCGGCTTCGGCCTGGGCTTCGAGCGTCTGGTGGTGTACGTGTGCGGGCTGAGCAACATCCGCGACGCGATCCCCTACCCGCGCGCGCCGGGCAGCGCGGAGTTCTGAGGTGACGACCGCGGCGGCCACGGTCACCATGTACCGTCCGCTGGGGCCGGAGGAATACGCGTTGGTGCGCGAGGCCGGCTTCCGACGCTGGCCGCCGCGGTTGCCGGAGCAGCCGATCTTCTACCCGGCCGCCAACCAGCGCGACGCCGAGCAAATCGCGTCGCGCTGGAACGTCAGGGACAGCGGAGTTGGCGATGTCGCACAGTTCGCGCTACGCGCAGCGTTGGTTGAACAGTACGCCATTCAAAAAGTCGGCGGCGCCCATCACACCGAGTGGTGGATTCCGGCCGAAGCGTTGGATGCGTCGAATGAAAATATCGTCGGCCTGATTGACTTCATCGGCCGGTTCGATGCCCCGCCCACGGAGCACACTGCATGACGCTGTTCTTCGCGCTGTGTTTTGTCGGTGTCGCCGTCGCCGGGCTGACCGCGCTGCTGATCTTCTGGCCGCTGACCCTGGTGCACATGCGCGACCGCCATCCGGATGCGTTGGCCAGCTTCGGCGACCCGGCCTTCATCAGTCCCGTGGCGTTGCGCTGGTTGCTGGCCCGGGGTTACCGCAGCTACCGCGACAGCGCGCTGTCCGGTCTGGCCACACCCGCCTGGCTTTCGCTGCTCACCATCTTTTTCGGCCTGGGCATGGCGGCCCTGCTCGGCCTGCTTTCCAAGGTAATGCAATGACCACTTACGAAGACACGCTGCAGGGCGCCCACGACTCCTGGTGGCTGGCCACGATCGGCCGCACGCTGATCTGGGCGCGCCTGCGCGTCAATGAAGCCGGCACCGCCGAGGTGCTGGACAGCGACGGCAAGACGCTGCCCTACGACAGCGAAGACAGCGCACGCGCGGCCTTGTTCGATGCCGAATTCGTGGCGCTGGACGGGCTGGACGAAGAAGACGCGCTCATCCGCGGCTTTTCGCTGCATGAAGTCTCGCCACCCCAAGGTAACGACGATGCCGAGCTGCGCGCGCGCATGGTTGTGAACATGGGTGGCCGCGCCTGACATGTACGCCCCACGCGCATTTGCGCAGACCGATCTGGCCTTGCTGGACTGGCTATTCGCGCGCGATGCGTTCGTCACCCTGATCAGCCAGCGCGAGGACGGGCAGTTGGCGATCTCGCACCTGCCGGTGCTGTATCAGCGTGATGGCGAGGATGTCCTGATCGAGGGCCATTGGGCAGGCCCCAATCCGCAGGCGCGCACTCCTGGCGATGCGGTAATGGTGTTGCAGGGCCCGCATGCCTATGTCTCGCCCACCTGGTACCTGGACAAGGACGCAGCTGCGCGCGTGCCCACCTGGAACTACGCTGTTGCGCACCTGCATGGACGCTGCAGCCAGGTGAGCGATGAAGAGGCGCTGGGCAGTTTGATCGCGCGCATGAGCGCGCACTTCGAGCAGCGCGTGGGCAGCGATTGGCAGTTCGAAATCGAGCGCGACAGTCATCGCCGACAATTGCGCGGTCTGGTCGGCTTCCGCTTCGTTCCAAGCCGCATCGAGCTCACCTTCAAATTGAGCCAGAACCACCCGGCGGGCAATCAACGCAGTGTCGCTCAGTTCCTGACGCAGCAAGCCGGCCAAGACGCGCACGCGATCGCAGCATTGATGCAGGCGGCGCTGAATGCCGAAACCAGGCGCTGAGAAGCCGCAGGCGCATTGTCGGACGGCTGGTCACCAGATGGCCGGACACCTCGGCCAGGCTGACGGCCGACACCTGCAACGACCTGCGCACAGGTCATTGCAGGACTCCCTGCTTCACCAGGGATTGCCCTTGGCCGTGCTCATAGCATGATCAGCAGATGGGGGCCGTATAACTCGTCGTCGCGCCAGCTCTGCTCGTCCATGCCTGCTTCGTGCGGTGCAAGCCGATAGCGCGCCGGGTCGGCGCCCAAATTGCGGCGTGCAGCCAATGCCTCGGGCCTGGCCCAGGGCTTGTAGTGATTGGGAGAGATAAAGAAACGCGTGTTGAGATAGTCGAAGATCAATCGTACGTTGCTACATCCCTCCAGCACCACGGTGTATTCCACATAACCTGTCAGCACGCCGCTGATGCCCGAGCGTTGGCGTTGCCGGTTTTGCACATCCGCCTTGCTCCGCTGCACGATGTAGTCGTGATAACGCCCGGCACGGCCTGTCGGCGCGACGGGATAGTCGAGCACCGGAAGATAGCGGCGGCCATTGTCGTTATTTTGGTGCACATCGCGCATGGAACCGTGCACATTTTCGCCGTGCTTGGATTCAGGCACTGCATCGTAGACACCCGCTGAGCGGAAGATGGTGGCGACCAGCGTTTTCAGCGGTTCCGCCAGCGCAATGGCCGGCACCTGATAGATCGGCCGCGCGACCGCCATGCCGGAAAGTGGCTGCAGTAGCTTGCCGGCCTGGTCACGTTCAAGCATTTGCTCCAGCGATTGAATCAACTCCAGATTGCCGCCTTGCCCGCCGGCAGCGGCATCTTCGGACATACCCATAGCGTTCTCCTTGTAGCGGCCAACAGAACTATTGCGCACCGCCATTCGGGCATGATCGGCACTCGGAATCGGCATGTACCCGTGTACTCCGGCCCTGAGCGCCATCCACGTCCGCCTAGCGGCGGCTCGCGACGTTTGTTGGCGGCTCTTGATGCGCAACGGCGTACGCCGCCGTTGCGGTTTGATGGACGTGGTGACGCACTACCCCAGGTCGATAATGGTCTTTTCGATGCCTTTATCGCCGGTGTACTTCGTAGATTTGACGTAGTCGATGTAGTCCTGCAACTGCAGCGGCAGCAACGCATCTCCAGTGCGCTTTTCGCGCTTGAACGTGAGCGTGTGGTCGTACATGTTCATCAACACCCGATAGCGTTCCAAGTCGACGTATTTGTGCGCGATGGCTGCCTGCATCGCCCGTTCGATCGGCTCAGAACGCGCGGCCTCGCAGATCAGACACACCACGACGCTCAATCGCTCGTTCATGGCGGTCTTGCCTTCGCCACCTTTGGACAACGCGGCAGCCAAGTCGACGCTTGTGACACTCGGAAATTTACCCGTGTGTTGATACTTGCTCAGATCGTACTTCTGATCGTTGAGAGCATAGGCGTTCAACTCGAAGTTGGGATACTTGAGAAAGTAGCGTGAGACTTCTTCGCGTGCTTCGCCCGGCACGTAGGACACCTCGATAGACTGCGCATTCGCATTGGCGTCCCGTATGTCCTTCAGCGCCTTGGCATAGCTCTCCGCTTCAAGTTTCAATGTGGTTTTCATGAAAATCTCCCTGTCAATGATGGTGCGTCGCTGGTTGCGCCGCCTGCGCCAATGGACGCAACTCCAGTGTGCGAATCGCACCCATCACCCGGTATCGGTCAAGACCGCAGATCGGGACCGGTTAGAGACGGAGCAGGGTCTGCATGCGCTTGCGTTGTACACGCTGTGGCGGTGGTCTACCGGCCACCGGTGATGCTGACAGGCGCAGGCCATCGCCTCGCGCCTGCGTACATGCACCAGCGTCCATGCGACCGGTGCGCCGCTGTGGGTAGCCAGGACGCCTCAGCCGGCACGGCGCATGTGCTGCGCTACGCACCCATCGGATGGCTCACCGCTACCGTCGATTGCTGCTTCAAGCGGAGAAAGGCCCTGCGCGATCGCATAACGGGTCAGCTGAGCGATGCTTTGGATATTGAGCTTCAACATGCAGTTTTCGCGATGCGTCCCCACGGTTTTCACGCTCAGGTGCAAGCGGTTGGCGATCTGCCTGGTGGACAGGCCCTCCGAATAGAGCTGCACGATTTCGCGCTCGCGTGAGGTGAGCCGGGTGTAGGCAGAATCGGCCTTGGCAGCACGACGCAGCCCGGCGATCAGCGAACTCGACATCTGCGGACTGATGTAGGTCTGATCCTGGATGACGCATTGAATTGCCCGCAGCAATTCGGCGAAGCGGCTGGTTCGCGCCAGATATGCTTTGGCGCCGGCTTCGAAGACTGCGCTGGCCTGCGTACAGGCATCGGACGGAGCGATACAGATTGCCCGGCTGTTGGGGCTGCGCTGCATCAAGCGCCGCGTCAGATCGATACCATTGAGGCCGGGCAGCAGGACATCCACCAGGACGATATCAGGCCGCTCTCTGGCGGCGATCTGAAGACATGCCAGCCCGTCTTCCGCATGCCCTACCACTTCGATACCCGGAACCTTTTGTAGCAAGGCGACCATCCCTTCCACGAGGATGGTGCGATCGGCAGCGACGACGATACGTGTCTTCATCATACCCTCTGGTGCACGAATGGGGACCGCGATGTGCAGCGGCTTGCACGCGGCGCGCTGCAGCGAATCGGCAGATGCTCGGCAGGAGCACTTGATCGAGCTTGTCACACGCTCATCTCCGGGCCATCGGTCTTGAACTGATTTGGCGAGCACCAGATGCTGGTTTCGACAACGCTGCCGATGTCGCTGAGACACCGTGACGGGTATGCCTGCCTGAAGCGTGATAGGCAATTTGCGCCGACGCCGAAGCGAGCTATGCCGCACGACGCGAAAGCGCGCTGTCACCTGCTACCAGGCAGGCTGTGCCAAACCGCACGCTACGGACGGGCAGGAGAAAGGCGCACGTGCGTCTGAGCGCAGCTCATGCGCGAAAGATCAGGAATCGTCTGACATCATCTGCCTGGCAAGGCCGGTCAGTTGCTGGCGCACCTGATCCAGACGCGGGTCCGCTTGCATCTCACGCTGCAGGTCCAGCAGACCTGCGGCAAGTTCGCCACGCGCGCGGATGCTTTCGGATTCGGCCGACGCACGCTGCGACTGGATCGCGGCAGCGGCCTGTTGGCCGGAATCGCCGCGCACGACCGTTTCCATGACCTCGACCATGCGTTGCAGCAGGCGATACACCGCGCTTGCCGAGAAGCCGCCCATCATCGCCAATGCGGGCTTTCCGAACGCACCCAGACTGCTTTCAGCGAAGAGATTCTCCGGCAGCAACTCCACCAGGATCAGGCCAGCGATGAGTCCAAGGATCATACGCGCGGCATAGGAGGAATCGAAGCGCGGATCGTATGTTGCGTCGGCAACGTAACGATGGGCTTGGAACAATGCGGAAAACGCTGCACCGAGTCCGGCGCAGGCCAGGATAAACATCACATTCCAGCCCAGCGTGCTTCCTGAGGAATCGAGGAAGCCCAGCGTGATGTTGCGCTCGTTCACCAGGCTGGACATCGCCAGCCCGACCACTGAGGCCAGGCAACCGACCGAGGTCAAGGTCAAGGTGCGGATCAACGGAATCGGCCCGAGCCAGCGCAGCCAACCACCGCGCAGGCGCTCGCGCTCGATCAGCACCACCGCCTGTGGCGTTGCCGGCTGGATCGCACGCACCAGCTGTCGGTGCAGACCGGCCAATTCGCGCGCACCGGATTCGCCGTGCAAGGAGGCGCCAGGCATCACGCGAAGCTCTGCCAGCCGGCCAGGCAGATCGGGAGACATTGCCAGCCCTTGCTTCAGTGCGTAGGACACCATCGCACGGCATTCGAGCTCCAGTTGTTCGAGCACGCTGGAAAATGCCGGCCCGCCGAATTCCGTCGGCGGGACGGGCTGGGCCACTGCGCGTCGCCGTAGGCCCGCGCGCCGACTGGCTCGCTTCCACATAGATGACGTCCTTACTGGCAGACACGCCGCTACGACACCTCAAGGCATCCGCTCGAACAGCGCCGTCTCTCGCTGACCTTTCAACAGCAGTGCAAGCTCGGCACTGCCATCTGCACGAACCTGCAGACTGGCCTGGACATCACTGAGCTGACGGCAATAGCCTCTATCGTTGGCCACGACCCAGGCGTTCAGCGCACCTGCTGCACGCCCGGCATAGCGCAATTCCACTTGGCAATCCCGTGGGGCACCGTAACGCAGGCGACCGAGCACGTCTCCCGGACGGAGGGTGGTCGCCACGATCTCCAGCTGCGCGGACATTAGGCCCGCCGCGCGCCAGCGCCCGGCTTCGGCCAATCCAGCACTGCTCTGATTCAGGGCAACGACCAACGGCGAAGCGCCGCCAGACAAGGTGAGCTGCATCTCATGCGCCCCACTCTCCGCCATGTGGAGTTGGGCAACCCCGCCGGTCAGCGCCTCGCAGAACTTGCCGCCATTGCGCGACAGCAACGCGTAGCCGTCCGGCTGCGCGCGTAACTCGAGCGCGCAATTGTAGGGAGGCCCGAATCGCAGATCCGCCACCTGGGTGCCCTCGACTCCAGCCGCGCGCGCACTCAGACGGATGTAGACCGGGCCGGTACCGCCGCTGGCGGACAGGATGCCGCGCCAGTCACCAGCCGGAATCCCGCCAGCGGGAGCCGCCTGCGCTGCAGTCAGCGATAAACATAAGGCAAGTGCCGAGGTGATGCGCAAAATGCGATGACGATAGCGATGTTGACCAGCCATGAAAAAGCTCCGATAAGAAATTGGAAACAGTGGAAAGATCGATCACGCTGCCGCTCAGCACAGCGAACGCAGCGATCACCAGAACAACAACCAAGCAGATGATGAAGATGGATCGCAGCTTGCGCTGGGACTGCCGACAGAGATCCGCATGCAAGGTGGCCACATCGGTTCCCAGCCGCTCGGCGAGGGCACGGGCATCGGCGTCCGACAGCAGCAGCCTCACCGCAGTTCTCCTGGCTCGGATAGTGGCACGTCCATGAACGGATGCAGCATCCACTCCTTCAATGCGACACCATCGAACCAAAGCACGCCACGCGGACGCTCGGCTCCTTGATAGCTGATCTTCAGCGTATGCCCAGGCGTATGGCCATCTGGCGGCGCAAGACGCAATGCCAACCCGGGAGCGCCGTCGGTCTGCGTGACCGGCTGAATCTGCACGTGCAGCGTCAACGAAAATTCGCTGATTTGCTGCAGCCGCAGCGCACGCAATTGGCAGACAGGAATGGAAAACAGGGTTGCCGTTTCGGCCTGCGCCGTTTGCTCGCCATCCACGCAATGCACCCACATGTCGCACGCGGTCGCCGCGGCATTCACGACTGCAGCGTGCCGCTGGCGGCACCGCTGTTGCGCGCGTCGGACGGCCTGGTCGAGCAGCTCCACGAAGGTATCAAGGCAATAGCTTGCGCGTGCCATCTATGCCTCCGTCAGCCAGACCGGCTTGCGCTTGAACCCGACGTGGTAGCACAACCATTGCAGCACGACCTGGTGCTCGCCCAACTGCAGGATATTGAAGCTCTTCTCGATCCCGAGAATCGCCCCCTTGGGCGCTTCGCTGAGGCAGCGATTGAGCAACTGCTGCGCGGCTTCGACCTGCTCGGCGGTCTGCATCTTTGCCGGGTTGTCGCTTCCGACGACGATGCGCTTGATGTAACTGACTTCTGACAGATCAATCATCGGCAACGACTCGGATGAGGGAAAAGTACGGGACGCAACAGCGACGCTTACGGCACCGGCACAGGCGCGGTGACTTTGCGTGGGGCCGCAGCGGTCTGCAGGATGTCGAGCACACGCGACAGGCCTTCGGGCGTGCCGCGATCTTCGGCGTGCAGCGCGACGTGATACTTGGCCGAGTTATCCGAAGAGCGGGTATTTTCCTTATGACTGGACACAGAGCCCTGCACGTTGACCTTGGCCTTGAAGACGCCCCAACCGACGCTGGCCTCCAGATCCACCTTGAGGCTCTTGTCTTCGGCTTCCTTTTCCGAGAACGAGGATTTGACTTCCATATCGAAGGTCACGTCCACGGTCTGAATGCTCAGGTTGGGGACGTTGACAAGGGTCAACAACGGTACAACGATCTCGACCTCTTCCTCAGCCATCCCGGTACCGCTAGGGTCTTCGACCGGGCGCTTGAATTTGAACTGCGCGGTGCGCGTGCCGCCGTTCCCGTTGGGGTCGGCAGGGTCGGTCGGCGGCAGAAAGCCGATGACCTTGATGAAGTCGGCGGTGGCCCGCGCCAGCATGACCTGCGCATCGCAGGCTGCACGCAACGGGGCGCCGATCAGGTCTGCCATCGGCAGGCCCTTGAATTGGTCGGACATGTTGACGATATCGCTCATGGTGTTCTCCTGAAGAGTGGTTGTTTATGAAGAAAACGAAGACGGCGGGAGTTACTCTCCCTTGACCGTCTTGAACACACCTTGCGACTGCGCAAGGCGATTGATGAGACGTGCCACGCCCTCGGTCGGCTCGCTGCCTTCCACGCGCAACACGACGTGCACTGCACTGTTTCGCGCATTTTTTGCGTTGGAGCCGAGGTCGATGCCGATCTGGCCTGGCAGCGCCGGCGGCTTGGGATGCCAGTCCTCGACGACGGCCGAAACCGCCAACGCGTCCGGCACGACTGCTTCGTCCAGCTCGCTCAGTTCACCGAGCTGTGCATCGAAACTGATCTCTACATCCTTGATCCGCAGGACGTTGGACGACACCAGCGGCAACAGCGGTGCCCGATACAGGTCTTCGTCGTTCTCACCCGCCTCCGGGTGCTGCGACGGCAAGCGGATCAGGACGCTTCGGGGACGATTGTCTTCGTCGAAGAACGCACCCAGGTTGGCCATCTGGTGTTGCTCGATCCGGTCCTGGGCGTCGATGACCGCGCCGGCCAGTGCTTCGATCAGATCATTGAGGGATATCTGCGCCATGTCGGGCTCGTCGGTGGGAAGTGTCGCTGGGCCGTTACCGGCTCAGACCGGGTCGGGAAAGGAATCCACGCGCGCCAGCCAGCCCTTCAGAAACTTGCCAAGCGGCGGTCGCGCGGCGACGAGCCTGTGGTAATAGTCTTTGCGACCTGCCTTGTAGCGTGCATACAGGTCCTGCTGGTTGCTGGATGCAAGCGCCGCGAAGGTGGCGGGCCCCATGCGGCCGTCCGCGACCAACTTGCCGCCGGTCTGGCTGTTGAGTACGGTCTGCAGCAGTTTGATGGCGTTGTTGCCGGCGTTGACGTAGAAGTCGAACACGATGTTGGCTAATGGCTGCAGCGCGATCTGATCGGCGCGCAGCCGGTCCCAGTACTGCGCCTTGTAGATGACCCCGGCCTGGGCGTCGGTCAACGCACGCAGGTTCGCCAGACTTGGCTCGATGCCCAGCAGGTCCTGCGCGCAGGCCTTGAAGGTCAGCAGGGTGATGCCCTTGTTGGTGGCTCCGCCCGGATCGACGGGATCGTTGACGAAACCGCCTTCGTGTTTGAGCAAGGTCGGAAAGAACGCGTTGAAGTCGGCCATCGGCGCCACCTGTTGAGTTGATCGGTGGCGCCAGTTTCCCCAGGGGTGCGCTGGCCGGACATCGGTCGTTCGCCGAGACCGGGAAGCCTGAAAGCTGATTCATCCTGGGCGCTCGTCGAAGCCGCCACGACCACATTTTCTGGAATACTGCGCGCATGAACGAGCTTAACCACCTGCTTGAAAACAACCGCGCCTGGTCCGAGCGTATCCGCCGCGAGGATCCGGAATTCTTTTCCAAACTCTCGACCCAACAGACGCCGGAATATCTGTGGATCGGCTGCTCCGATTCGCGCGTGCCGGCCAACCAGATCATCGACATGGCGCCGGGCGAAGTGTTCGTGCACCGGAATATCGCCAACGTGGTGGTGCATACCGACCTGAATTGCCTGTCGGTGATCCAGTTCGCGGTGGACGTGCTCAAGGTCAAGCATGTGCTGGTGGTCGGCCATTACGGCTGCGGCGGCGTGTTCGCCAGCCTGACCCAGAAGCGCATGGGGCTGGTCGACAACTGGATCCGCCACGTCACCGACGTGGCCGACAAGCACGAAGCCTGCCTGCACAACGCGGGCGAACTGTCGGTGCAGCACGCGCGCCTGTGCGAGCTCAACGTGCTCGAACAAGTGGTCAACGTGTGCCGCACCACCATCGTGCATGACGCCTGGGAGCGTGGCCAGCAATTGAGCGTGCATGGCTGGGTATACAGCCTGCGCGATGGCCGCGCGCACGACCTGGGCATGTCGATCGACCGCCCCGAGCTGCTGCAGGAACGCTATGACGCAGCGCTGGCGCAGATCCGGGCAGATCACACCGAGCGCTGAGCCGTACGCACACGTGGCCGGCCGCAGCGTCCATCGGACATCGGCGGCCGGCTGAGCCGGATATCTTCTTTGCCGAGAAACGTCGATGCTGATCCCGCCAATCAACCTGCACGCCTGGATCGAGGAACACCACCACCTGCTCAAACCGCCGGTGGGCAACAAGTGCATCCAGCAGGATGGCTTCATCATCATGGTTGTCGGCGGGCCGAACGCGCGCACCGACTATCACTACGACGAAGGCCCGGAGTGGTTCTTCCAGCTCGAGGGCGAAATGGTGTTGAAGGTGCAGGACGAGGGCGTGGCGCGCGACATCCCGATCCGTGCCGGCGAAGTCTTTCTGCTGCCACCCAAGGTGCCGCATTCGCCGCAACGCGCGGCCGGCTCGATCGGCCTGGTGATCGAGCGCGAGCGCCTGTCCACCGAGCAGGACGGCCTGCAATGGTATTGCCCGCAGTGCAATCACAAGTTGTATGAAGCGATGTTTCCGCTGAAAAACATCGAAACCGACTTCCCGCCGGTGTTCGATCGCTTCTACCGCTCGCTCGCGCTGCGCACCTGTTCGCAGTGCGGGCATCTGCATCCTGCGCCTGAGCGCTATGCCACCGTCGAGGATTGACAGCCTAATGGCATGCGATCGCGCACAGCAGGTGTGGCGCTCGCATGCTCTGAAACCGGCACCATGCTGCGCGCACTGATCGACCTCAAACCGCGCGACGTGCCCTTGCGCGTCGCGCTGCGCAACACCGCTGCAGTCGTCCTGCCGCTGGCGGTCGGCGTGGCGACCGGGCAGGTTGCCGCCGGTTTGGCGGTGTGCAGCGGCGCGCTCAATACCATGTTCTCCGACCAGCCCGGGCCGTATCGTGCGCGTCTGCAACGCATGTTGATGGCAGCCCTGGCGGCCGGCCTGGCTGCCTTGCTCGGCATCTGGGTCGGCCACCATACGCCGGCGCTGGTGCTGGCCGGCCTGTTGCTCGGCCTGGGCGGCGGCTTGCTGGTGGCGCTCGGTCCGGTGGCCGCGCGGGTGGGCCTGACCAGCATGATCCTGCTGGTCGTCAGCGCAGACATGCGGCTGCCGGTGCAGCAGGCACCCGGTGTGGCGGCGCTGATCTTCGCTGGCGGCCTGCTGCAGGTGGTGCTGGCGTTGGCGGCGTGGCCGCTGCAGCGTTATCGCCCGGAACGCTTTGCATTGGCAGACCTGATGCGTCAGCTGGCCGGCAGCGCGCGGCAGCGCCCGGATGCCAGTGCGGCGCCGCCTGCGACGCAGGAAGTACTCGACGCGATGGTGATGCTGCACGGCGAGCATCGCTCGCGCGCGATCGCGGTGCAGAGCTTTCGCATCATCGCCGAACTGTGCGATCGCGTGCGGCTGGAGCTGCTGTCGTTGGCCGATGCCGAGACGCGCCTGACCGACTCGCAGGCGCGCCCGGCGATCGAACGCGTGCTCGAACGCAGTGCCATCGTGCTGGAACAGCTCGCGCACGCGATGACCATGGGCGAAGACCCGCAGGCAGCCAGTGCATCGATGACCGGTTTCGACGATCTGGTCGGGGCATTGGCACAGTTTCAGCACGACAACGCCAATACGCGCGAACGCCGCCTGGTGCGCGTCGCCGTCGCGCGCGCACAGGGCCTGGGCGGCCAGCTACGCGCGCTGATCCGCAACGCGCACTGGGCCAGCAGCCGTGGCGAAATCCAGGCGCAACTGGCCGAAGCGCGGCTGCCGTCGGCGCTGCGCCCGGCCGCGACCTGGGCCACGTTGCGCGCAAATCTTGACCTGTCGTCGGTCGCCTTCCGGCACGCGTTGCGTTGCGGCGTGTGCCTGGCGCTGGCCATCGCCTTCCAGCGCTGGCAGCAAATCCCGCACGGATTCTGGATTCCGATGACCACCGCCATCGTGCTCAAACCGGATTTCGGCGGCACCTTCAGCTTTGGCGCGTTGCGCGTGGCCGGCACCTTCGTCGGCCTGTTGCTGGCCACCTTGCTTGCGCATCTGGCGATGGACGGCGCCAGCATCCGTATGGCCCTGCTGGCGCTGTTTTGCCTTGGGTTTCGATTGCTGACGCAGGTGAACTACGGCATCGGCGTGGCGTTTTTGACCGGCATGCTGGTGCTGCTGCTGTCCTTCGAAGGCGTGGCACCGGGCGAAGCGGTCGGCGCGCGTCTGCAGGCGACCGTGGCCGGCAGCGCGCTGGCGCTGGTCGCCTATGCACTGTGGCCCACCCGCGAACGCCGGCAGATTCGCGCCTCGCTGGCGCAATTGCTCAGCGCATATCGCGACCATCTGCGCCATTTGCTGCTCGGCCAGATGGAGGGCCTGAGCGATACGCGTGCCGCCGCGCGTGTTGCACGCACCAATGCCCAGGCCTCGATCGAGCGTTTGCGTGGCGAACCGCGCAGCCACCGCAACCTGCAGGAGCTCAAGCTGGCCGAATCGCTGCTGGCCAATGGCAACCGGCTGATCCGCGCCAGCCTGTTGCTGGAAGCGGTGCTGCGCGATGGCCATCCGCTACCCACGCTGGACGCGTTGCCCAGCTTTGCGCAGCAGGCCGATGAGGCGCTGTCCGCGGTGATCGACGGCCTGCGCACTGGCGGCACCCCTGCCGCGGCTACCTTGCGCAACGCCGAGCGCCAGCTTTCCGATGCGTTGGCCGCATTGCCCGACAGTTCCCCAGCCACCGCCGCGCTGGCCGACACCATCGACCGCGTTACAGACAGCATCGGCACGCTCACCCACCTGCTGCGCGCTGCCCGACCGGCCTCGGCCGGCGCGCCGGCCGGGCATGACGGCATGCACGATGACGGCAGGTAAACTGCCGCCCTGATCCGTGTTGCGAGCCCGACGATGACCGACCCGCTGTCCCGCGCCCATGCTGCTGCACTGGATGCCGCCGACCCGCTGCGCAACCTGCGCGATGCGTTCGTGTTCCCGCAACACGGCGATGGCGATCAGACCTATTTCGTCGGCAATTCGCTCGGCCTGCAGCCGCGCGCGGCCCGCGCGATGGTGGACGAAGTGCTCGACCAGTGGGGCGCGCTGGCGGTGGAAGGCCACTTCACCGGCCCGACCCAATGGCTGACGTACTACCAGTTGGTGCGCGACGCGCTGGCACGCGTGGTCGGTGCGCAACCTGGCGAAGTGGTGGCGATGAACACCCTCAGCGTCAATCTGCATCTGATGATGGCGAGCTTCTATCGTCCCACTGCCGAGCGCGGCGCGATCCTGATCGAAGCTGGCGCATTTCCATCCGACCGCCATGCGGTGGAATCGCAGCTGCGCCTGCACGGGCTGGACCCGGCCACGCATCTGATCGAAGTGGAAGCCGACGAACCCAACGGCACCGTGTCGATGTCGGCCATCGCCGAGGCCATTGCGCAGCATGGTCCGCGCCTGGCGCTGGTGCTGTGGCCGGGCATCCAGTACCGCACCGGGCAGGCCTTCGACCTGGCCGAAATCGTGCGGCTGGCGCGCGCGCAGGGCGCGGCGGTGGGTTTCGATCTGGCGCATGCGGTGGGCAATCTCCCGCTGACCCTGCACGACGACGGCGCGGATTTCGCGGTGTGGTGCCACTACAAATATCTCAACGCCGGCCCCGGCGCGGTGGGCGGTTGCTTCGTGCACGCGCGGCATGCAACGAGGGACCTGCCGCGCATGGCCGGCTGGTGGGGACATGAGCAGCAGACCCGCTTCCGCATGGACCCGCAGTTCGTGCCCTCGCCCGGTGCCGAAGGTTGGCAGCTGAGCAATCCACCGGTGCTGGCGCTGGCACCGCTGCGCGCCTCGCTGGCGTTGTTCGACCAGTCCGGCATGGCTGCATTGCGCGCCAAGTCCGAACAGCTCACCGGACATCTGGAACAGCTGATCCACGCACGGGTGCCGCAAGTGCTGCAGATCGTCACGCCGGTAGAACCAGCGCGGCGCGGTTGCCAGCTCTCGCTGCGGGTGGCCGGCGGACGCGCACAGGGCCGCGCGTTGTTCGAGCACCTGCACGCAGCCGGCGTGCTAGGCGACTGGCGCGAACCGGACGTGATCCGTATTGCGCCTGTGCCGCTGTACAACCGCTTCAGCGATCTGCATACCTTCGTGGAACAGGTGCAAGCCTGGGCGGCTGCTTGAGCGCGGCAGTCTGACTGCAGTGCCACCAGCGCACCTGTACGGCACGCGCAATCGCCGCGCGCCCACGTACACTCCCAGCCCGCCCGGCGTTGCTGTCAGGGTCGCCGTCGTTGCCAGTCGCTGTCTTCCCCTTTTCGCCGGCGCTGCGTCCGGCTGCTTCCGGACATTGCATTGAGCCCAGTTTCTCCGCGTTCCCTGACCCTGATCGGCGCCGGTCTGGCCGGTTGTCTGCTGGCCATCCTGCTGTCGCGTCGCGGCTGGCAGGTCACCGTGTACGAACGGCGTGGCGACCCGCGCATCAAGGGTTACGAGTCCGGCCGCTCGATCAATCTGGCGCTGGCCGAACGCGGCCGGCATGCGCTGCGCCAGGCCGGCGCCGAAGATGCGGTGATGGCCAAGGCGGTGATGATGCGTGGGCGCATGGTGCACCCGTTGGTCGGGCAACCGCAGCTGCAACGCTACGGGCGCGACGATAGCGAGGTGATCTGGTCGATCCACCGCGCCGCGCTGAAGGTCGCCCTGCTCGATCTGGCCGAACAGGCCGGCGCGCGCGTGCACTTCTACCGCCGCCTGCACACGGTGGATTTCGACGCCGGCTATGCACGCTTCATCGACGACCGCGACGACCAGCCGCACGAGATCCACTTTCAGAGCCTGATCGGCAGCGATGGCGCCGGCTCGGCGTTGCGCGCGGCGATGCAGCGCAAGTCGCCGCTGGGCGAACGCACCGAATTCCTCGATCACTCGTACAAGGAACTGGAAATTCCGCCGCAGCCCGGCGGCGGATTCCGGATCGAAGGCAACGCACTGCATATCTGGCCGCGCGGGCGCTACATGTGTATCGCGCTACCCAACGATGGCGGGACGTTCACCGTCACCCTGTTCTTGCCCAACGCCGGCGAGCCGAGCTTCGCCACCACGCGTACCGGCGATGAAGCATTCGCCTTGTTCGCACGCGATTTCCCGGACGCATTACCGCTGATTCCGCAACTCAAGGAACATTGGGAAGAGCATCCGCCGGGGCTGCTCGGCACGCTGACCCTGGATCGCTGGCATCTGGATGGCCGCGCACTGCTGATCGGCGACGCCGCCCATGCGATGGTGCCGTTCCATGGCCAGGGCATGAATTGCGCATTCGAAGATTGCGTGGCACTGGCAGATCAGCTGGACGCGCACGACGACCTGGCCAGCGCGTTCGCCGCCTTCGAGGCTGCGCGTCGCGACGATGCGGCGGCGATCCAGCAGATGGCGCTGGAGAACTACCTGGAAATGCGCGACCGCGTTGACGACCCCGACTTCCTGCTGCAGCGCGAGCTCGAACAGCAGCTGCAGGCGCGCTGGCCCACCCGCTTCGTGCCGCACTACACCATGGTGACGTTCCTGCGCACGCGCTATTCGATTGCGCTGGCGCGCAGCGAGATCCAGCGCGAGATCCTGGTGCAGGCCACGCGCGGGCACAGCGATCTGTCGCGCATCGACTGGGCCGCCCTGGAAGCGGTTGTGCACGCACGCCTGGAGCCGCTGGACGGCGCACACTGACGTCTGCGAAGGACACGGCGGACGGCATTGATGCTTGCACGGGCGACGGTGACGTACCGGCTTGCGATTGGCGTGGGGGAAGGATGTCTCTTCGGTGCGGGGCCTGCAGCTGCCAGGCACCTGCAGCGCCCCAGTGTAGTGATTAGCGCCTGACAAAGCCGCACCCGGCCCGCTACGCGAGCGCTTCGCCCGTGGACGTGGCTCGCCTCTGGCAGGGCGACGCCTTCTCGTGACGTTGCCGCAATGAGGGATACTAGGCGGCACCGGCAGCGCATACGCCGTGCGCCGCGCATCTGGATGTCGTACCCGCATGCCTGACAGCTTTCTCTTCTACGACCTGGAAACCTTCGGCCAGGATCCACGCCGCACCCGCATCGCGCAGTTCGCTGCAGTGCGCACCGACGCGCAACTGCGCATGATCGAAGAGCCCATCAGCTTTTTCGTGCAGCCGGCCGACGATCTGCTGCCCTCGCCCTACGCCACCATGGTCACCGGCATCACCCCGCAGCACGCGCTGCGCGAAGGCGTCACCGAGGCCGAGGCGTTTTCACGCATCGCCGAACAGATGGGCCGACCGCAGACCTGCACGCTGGGCTACAACTCGATCCGCTTCGACGACGAATTCATCCGCTGCGGCCTGTTCCGCAATTTCTACGACCCATACGAGCGCGAGTGGCGTGGCGGCAATTCGCGCTGGGATTTACTGGATGTGCTGCGACTGGTCCATGCGCTGCGCCCGGACGGCATCGTCTGGCCACAGCGCGAGGATGGCGCCACCTCGTTCAAGCTGGAGCACCTGGCCGATGCCAACGATGTGCGCGAAGGCGATGCGCACGAAGCCTTGTCGGACGTGTACGCCACCATCGGCATGGCGCGCAAATTCCAGCAGCACCAGCCAAGGTTGTGGGACTACGCGCTGCGCCTGCGCGACAAGCGCTTTGCAGCCACCTTGCTGGATGTCATCGCGATGCAACCGGTGCTGCATATTTCGCAGCGTTATCCCGCCTCGCGCCGGTGCGCCGCGGCGGTATTGCCGCTGACGCGCCACCCGCGCATCGACAGCCGCGTGATCGTATTCGATCTGGACGGCGACCCGGAGGTGCTGTTGCGGCTCAGCCCCGACGATATTGCAGACCGCCTGTATATCCGCGCCGCAGACCTGCCGGAAGGCGAACAGCGTATTCCGCTAAAAGAAGTGCATCTGAACAAGTCGCCCGCGCTGGTGGCCTGGCAGCATCTGCGCGCTGCAGATTTTGAGCGCCTGGGTGTGGATCACGACGCGGTGGTGGCCAAGGCGGCACGGTTGCGCGCACTGGGCCCTGAACTTGCCGAGAAGGTGCGCCAGGTCTATGGCAGCGAGCGCACCGCGGCCGCGGCGGTCAACGATGCCGACGCCTCGCTCTACGATGGATTTCTGGCCGAAGGCGACAAACGCCTGCTTGCGCAGGTCCGCGCCAGCGCGCCGGACGACCTGGGCGCGCTGGAAGCGCGCTTTCGCGATCCGCGCCTGATCGAGCTGCTGTTTCGCTACCGCGCGCGCAACTGGCCGCAGACACTCTCGTTCGAGGAACAGGAGCGCTGGAACGTGTATCGCCGCCAGCGCCTGCTCGAAGACCGCGGCCTGGGCGAAGTCACCCTGGAGCAATACCACGCGCAGATCGCGGATTTACGGGGTGCTCACCCCGACGATGCTACCAAGCAAGCCCTACTCGACCAGCTCGCCGCCTGGGGTTCGGACCTCCAACGCACGCTATGACCACCTACTTTTCCGACGCCAGCTTCAAGTTCCTGCGCGCCCTGGCCCGCCACAACGACAAGACCTGGTTCAACGACCATCGGCATCAGTACGAGGCGCACGTGCGCCAGCCGTTCCTGCAGCTGATCACCGATCTGCAGCCGGCACTGGCACAGGTGAGCGAACACTATCGCGCCGATCCCAAGACCCAGGGCGGCTCGCTGTTCCGCATCTATCGCGATGCGCGGTTTTCCAACGACAAGTCGCCGTACAAGAACTGGCAAGGCGCGCGCCTGTTCCATGAGCGCCGCCGCCAGGTGCCGGCGCCATCGTTCTATCTCCATCTGCAGCCCGGCGAAAGTTTTGTCGGCGCCGGCCTGTGGCATCCGGAGCCGGACACGCAACGCAAGCTGCGCCAGTTCATTTTCGACAACCCCGGCAGCTGGAAGGCCGCCGCGCATAACCCGAAACTGCTGCGCAAATTCAGCCTGGACGACAGCGAAAAACTGGTGCGCGCACCGCGCGGCTTCCCCAATGATTTCGAGTTCATCGACGATCTCAAGCACCGCAACTGGGCTTACTTGCGTCACCTGGACGACAGCATCATGACCGGGCCGCGACTGCGCCAGACCATCGAGGCGGACCTGGTGATCCTGGCGCCGTTCGTCGATTACCTGTGCGCGGCCTTGGACCTGGAATTTTGACGACACAGGATCTGCCGCTTGGCCAGCAGCGCCGGACGCTGGGCCTCACCAGGCTATTGGTCGCGCCGATCGGTTTGGACTACAACGCGCTGCAGTCGGCGATGGCCTCAGCTCCCCCAGTCATTGATCTTCACCTGTCGCGGCCGCGAATGCGGCAGTCTGGGCGGCATGAAAAAAGCCATCGGCGTCCTCATCGCTTTCCTGCTGACCGTCACTGCGTGGTGGTTCGGCGGGCCTTACATGACCATGCATGGCCTGTCCAAGGCCATCGAGCAACGCGACAGCGCTGCACTGGAACGTTATGTCGACTTCCCGCGTGTGCGCAGCAGCCTGCGCGCCCAGCTCAACGATTATCTGGTACGGCAAGCCGGTCCAGACCTCGCCGCCAGTCCGTGGGGCACGTTGCTGTATGGCCTGGGGAACCAACTCGGTGGTGCAGCGGTGGATACGCTGGTGACGCCGATCGGCATCGGTGCACTGTTGCAGGGGCATGTGCTGTGGAAGCGCGGCCGCAATGAACTGCAGGGCGGCGACCCCTTCGGCCCCACCGAGCCAGCGCGACCGCTGAAAAACGCCGAACACCGCTTCGAGGCGCTGGACCGCTTCGTGATCGACGTCGAACGCCCCCCCGGCGAGCCACCACTGAAGGTGGTGCTGGAACCACAGGGGTTGCGCTGGAAGGTGGTGGACCTCCAGTTGGCGATGTCACCGGCGTCATGATGCCGGCTGAGCGACGTAGCCGCCTTCGCCTTACCCTTCGTTGGCCACACCGTGCGGCACATGGCCGGCGGCCACATGCTGATGCTGGCGAGCACTGTCGATGTTGTGCTGCGAGTCGTCGAAGAAGATATCCGCACCAAACGCCTGAAGGAACGGGCCCTTGTGACGCCCGCCAAGGAACAGCGCCTCGTCCAGACGCACGCCCCACTCGCGCAACGTGCGGATCACCCGCTCATGCGCCGGTGCCGAGCGCGCGGTGACCAGCGCCGTGCGGATCGGCGAGGCCTGGCCGGGCGGAAAGGCCGCCTGCAAGGTATGCAGCGCCGACAGGAAGTTACGGAACGGCCCCACCGACAACGGCTCGCGCGCGCGTTCGCGCTCGTGACGCCCGAAGGCTTCCACGCCCTGCTCGCGCGAGATACGTTCGCTCTCGTCGCCGAAGATCACCGCATCGCCATCGAAGGCGATCCGCAGCTGCGTCGACAGCCGGCTTTCGTCGTTGTCCACGATTGCCGCGGCAGCCTCGGCGCGTTCGCCCAGTGCGCGCGGCATGATGGTCGCCGCCGCGATGCCATGGCTCAGCGCGCGGCGCACCGATTCCGGATTGGCCGACAGGAACAGATCGGTCCCGAATGGCTTGACGTAGGGCCAGGTCGGCTCGCCCGAGGTGAAGGTGGCACGCACGATGCCCAGGTTGTAATGCTGGATCGAGTTGAAGATGCGCAGACCGGTATCGGCGGAATTGCGTGACAGCAGGATGACTTCCACCCGCGGCGCGTCCTCGGGCACATCGTGATTGAGCGCCAGCAGCTTGCGCACCACCGGGAACGCGACGCCAGGTTGCAGGATGTCGTCCTCATGCTCGCGCTGGAACGCCGAATACGCCTCCACTCCGTCGGCCTCGAACAGGGCATGGCCTTCTTCGAGATCGAACAGGGCGCGCGAGGTCACCGCGACGGTCAATAACCTTGGGGAGTTGTCGGGCATTGGGGGGGCCGGGATTGGGGATTTGGGATTGGTTTAAAGCAGGAACTGGAGGTCGGGATTTGATCGCCCATCCGCGCAGCATCGTAGCGCGTGCGCGCGATTCTAAAGACGACGTGGCACGCTGCTGCCGTTGCCAATCCCGAATCTCGAATCCCAAATCCCCGCTCCTCAAACCGCAAACTGCTCGCTGAAGATGCGCTCTTCCAGATTGTGTTCGGGATCGAACAACAACGTGACCTGGCGCTGCGCCGATTCGCGGATGGTCACTTCGACCACGTCGCGAATTTCGTGCGAGTCGGCGGTGACGCTGACCGGGCGCTTGTACGGGTCGAGCACGCGAAAGCGTACTTCGGTATCTGCCTTGAGGATTGCGCCGCGCCAGCGTCGCGGACGATACGGTGCGATCGGCGTCAGCGCCAGCGTATGCGAGCCCAGCGGCAGGATCGGCCCGTGCGCGGAATAGTTGTACGCCGTGCTGCCGGCAGGCGTGGCCACCATCACGCCATCGCCGATCAGCTCGGCGATGCGGGTCTGGCCATTGAGATCAATGCTGAGATGCGCGGCCTGCCGGGTCTGCCGCAACAGCGAGACCTCGTTATAGGCCAGCGAGCCGGCGCTGGCCCCGGATTCGGTGTGTACCTGCATTTCCAGCGGCCGCAGATACGCCGGCTCGGCGCGCTGCAGGCGCTCGAGCAGGTCGTCCTCGTTGTCGCGGTACTGGTTCATCAAAAAGCCGACCGAGCCCAGCTTCATGCCGAACACCGGCTTGTCGGAGGCGCCATGCCGGTGCAGCGTTTGCAGCATGAACCCATCGCCGCCCAGCGCACAGACGATGTCGGCGCTGTCCAGCGCATGGTCGCCATAGCGCTGCGTCAGGCGCGCGCGCGCGGCCACCGCCGGCTCGGCGGGGCTGGCAAGAAAAGCGATGCGAGGTGGTGCGGTCATCGTTGACTCCAGAGCATGCGAATCAGCATACCGCAGCCCCGTGCTGGGCTTGTTGTGGGCCGGTTGCGATCATGTCCCACCCGTCCCCACCTGCACGACAGCGGTCGCGTCGCCGCAAGCACCGCTCCCGAGCCTGCACGCATGGCAACTTGGCAACCGCGTCTGCTGGCGCCTGCGCGAGCCAAGCCGGCGCGCCATCGGACGCAACCGGCCCGAACTCAGGTCGTCAACCGCCAGGCGCGATGAATCCGCGCATGCCGCTCGAAATCCGGGTCGATGGTGCGTGGGCTGATTTCTTCGCACTGCGCGAACTCCGCCACCCCGTCCTCGTCCAGCTTGAAGCGACGGAAGTTGTTGGAGAAATACAACACCCCCCCCGGCGCCAACCGTGCCACGGCCGCGCGCAACAGACGCACGTGCTCGCGCTGGATATCGAAATCTTCCGCGCGCGCAGAGTTGGAGAAGGTCGGTGGGTCGCAGAAGATCACATCGAAGTGCGCACGCTCGGCTTCCAGCCAGGCCAATGCATCGGCCTGCACCAGTTTGTGCTTGCTGCCGGCCAGCCCGTTCAACGCAAGATTATCGGCGCACCACTGCAGGTACGTCGCCGACAGATCCACGCTGGTGGTGGACGCCGCACCGGCCACCGCCGCTTCCACGCTGGCCACACCGGTGTAGCAGAACAGGTTGAGGAAACGGCGCCCCCTGCACTGCTGCGCCATGGTGCCGCGCAGCGGGCGATGGTCCAGGAACAGCCCGGTATCCAGATAATCGAACAGGTTCACGCGCAGCAACGCGCCGTGTTCGCGCACGTGGACGATTTCGTTGCGTTGCTCGAAGCGGCCGTACTTGCTGCCGCCCTTGCCGCGTTCGCGCGACTTCAGCGCCACGCGCTCGGCCGGCACCTCGAAGACCTCGCGTGCGGCGGCCAGCAATTCGTTGAGGCGACGGCGCACATCGGCCTCGGGAATCGTCGCCGGCGCTGCGTATTCCTGCACGTGCAGGAAGATGCGCCGGTCGCCGTCGGCCTGCTGGTACACGTCGATGGCGGCGGAATATTCCGGCAGGTCGGCGTCGTAGGCGCGGAAACATTCGATGCCTTCGCGCGCGCGCCACTTCTTGAATTTCTGCAGATTCTTGCGCAGCCGGTTGGCCACCATCTGCGCGCCCTCGCTGAGCGCGGTCGGTGCCGCCAGCGGGGTACGCCGCGGCACTGCGATCGGCTCGCAGACGATCAACGCGCATTCGATCGCGCCGTTGAACAGCTGGTATTTCTTGCCCGCGCGCAGGCCGGTGGCATACGCAAGCTCGGCATTGCCGCACAGCAGGCTGGCACGCCACTGCGGCACGACGCGCTGCAAGGTATCGCCCAGGCGGCGATACAGCGCGGCATCGGCGGCCAGACGCTCGTCGTAGGGCGGGTTGCACACCACCACGCCGGCGGCCTGCGGCGGGGTCTGCAACTCACCGACCTCGCGCACGCCGAACCAGATCGCCTCGGCCACGCCGGCCACGTGCGCATTCTCTTTCGCAGCGCGGATGGCATGCGGGTCCATATCGCTGCCGTGGATCACCTGCTTGAGCGCAGCGCGGCCGACGCTATCGCGTTCGCGCGCCTCACCGACCAGTTGCTGCCAGCCGTCGCGGTCGAAACCGCGCCAGCGGCTGGGCACATCGCTGCCGTAGCGCTGCAGACCGGGCGCGACGTCGGCGGCCATCAGCGCGCCTTCGATCAGCAGCGTGCCGCTGCCGCACATCGGGTCGAGCAGACCGCCGCCATCGGCATAGGCGCGCGGCCAGCCGCCGCGCATCAGTACCGCTGCGGCCAGATTTTCCTTCAACGGCGCCTCGTTCTGCGCCATGCGCCAGCCGCGTCGATGCAGCGGGCCGCCGCCCAGGTCCACCGAAATGGTGGCGCGGCCCTTGCGCAGCGACAGGTTCAGGCGCAGGTCCGGGTTGTCCACGTCCACCGACGGGCGCTCCAGGCCCTGCCGGCGCATGGTGTCGACCACCGCGTCCTTAATGCGCTGCGCCGCGTAGCGGGCGTGGGTGATGGCGGTCCCGGACACATGCGCGTCCACCGACAGCGTATGCCCCACCGACAGATGCGCGTCCCATGGCAGTTCGGCCACGCCGGCGTACAGCGCGTCTTCGTCCGGGCAATCGAACTCGGTCAGCGGCCACAGCACGCGGCTGGCCAGGCGCGACCACAACACGGCGCGCTGCGCATCGCGCAGTTCGCCTTCGACGTTGACACCGGAAATAGTGGCGGTGGCCTTGCTGGCACCGAGCGCAAGCAGCTCGTCGGCAAGCAGGTATTCCAGGCCCTTGGCGCAGGATGCGAAGAATTTCACGTAGGCAGGTATCGATAAAGACGCTGGCCGCGGCGGCGAGCGTGAAAGCAGGACGGCGGGCCGGCTCCCTGGTGGGCAATGCCGCGGCCGCCGTGGACGGGCCGCAAATGGTCGGCCATCGCGACCGGCATTACCAGCCCGGCGCCAGAGTCGCACGCTGCACGGTTCACCACGGCGCCAGCCGCCACTGCGCCTGCGCGGCATCCAGGCGCTGGTGCAGCCCCAACCGTTGCAGGAAGGCCGCATCATGCGAGGCGACGATCAGCGCCCCCTGGTGGTCGCGCAGCAGCGCTTCGATCGCTTCCACCGAGGCCAGATCCAGATGGTTGGTGGGCTCGTCCAGCAACAGCAGGTGCGCCGGCTGCGCCCGGTACAGCGCGCAGGCCAGCGCCGCCTTGAGCCGCTGGCCGCCGCTGAGCTGGCTGCAGGGCAGGTCGGCACGCGTCTGGTCCAGCCCCAGCAGCGCCAGGCGCAGCCGCTGCACGTGGGCTGGCGCACCCGGGTTTGCCTCCTGCAGTTGCGCAGCGGCCGAGCGCGCCGGGTCCAGCAGCCCCAGGTCCTGATCCAGATACGCCACCGGCACGTGCACCTGGCAATGCCCTGCGCTTGGCTGCAGGCGCCCCGCCAGCAACTGGAGCAAGGCGGACTTGCCGCTGCCGTTCGGGCCGACCAGACCAATCCGCGGCCGCCCCTGCAGCAGCAGGTCCACGCGTCGCCCGCCCAGCCGCGCGTCCGCCACCTCCACCTGCCGCAGCGTCGCCAGGCGCCGCGGCGTGTTGGCGGGCAAGGTCGGCGCCAACACAGCGAGCGCCGGATCGACCTCCACCTGCGCTGCAGCCTGCGCCACCGCCTCGCTCAGCCGCGCCTGCTCGGCCTGACGTTGCTGTTGCAGTCGGCCTGCGCTGACTTGGCTGCGCTGCTTCTGCCCGCCAAGCAGGATCGCGGCCTGATTGGCCTGCCCCGCAGCACGCGCGCCGCGTGCCTGGCGGTGCTGTTGACGCTGCAGCTGCGCGCGCAACACCTGCTCGCCGCGTGCGCGTGCATGTTTGCGCTGGGCCAGCAGATCGCTGGCGGCCTGCTGCTCGCTGGCGCGCTGCTGCGCATAGAACCCGTAATTGCCGCCGTAGCTGCGCAGCCCGTGCGCGGACAAGTCCAGGATGCGCTGCATCGCCTCGAGCACGCCGCGGTCGTGGCTGATCACCAGCAAGCCGCCGCGCCACGCCAGCAACCGATCCATCAGCCGCTGGCGTTGCGGACCGTCCAGGTGATTGCTGGGCTCGTCCAGGATCAGAACATCCGGCTGGCTCACAAACGCACCGGCAAGCGCCACGCGCATCGCTTCGCCGCCGCTCAGTTGCGCCGCCGGTGCATGCGGACCGCGTCCACCCAGGCCTTGCCGTTCCAGTTCGGCAGCAAATTGCGCATGGGCCGTCCAGCGCTCGCCAACGCGTTCAAAATCGGCGGGCGCAACACTGCCGGCGGCAATGCGGTCCAACGCATCCAGCAGCGGCGCGACACCGGCCAGGTCGGCAACGCGCTGCCCCGGCGCCACGCTCACCCGTTGCGGCAGGTAGTGCACGCTGCCACTGCGCACGCACCGCCCGGCACTGGGGAGCAGCTCACCGGCCAGCAGACGCGCAAGTACGCTCTTGCCCACGCCATTGCGCCCGACCAGACCGGTAGCGCGTTGGTCGATATGGATGTTCAGATCGGAAAATAGCGGGCTGCCATCGGGCAGCACATATGCAACGCTTTCCAGCGTCAGCGACGGACAGGTCATACGGGTCTCCATTGCATGCCAGCACACGCGCCGATCCAACCGGACCAGCAGCGGGTAAGGCCGTCATCACGACGGCGGCATCAATGGCGCATCGGACCAATCCCCGAAGGTTAAGTGCGTCCAGTCTAACCCGCCGCACTGGCCGCGACACCCGCGCAACAGGCAGGGCGCCTGCAGCTCGCGCTCAACCCAGCCCGAACGCCGGGTGGTAGGACACATCGGCCAGCGGCAGCAGCCGGTCGCCGAATGCCAGGGCTTGCAGTTCCGATGCAGGCGCCTCGGGCAACACCAGGCCAGGTTCGACCGCAAAGCCCAGGCGCCGGAAAAACGCCGGCTCGCCCAGCGCCAGGCAGCCCGCGGCGCCGCGCTCGCGCAACGTGGCGAGCGCTGCCTGCACCAGCCGCGTGCCCAGCCCTTGCCGTTGGTGGCCGGGCCCCACGGCCAGCGGGCCAAGCGCGAACCAGCCGGGCGAATCGTCGGACAGCGCCACCGGCGAGACGGCCAGATGCCCGACCACATAGCCGTCGTGATCGGCCACCAACGACAATGCCAGTGCGCCGTCCTGACGCAATCCTGCAATCACCTGGTGCTCGTCATGCCGGCTGTGTTCGGCGCGCATGAAGGCCACCATGGTCAGAAGTTCGATGGCGGCAGCGTCGCCTTCGGTGGCTTCGCGGATCAACACGTTCATCGGTGGCACCACGCGCAGCCATGGCAGGGAACCGTCCGCATCACAGGCTCTGCAACAACTCTGCGAACGCGCGTGCCGACGCGTCGACGTGCGAGGCAAGGCGATGGTCGTCGTCCACCAGCAGCAGGCGCGCATGCCGGGCCTGCGCCCAGGCGATCACGTCGGCAGCCGGAATCAGTTCGTCGCGCCAGGCATGCACGATCGAGATCGGCACCGGTGCGGCATCCAGCGCCGGCATCGGGCCCATCTTGGTCGGCGGCACCATCAAAAACAGGCCGCGCGTGGGCACCTGCAAGGACACCATCCCGGCGATATACGAGCCCAGGCTGGAACCGACCAGCACCACCGGCCCTTTCTCGGCCGCCGCCCGCGCGATTTCCAGCAGGCGCTGCAGCCGGCCTCGCACGTCGCCCAGCGTACTCACCTCGCGGCGTGCATCCAGGTCGGTGTAATCCGGGCGTTCGTGGGTCCAGCCCAACTGCTCGGCCACGTTGGCCAGCGCGGTGACCTTCAACGCGTCCGGGCCGCTTTCGAAGCCGTGCGAGAGGATGCAATGGCCGCGACTCATAGCGCCTGCACCGTATCGCCGATGCGCAGCACGCCGCCGCGCAGGACGCGTGCGCACAGCCCACCGTGGCCGCGCATGGCGTTGTAGCCGCCTGCGCCCAGGGCATCTTCCATGCGTGAACACGGGTCGCACGGGTCGGTGCCTTCCAGTTCAATTTCACCGATTCGGAATCGCCGCCCTTTCAACGCGACCAACGGAATGCCGGACACCACCAGGTTGCGCCGCAGCGTCGCCGGCGCGATGGTGGCGTGTCCCGACAACGCTGCAATCACCGGCAGATGCTCGGCCTGGATCAGGGTCACGCCGCGCTTGCCGCTGCCACCCTTGTAGCGGTCTCCCACAAGACCAATACCGGTGGTGACCTGCGCCGCGTCCACCTCCAGCATCGCCACGTCACGCGCCGGGCGCACGCCGATCCAGGTGACCTGACCGGTCTGCGGCAGCGTCGCCATCAATTTGCCCAGGGGGCTGTCGGGATTCAAAGCCATCGGGCAATGCTAGCATCCGCTCCATGTCCGATGCCGTCTTGCCGTCGCCGCCAATCACCTACGCGCCGTTATCCTACGAATCGCGGTTGGCCAGGCGTGCGCTCACCCAGATCGACATGGTGGTCATCCATTGCACCGAATTGCCGGACATGGCGATGGCGCGCGAATACGGCGAACGCGTGCTTTATGACAGCGGCACCGGCAACAGCGGGCATTACTACCTCGATCGCAACGGCAGCATCCAGCAATACGTCGCCCTGGAGCGCGTTGCGCATCATGTGCGCGGGCATAACCCGCATACGCTGGGCATCGAACTGGTCAACCGCGGCCGTTATCCACACTGGCTGGATTCGCGGCATCAGGAGATGACCGACCCGTATCCCGAAGCACAGATCGCAGCGCTGATCACCTTGTTGCAATGGCTCCAGCAGCAGTTGCCGTCGGTGCGGCGCATCGCCGGCCATCAGGCGCTGGATACCACCCAGGAAGCGGCCAGCGACGACCCGTCGCGCAAGATTCAACGCAAGCTCGACCCCGGACCGTTGTTTCCGTGGTCACGTATCGAAGCGGCGGTGAGCTGGTCGCACACGCCACGTTAGGAGGCAGTTGCAGAAAACCGGACGACGCCTGCATCCGACAGGTGTTTGCCGGTCCATCTGGAGCGGGTACAAGAGACGCTGCCCAACCACCGCACCGGCGTGACGGGCGCGGGATCGGCAGCCACCTGCAAACACTCCGGCTCATGCACGTCTACCGCGACGCCGATGGGCGAGTCACCGCGTTACGTCGGTCTTGCCCCCGGTGGCGCCAGATAGCGCCGACAGCGGCGAGAAGCGGTTCAACATGCGTGCCAATCGTGCCGTCGAAAGACAGCGTCGCCTGCAGAACACGCACGTGATAGCGCTCGGATGCTTTGATGACCCATCGAAAAACATCTCTTCCTTCGCACACCGTCAACCCGTTGCAGCACGCTCAACGTTCGGTCGCACGGTAGGTCTTCTCGCCGGCATTGACTGCCACGTCCAACCGGTTGTCAGGCGGCGCGATGGGGCAGACCACATGGGGCGTCAGTGCGCATGGCGGATTTTCGGCCAGATTGAAATCGAGGACCACCCGACCATCGCGGGGCAACGTGGCGAACAGATAACGCGCGCCGCCATAACTTTCCTTGCCGCTGGTGCGGTCGGCGAACAGGAAGAACAGGCCCTGACCATCGTCCTGCAGCAGCGGACGCAAGCGGTATTGGTGACCATCGCGCGAGAACACCGCTTCTCCCGGCACCTCCACGGTGAGCGGCGTGCCGATCGACGTCAGTAAGGTCGTCGTGCGCGGCGTTGGATAGGGTTGCCACTGCGCCTGGATGCGCCACTGCGGATCGGTCGGGAAATAGTCCAGCCCGTCGAACTGCGTCAGCGCCGGCGCTGCCGGGTCGCGGAAGCGCCAGCCGTACAAGGCGCCGGTCTGCACCAGATAGAACTGCCGGCCAGCCACGTCCAGCCGGTCGCCGCGCTGCCCTGCCCGCTCCGGTTCCAGGCGCACCTCATCGACGCGCTGCCCATCGAGCGCCACCGACGCGGCGGCATCTGCGCGAAAGCGCACCTGCCCTGCAGCATCCAACGTCAGTTGCCCCAGCTGGGCAGGGCCGGCAGGCAGGACGATATCGCTATGCGGGTCGCTGCCCACACGGTACTGGCCGGCGCGCACGCGCCCCGAACCGGTATAGCTCAACCACCCGTCGGGCGCACGCAGCTGCCTCAGCCGCTCCGCACGCGCGTGTTCCAGCGCGACCTCGTGCACATCGTGCTGCGCCGCATTTCGATGACCGGCAGCAGGCCGATCGCTGACATCGGCGGACGACTCCGCTGAACAGGCAGCCAGCGTCCACACCGCGACGCACAGCGCGCCAACCCGTAACTGCAACCGCATGGCTCACCCAGCACTGCAAGAAACTGCGCTCCGCGCAGCGAACCTGCGTCCCCACAGGTCACCGTTCCTGCCGCCATTGTGCCTGCAATCAGGCGCCGGTCGCGACCGGCCGCGAGGCGTCTTGCAGCCAACCGCTCCAGGAACCGGCGTAGACGCGCGCTCCTGATAACCCGGCCACTTCCAATGCCAGCAACAGATGGCAGGCCGTGACACCCGACCCGCACATCACCACCGCCTGCTCGGGCCGGTAGGCACCCAGCAACGCGGACAACTCCGCGCGCAGTTCGGCAGCTGGTTTGAAGCGACTATCACGCAAGCTCAGCCCCAACGGGCGATTCACCGCACCCGGAACATGCCCGGCGACCGGATCGATCGGCTCGACTTCGCCACGGAAACGCTCGCCTGCCCGCGCATCCAGCAACCAGCCCGGCGCCTGCTGCAGTCGCTGCACGATCTGCTCGGCATCCACGACCGCGGCGGCATCGAAACTGCCGGGATACGCGGCGCCATCACGCACTGCAGGTGACTCGGTGCTTTCCACAAACCCGGCAGCACGCCACGCGGCCAAGCCGCCGTCCAGCACCGCCACCCGGCGATGCCCCATCAGTCGCAACATCCACCACGCGCGCGCGGCCGCCATGCTGCCATCGGCCGCGTCGTAGATAACGACCTGGGTGTGCGGATCGATGCCCCATTCGCCCAGACGTTTGGCAAATGCCGCGCTGTGCGGCAACGGGTGCCGCCCCTGCGCCGGCCGCGACAGCTCTGCAAGGTCTTGGTCGAGATCGGCGTAGTGCGCGCCGGGCAGATGCCCCTGCGCGTACGCCTTGCGCGCTGCGTGCGGGTCTGGCGCGGTCGGTGGGGCGGCACGCGCATCCAGCAGACACAGCTGCGGATGCTGCAACGCGGCCGCCAGCGTGGCGGCATCGACCAGCGTGGTCCAGTTCGGATCGACACTCATGCAACCTGCTCCAGGCGACGACGAAGATTGAGAAGAATGGCGGCGGTAGCGCCCCAGATGCGATGGACAGGCCAATCGTATTCGAGCACGCGCCGCGGGCGCCCGCGGAATTCCAGTTCCACACTGCGTAGATTGTTCGGGTCCATCAGATAGGCCAGTGGCACTTCAAAGACGTCCGCCACTTCATCCGGCTGCGGCACCGCCACGAACCCCGGGTCGATGACCGCCACCACGGGCGTCACCCGAAATCCACTGACAGTCAGAAACGGATCCAGGTATCCGATGGCATGCACCTGCTGCGCGCCCAGCGCAATTTCTTCGCAACTCTCGCGCAGCGCTGCAGCGGCGGCGTCGGCATCGGACGTCTCCATCCGTCCACCAGGGAAGCTGACCTGCCCAGCGTGATGGCGCAGGCTGTCCGTGCGCCGGGTCAGCAACACCGTCGTTCCCTGCTCCCGCGGCACCAGCCCGCACAACACCGCCGCTTCGGCAGAGGCGTCGCCGTCGGTCAGGTCGATCAGCTCGGCATGGTTCCAACCCGGCCCGGCCGGCGCGGTATCCAGCGGGTACAGCGCCCGCCTCAACTGCGCGTATTCGGGCAGGCGTGCCGTCAGCGCGCGTGCCGGGAGCACCGTGTGCAGATAGTCCTGGCGTTCGGCGTCGCTCATGCTCATCCAGCGTGCAATTTCATCCAGGCTGCGCAAACAGCCGACGCAGCGCGACTGCGCGTCCAGCGAACATACACCGATACACGGACTGGGCAGAGGGCCGGCAGCGAAATCGGGACCGTCATTAGATCCGACGTCACTGCCGCTCATCGCTGGTCCTGCGGCCGCTGCATCGTTGCATCGCTCTCTTCAGACAATCGCCAGACCAAAACGACAACGCCGGCCTGGTGGCCGGCGTTGTGGCAGCAACATCGCGTGCAATTACTTGACGCTGACCAGCTTGATCTCGAACTGCACAGCCACGTTCGGCGGGAACGGGGTACGCGGATCGGCGCCGTAGGCCTTTTCCGGCGGCAGGGTCACTTCCCACTTCGAGCCGGCCGGCATCTGCAGCAGCGTGTCGCGCATGGCCTGCATTTCGACCTCGCTGACCTTGATGGCCGGGATCTGCTGCGCCGGACGCGCCTTCTCGCGGTCGCCGAAGGGGAATGGACCGGCCACTTCCAGCTGCACGGTGCTGGCCTGGGTCGGCTTGGCGCCCTTGCCGGCTTCGATCACGCGGTACTGCACGCCGCTCGGCAGCGTCTGCACGCCAGCGGTGCTCTTGTTCTTGGCCAGGAACGCATCGCTCTTGGTCTTGTTGGCCGCAGCGGCCTTGTCGTACTCGGCCTTGGCCTGCTGGGCACGGCCCTGCTCGCGCTTCTGGAACGCTTCAACTGCCGGCTTCAGCTGGTCGGCAGTGATCGCCGGCTGCTTCTTGGCATAGGCGTCCTGCAGACCCTTTACCACCGAGTTGATGTCGAGCTGCTCGCCGCGGCCGGTGAGCTCGGCAAGATTGTTGCCGTAGTCATAGCCGAAGTAATAGCTCAACTTGCCCTTCTCGGACGTCGTGTCCTGGGCCAGTGCATTGCCCGTCAGGGCCAGGGCCGCCACGGCGACCGCGATAGAACGCAACTTCATCAAACAATTCTCCAGGGTGGTGGCACAGGACGGGTCTGCCGCCTGAGATGACGCGCTAGGATAACGGCCGCGATACCGAACCGCTACTTATCGCGAAAGCTAGGACCAGCAAGGCTTTCGGAAGTTCCGCATTTACTATTTTTTTACGTTCGCAAGGGTTCACATGTCCAATCACGTCATTCTGATCGCCGATCACGCCAGCGTCCGGACCATTACGGTCAACCGGCCGGACAAACTGAACGCCTTGAACCAGGCGACCATGCAGGCGCTGGATCAGGCGTTCCAAGACGCAGCCGCTGCGGACGATGTACGCGCCGTGATTCTCACCGGCGCCGGCCCCAAGGCCTTCGTGGCGGGTGCGGATATCGCGGAAATGAGCGATCTGTCGGCAATCCAGGGCCGCGAATTCTCGCTGCTGGGCCAGCGGCTGATGCGCCGGATCGAGCGCATGCCCAAGCCGGTGATCGCGATGATCAATGGCTTTACGCTGGGCGGTGGCCTGGAGCTGGCGATGGCGTGCCACCTGCGCATCGCCGCAGCAACAGCGCGCCTGGGGCAACCTGAAATCAATCTCGGCCTGATTCCCGGCTTTGGCGGCACGCAGCGCCTGCTGCGTCTCACCGGTCGCGCCGCAGCGCTGGAACTGTGTCTGCTCGGCCTGCCGATCGACGCAGCCCGCGCATTGCAACTGGGCCTGGTCAATCGCGTGGTCGAAGCGGATGCGCTGCACGAAGAGACGCTGGCGCTGGCGCAACGCCTGGCAACCGCCGCGCCGCTGGCGCTGCGCGGCATTCTCGATGCGGTGGTGTTCGGCGGCGAATGCGCCATCGAAGAGGGCCTGCAGCTGGAAACCGCGCAATTTGCGTTGTTATTCGCCACTGACGATATGCGCGAAGGCACTCGCGCGTTTCTCGACAAACGCCCTGCCCAGTTCCGCAATCGTTGATATCGCCATGACGCTCGACCCCACCCCGGAATCGCGTCCATTGCCGCTGCTGTTGTTCGATTGTGTGCAGGCCGACGACCTGGATCGTGCGCTGGCACTCGGCTTGATGGCGTATCTGCCCGACCCGCAGCACGACGCGCTGGACGCCGACTACCCGCAGGTCTGCGCCACGTTGCTAAGCGCGCAACGCCGTCTACGAGACGCCTGGGCCGCGCGCGAACGCTATCGCGCGCGCTCCGCTCGCCTGCACCGTCGGGCTGCCGAACGCGACGCGCGCAGGGCGCCCGCCCCGGCACCCAGCCAACCGGCAACGCCCGCACTGCCGCCGCTGGCCGCTGCCATCCTGGCACGCGCAAAGGCGAAAGCCGCTGGCGGAGCGCAGCCATGAACATACCTCAGACAACGGCGCCGGCGCGTCGTGGCAGCAGCATGCGCAAGCCCGAGATACAGGAAATGTTCGCGCGCCTGCGCGAACTCAATCCGCACCCCACCACCGAGTTGGAATACACCACCCCATTCGAGTTATTGATCGCGGTGCTGCTGTCGGCGCAAGCCACCGATGTCGGCGTCAACAAGGCGACCCGCAAGCTATATCCGGTGGCCAATACCCCGCGCGACATTCTCGATCTCGGCGAAGAAGGCCTGAAGCGATATATCTCCACCATCGGCCTGTTCAACGCCAAGGCCAAGAACGTCATCGCCACCTGCCGCATCCTGCTGGAGCGCTATGGTGGCGACGTGCCGCATGATCGCGCCGCACTGGAAGCGCTGCCCGGCGTTGGCCGCAAGACCGCAAACGTGGTGCTCAACACCGCCTTCGGCGAGCCCGCCATGGCCGTGGACACGCATATCTTTCGCGTTTCCAACCGAACCGGTCTTGCGCCAGGCAAGGACGTGCGCGCGGTCGAAGACAAGTTGGTCAAGGTGATTCCGGCCGAATTCCTGCACGATGCGCATCACTGGCTGATCCTGCACGGACGCTACGTCTGCAAGGCACGCAGGCCGGATTGCCCGGGCTGCGTGATCCACGATCTATGCCGCTATCGCGACAAGACGCCGCCGGCCCCTGAGCGGCAAGCAAAAACCAGGAGTTGAGGCAGCAATGTAGCCGAAGCAACGACGTAACCGCGCGCCCTGATCCATGCGCAGCAACCGCAAGGCCGCAAGCTTTTACGATCCCGAATCCCCACTCCCGCCCAAAGAAAATCGCGACCGGATGATGCGTCTATCGGCGCCATGCATCATCCGATCACGATAGGGGTCACCCGGCGCGAACGCCGGGCGTTTACGACACTTTACGCAGCCTTCGCCTGTTCGACGCGCTGTTCCACCAGCGCGCCATCCACCGTGGGCTGGCCTTCGACACGTCGATCCAGTTCCTTCCAGTCCACCACCAGTTCGCAGCCGCGCGAGGCTGCATTGCGGCTCCAGTCGCGCAACAACTCGATGCAGGCATGATCGACGTGGTGCAGCTTGGCCACATCCAGATGCAGCGCAGTGTTCGGCGGCACGCTTTCCAGCGTACGTGCCATCGCCGGCACCTTCAGGAAGGTGGCCGAACCCTGCAGGGTCAGATGCATTTCGTCCTTCTTGTCGGCGTGCTCGCGCACCTCCACCTTCAGACGCGAAGAATGCAGTGCCAGACGGAACAGCGACAGACCGAAGCCGATCAGCACGCCGGTCAGCAGGTCGGTGGCCACGATCGCGAAGGTGGTCGCCAGGTAGATCGCGGCCGTTCCGCGACCGTAGGTCGCCAGCTCCTTGACCTGCCCGATCTTGATCATCTTCACGCCGGTATAGACCAGGATGCCAGCCAGGCACGCCACCGGCGTCATCCGCAACAGCCACGGCAACAGCATGGCGAACACCAGCAGCCAGCTGCCGTGCAGGATGGTCGATGCACGCGTTGCCGCACCGGCCTGCACATTGGCCGCGCTGCGCACGATCACGCCGGTCATCGGCAAAGCACCCAGGAAGCCGCAGAGCATATTGCCCACGCCCTGCGCCGCCAGCTCACGGTCGTATTGCGTCCGTGCGCCTTGATGCATACGGTCCACCGCCGCCGCCGACAGCAAGGTTTCGGCGCTGGCGATGAAGGCGAAGGTCACAGCCGAGACCAGCAAGGTGTGGTTGAACACGCCAAAGATGTCGGAAATGCTGGGGATGCTGATCGCAGAGAACAGGTTGGTCGGCACGTCGACCTTATTGACGTTCAAGCCTTGCAACTGCACGGTCGCGGTGACAACTACCACCGCGATCAATGCACCCGGCAGAAACCGCAGACGCTGCGGGCGCAGCTTGTCCCAGGCCAGGATGATACCGATCGTCGCCAGACCCACGAACAGCGCATTACGGCCGGTCCCCTCGCTGATGGCCTGCCACAACACGCCAGGCAATGCGGCGAAGTTTTCCAGACCGCGTGCCTTGGGCGCGGCATCCATCAACACGTGTGCCTGCGAGGCCACGATCAGGATGCCGATGCCCGACAGCATGCCGGCCACCACGGCCGGCGATGTCATCCGGAACCAGACGCCTGCGCGGCACAGACCGGCAATCAGCTGAATCGCACCGGCCACCAAGATCACCGGCCCGAGCGCAACAGCGCCGTGCTCCCGGACCAGTTCGAACACCAACACAGCCAGGCCGGCGGCCGGTCCGCTCACCTGCAGCGGGGAACCCGCCAGAAAGCCGACGACCAGACCACCAACGATGCCGGTGATCAGACCTGCGGCGGGCGGCATGCCGGATGCGATCGCGATACCCATGCACAGCGGCAGCGCAACAAGAAAAACCACTACAGACGCCAATAAATCACGCCCGAACAGTCCCTGACGGAAGTATCCGCCGATACCTGATGTGTTCATGGCAGGCTCCGTCAGGCGAGTTCAGCGCGCACGACTTGCTGCAGTCGCGGGCGTGGAGTGGCTTCGGGGGTGCTTTCGGCCAGCAGTGGCCGGAAGCCACCCTTCTCGGCATCGAAGGCGCGGATCTCCCCGTGGGCGATATCGTAGATCCAGCCGTGGATGCGCAAGGTGCCTGCCGCCAGGCGTGCTGCCACCACCGGCTGCGTGCGCAGATGGTCCAGCTGCGAGACCACGTTCTCTTCGGTCATGCAGCTCAACGCATCCGGGCTCTGTGGATCGTGCCCGTGATGCGCGGTGACATGACGCGCCGCATCGGTGTGCTTGAGCCACGCTGCCACGGAGGGCACGTCTTCCAGCGACTCCGGCTTGAGCACTGCCTTCATCGCGCCACAGTCGGTATGACCGCAGATCACGATATGGCGCACGCCCAGCACTGCGATGGCGTATTCGATCGCTGCCACCACGCCACTGACATGTTGCGAGTACGGCGGCACCACATTACCGATATTGCGATAGACGAACAGTTCGCCTGGCTGTGCGGAGAAGATCAGCTCCGGCATGACGCGCGAATCTGCGCAGGTGATGAACAGCGTATGCGGGCTCTGGCCGCCCGCCAGTTCCTGAAAGCGCGCACTCTGGCGCGGATAGACTTCCTTACGGAAATGACGAAAACCTTCTAGCAAACTTTCCATGGGAGATTCCTCTAGGCAACGAATAGCCGTCCGCGGCGCAAACCGCGAATTGCAAAGACAAACAAATCAAGTAGGAATCCGGCGCGGAACGCACCGGGTGGAGCGACAGCGGGGATCAGCCAAGCAGTGCGTTTGGAGGACGCAGCTGTGGGATCAGGTCGCGTTTTTGATTTGCCGGCGCGTGATGCGCATGCCAAGAGGGGGAATACCGCGCCAGCATCGGCCATGCTTGGGAGAGCAAGGGGATATCGTCTGCAGGCTGTGTGTCGACTTGGCTCTGTGTATCGCCGTCGTCCTGCGGATCTTCAACTGCATCGCGTTCTTCGCCAGCATCCACCATGACCGCCAAGCCGTCGCCCACGAACGCATCATGCATGCGCGCGTGCGCGTTGGCTGCCGACCACGCGGAGAGCGCGAGCAGGCAGACCAACAGCATTTGGAGGAATCGAGTAAACATGGCCTCGAAGCTAACAATTTTGACGCCACGCATGCAAGTGGTGCGCCGCACAAACTGACGCATATGTTCAGGCTGACGTGGCTCCAGTTCAGGCCGTCAGCGGCGCCGCTTGCAAATTCAAGGATTTGAGGTCGGCGCAGCGTGCTGTCATGAATCATCGCCGTTCAGCTTTTTGACACACGATGACATAGTTTAAACACTCGTAAACTCTTGTCTTTATTGGCAAAAATCACTTATTACGTTTCTGTTGTCTTGTCACATTAACGCAACCTTCACACCCTAGCCTGCGCCCACTTTCTCAGGTCGCAAGGCATCTATGAAACTCGCTCCCACCCTGCTTGGTTCCGCGCTGCTGCTGGCACTGGCCGCTCCTGCAGCACACGCCGAGATCGCCATCGATGTGATCGGCGGTTCGGAAATCTCGCTGGAAGGCCTGGTCCAGGCCGACGGCAACTGGTTCCACAACGATGTGCAGGACCTCAATGGTCCGATCGGCGCCAATGGCGACAATTCCGAATTCAGCATCCGGCGCGCCGAGCTGGTCCTCAAGGGCAAGGGCCCGGGCAACTTCGAATGGGTCGCCGGCTACGACCCGAGCGTGCTGAAGGAAGTCACCATCCGTGGCACCACCATTCGCAGCACCGGCCGGTTCCTGGACAACAACATCAAGTACAAGTTCGGCGGCAACGCGAACAATTACCTGCAGATCGGCCAGTTCAAGCAGCCCAACAGCCTGGAAGAACTGTCCAGCACCAAGAACAACGACTTCGTGTCGAAGGCGTCGGTGACGAACACCTATGGCATCTCGCGCCGCTTGGGCGTGGCCTATGGCATGGGCGACAATAACTGGAGCGTGACCGCCAGTGCATTCGGCCGCGAGCTGACCCGTAACCAGGCGCACGGCAACGGCTATGGCGCGCGTGGCACCTGGGCGCCGATCAACGAGACTGGCAACGTGCTGCACTTCGGCCTGAGCTACCTCGCCTACGACACCGACGACGACACCTTGCGCCTGCGCGCACGCCCCGACGCGGACCTGACCACGGTTCGCCTGATCGACAGCGGCGCCATCACCAATGTGGACAACGTCGGCGTGGCCGGTGCCGAGGCGATGTGGATCACCGGGCCGTTCAAGCTGCAGAGCGAGTACTTCCAGGAAAACGCCAACCGCATCGGTGCCAATGCGCATGACTACAAGAGCGACGGCTGGTACGTGAGCGGCGTCTGGAACCTCACCGGCGAAACCTGGGGCTACAAGGCTGGCGTGCCGACCACCCCGCTGCCCAACGAGCCGGCATCGGGCATGTGGCAGCTGGCGGTGCGCTACGACACCCTCGACCTCAACGATGGCCACCTGGTCGCCAATGGCAACACGCCGTTTGTCGATGGCGTGCTGGGCGGCAAGATGAACATCTGGACGGTCGGCGCGAACTGGTACTGGCGCTCCAATTTCAAGTTCGCGCTCGACTACGCCAAGGTCGACAGCACCCGGTACAACAGCAGCACGCGCGGTCTGGTCGACGACAATCCGTCGATCATCGAAGCACGCGCGCAGTTCTACTGGTAAGTGCGTCGCTGCCGCCACTTCCTACCGGCCCAAACATCCGACGGCGCAACGCCGTCATCGGCCTGTCATGTCCCAGACACCGCATGGTCATGCCGTTGCCCTGCAATGGCACCACGGCGGGACGTCCTCATCCCTTCGCTACAGGAGCTGTTCCGTGATCCACTCCTTTAAGACCCGTCTGGCCGTCGGCGTACTCGCCGCCTCGCTGGCACTGTGCGCCCAGGCTGCCGATGTCACCGGTGCCGGTGCGTCGTTCATCTACCCGGTGATGTCCAAGTGGTCGGCCGACTACAACGCCGCCAACAAGAAGCAGGTCAACTATCAATCGATCGGTTCTGGCGGCGGCATTGCCCAGATCAAGGCGGCCAGCGTGGACTTCGGCTCGTCCGACGCCCCGCTCAAGCCGGAAGAACTGGCCGCGGCCGGCCTGGCGCAGTTTCCCTCGGTGATCGGCGGCGTGGTGCCGGTGGTCAACGTGCCCGGCGTGGCGGCAGGCGCGCTGAAGCTGGACGGCAAGACCCTGGGCGACATCTTCCTGGGCAAGGTCAGCACCTGGAACGACCCGGCCATCGCCGCGCTCAACCCGGGCGTGAAACTGCCGGGAGGCAAGATCACCGTGGTGCACCGCTCCGACGGCTCGGGCACCAGCTTCAACTTCACCAACTACCTGTCCAAGGTCAATCCTGACTGGAAGAGCAAGGTTGGCGAAGGGACTGCCGTGCAGTGGCCGACCGGCATTGGCGGCAAGGGCAACGAGGGCGTGGCTGCCTACGTGAAGCAGATCAAGGGCGGCATCGGCTATGTCGAGCTGTCGTACGCGCTGCAGAACAAGATGGCCTACACCGCAATGAAGAACGCGGCCGGCAAGTTCGTGCAGCCGTCGGATGAAACCTTCGCCGCCGCTGCCAACAGCGCCGACTGGGGCACGGCCAAGGACTTTTATCTGGTGATGACCAACGCGGCCGGCGATAACGCCTGGCCGATCACGGCGACCAATTTCATTCTGGTGCAGAAAAAGCCGAAGAACCCGGCTGGCCTGAAGAACACGCTGGAATTCTTCCGCTGGGTCTACACCAAGGGCGATGCGCAGGCCAAACAGCTGGACTACGTGCCGCTGCCGGACACGCTGGTGACCCAGATCGAGGCGTACTGGGCCAAGAATCTGCCGCACTAATTACGGCGCAGGGCTCTGGTGTAGCGCCAAGGTGGGCAAGCCATGCTTGAAACGGCATGGGCGGTTATCTGGTCCATGCCGGCGACCTGCATGGCCGCCTGAAATGGCAACCAAGTGGCCCGCACCGAGGCTCGGCAGCAATCACGAAAACGCGTGACGGAACGACGCCGTCTCTCTCCCCGGCGTCGGCCCCGGGACGCGGATCCCGGAGGGTGCAACGCCCTCCGTGGTCCGCGTCTTTTTTTGTGATGCGTTGGCCAGAAGGCACTGTCATGCAGGTGTAACAAAAACATCATTTCATAGCGTGGTCTGCCGGAGACACCGGCCAATCCAGCCTCGGAGCTTCCATGAAATTGCAGTCGGCCAGCCTGACCGCCCTGTCCCTCACCATTGCCCTTGCCCTTGCCCTGGCCGCGTGCTCGCCCGGCAAGGACGCGCAGTCCGCGGACGCCGCAAAGGGCGCGCCGGCCGCAAGCGCCGCCGCCAGCGACAGCAAGGGCGCTGAAATTTCCGGCGCCGGTGCTTCCTTCATCTATCCGCTGGTGTCCAAGTGGTCGGCCGACTACAACGCCGCCACCGGCAACAAGGTCAACTACCAGTCGATCGGCTCCGGCGGCGGCATTGCGCAGATCAAGGCCGGCACGGTGGATTTCGGTTCGACCGACAAGCCGCTGGACAGCGCCGAACTGCAACAGGCTGGCCTGGGCCAGTTCCCGTCCGCCATCGGCGGCGTGGTGCCGGTGGTGAATCTGGAAGGCATCGCGCCGGGCAAGCTGCGCCTGACCGGCGCCCTGCTGGGCGACATCTTCCTGGGCAAGGTCACGATGTGGAACGACGCGGCCATTGTCGCGGCCAACCCGGGCGTGACCCTGCCCGCCACCAAGATCAACCTGGTGCATCGCTCGGATGGTTCGGGCACCACCTTCAACTTCTCCAACTACCTGTCCAAGGTCAGCCCGGAGTGGAAGAGCAAGGTCGGCGAAGGCACCTCGGTGCAGTGGCCGGGTGGCGTGGGCGGCAAGGGCAACGAGGGCGTGGCCTCGTACGTGCAGCAGATCAAGGGCTCGATCGGCTACGTCGAACTGGCCTATGCGCTGCAGAACAAGATGCCGTACACCTCGCTGCAGAACGCGGCCGGCCAGTGGATCGAGCCGAATGCGGAAAGCTTCGCCGCCGCCGCTGCCAGCGCCGACTGGGCCAACGCCCGTGACTTCAATCTGGTGATCACCAATGCGCCGGGCGAGAAGGCATGGCCGATCACCGCGACCAACTTCATGTTGATGCACAAGCAGCCCAAGGACGCCGCGCGCAGCAAGGCGACGCTGGACTTCTTCAAGTGGGCGCTGGAAAACGGCCAGGCCCAGGCCAGCGAATTGCACTACGTCCCGCTGCCGCCGGAACTGGTGAAGCAGATCGAAGCCTATTGGGGCAGCGAGTTCAAGTAATGCCTTGCACCCGCCCATGCGGCGGGCTGCGCTGCGGCGAGGTACCTGAAGGTGCCTCGCCGTTCCTGCTGTCTCACGCTCCCGCCGTTGCGCGGGTGACGAGTCCAATCGAATGAATGCCACCGCCATTCCCGAAGCGATGACCGCGCCACGCGGCCGCGACCTGCGCGACGCACGCGCCGATCGCCTGTTCAAGCTTGCGCTGGCCGCTACGGTCGTTTTCGTCCTGTTGGCGCTCGGCAGCGCGGCGCTGTCGATGCTGTGGGGCGGCCGCCATGCCTTGCAGACGCAGGGCCTGAGTTTCTTCTATTCGGCCGACTGGAATCCGGTCGAAAACAAATACGGTGCGCTGGCACCGATCTACGGCACCCTGGTCACCGCGGTCATCGCGATGCTGATTGCGGTGCCGGTGAGTTTCGGTATCGCGTTCTTTCTGACCGAGGTGGCGCCGCGCTGGCTGCGTGGCCCGGTCGGCACCGCCATCGAGCTGCTGGCCGGCATCCCGTCGATCATCTACGGCATGTGGGGCCTGTTCGTGCTGGTGCCGGTGATGACCGAGCACGTCACACCATGGCTCAACGATCATCTCGGCACGCTGCCGCTGATCGGCCCGTTGTTTCAGGGCCCGCCGTTGGGCATCGGCCTGCTGACCGCCGGCTTCGTGCTGGCAATCATGGTGATTCCCTTCATCTCCTCGGTGATGCGCGAAGTGTTTTTGACTGTGCCCACGCGCTTGAAGGAGTCGGCATACGCGCTGGGCTCCACCAAGTGGGAAGTGAGCTGGGACATCGTGCTGCCCTACACCCGCTCTGCGGTGATCGGCGGTGTGTTCCTGGGTCTGGGGCGTGCGCTGGGCGAAACCATGGCGGTGGCCTTCGTGGTCGGTAACACGGTGCGCCTGTCGCCGTCGCTGCTGGAGCCCGGCACCACCATCGCGGCGTTGATCGCCAACGATTTCGGCGAGGCCACTGAAACCTATCGGTCGGCATTGCTGCTGCTGGGCTTTGTGCTGTTCATCGTGACCTTCATCGTGCTGGCCATCGCGCGCTTCATGCTCATGCAGCTGTCGCGTCGGGAGGGCAACTGATGTCCGCCGCCTCGGTATCGCAATCGCTGTACATCCGCCGCCGGGTCACCAACGCCATTGCGTTGCTGCTCTCGTGCGTCACTGCGTTGTTTGGTCTGTTCTTCCTGGCCTGGATCCTGTGGACGCTGGTGTCCAAGGGCGTGCCGGGCATCGATCTCAACCTGTTTACCAAGATGACGCCGCCGCCGATGCAGGAAGGCGGCCTGCTCAACGCCTTCTTCGGCAGTGCGGTGATGTGCGGGCTGGCACTGGCGATCGGCACGCCGCTGGGCATCGCTGCAGGCACCTGGCTCGCCGAGTACGGCAACGCGCGCAAGGCCGGCGTGGTGGTGCGCTTCGTCAACGACATCCTGTTGTCGGCGCCCTCGATCGTGCTGGGCCTGTTCGTCTACACCTTGTACGTGATGCAGACCGGCGGGCGCTTTTCGGCATTCGCCGGTGCGCTGTCGCTGGCCTTCATCGTGCTGCCGGTTGTGGTGCGCACCACCGACGAAATGCTGCGGTTGGTGCCGGCGCAGATGCGAGAAGCGGCATTGTCGCTGGGCATTCCCCAGTGGAAAGTCACGGTGCAGGTGCTGTACCGCAGCGCATCGGCAGGCATCGTCACCGGCGTGCTGCTGGCGCTGGCGCGCATCAGCGGCGAGACCGCACCGCTGCTGTTCACCGCATTCGGCAACCAGTACTGGAACAGCAACATCTTCCAGCCAATGGCCAGCGTGCCGGTGATCATGAATCAATTCGCCGGCAGCCCGTACGACACCTGGCAGACGCTGGCCTGGGCCGGCGCGCTGGTGCTGACCGTGTTCGTGTTGCTGGTCAGCCTCGGCGCGCGCGCCCTGCTCTTGCGCAACAAGATCTCCAATGACTGACCTTTCCTTCCGGACACCCGACATGAACGATCTCCAAAACGCCAAGCCGATGCATCGCATCGCTGTCCCGGCCGCCACGGGGGCGCCGACGGCACAGGCGCCGGTGAAGGTGGCCGCACGCAATCTGGATTTCTATTACGACAAGTACCACGCGCTCAAGAGCATCAACATCGAGATCCCCGAAAAGCGCGTCACTGCGTTGATCGGTCCCTCCGGCTGCGGCAAGTCGACCTTGCTGCGCATCTTCAACCGCATCTACGCGCTGTATCCGAAGATGGAAGCGCGCGGCGAGGTGTTGCTGGACAACGAAAACATCCTGTCGCCGAAGTACCCGATGAACCGCCTGCGCAGCAAGGTGGGCATGGTGTTCCAGAAGCCGGTGCCGTTTCCGATGACCATCTTCGAAAACGTGGCCTACGGCATCCGCCACCACGAAAAACTGTCCAAGGCCGACATGCAGAACCGCGTCGAGCAGGCCTTGCGCCAGGGCGCGCTGTGGGACGAGGTGAAGGACAAGCTGGGGCAGAGCGCGCTGGGTCTTTCCGGTGGCCAGCAGCAGCGCCTGTGCATCGCACGTGCGGTAGCACTGCGCCCGGATGTGCTGTTGCTGGACGAACCGACGTCCGCACTGGACCCGATTTCCACCAGCCGGATCGAACAGTTGGTGGAAGAGCTCAAGCGCGACTACACCATCGTGATCGTCACCCACAACATGCAGCAGGCCGCGCGCGTGTCCGACTACACCGCCTTCATGTACCTGGGCGATCTGATCGAGCATGACCGCACCGAAACCATTTTTTCGCAGCCGTCCAAGCAACAGACCGAGGACTACATCACCGGCCGCTTCGGTTGATGTAAGGCGCGCCAGCAATGCCGCATTGACGCAGTTCCGCCGCACCGCCCGGCACGACATTTGCATCATGTGCCATGTCGCCAAGGTTACGGCGGACATCCACCACTGCCACGAATCGAGATCACGATGAACCAGCACCTCAACGACCATATCGTCAAAAGCTACGACGAGGAGCAGCACCGTCTCGTCGCCGAGATCGTGCGCATGGGCGAGACGGCGGTGGCGCAGCTGGAAGCCGCACTGGATGTGGTGGAGCGTCGCGATGACAATGCCGCGCACCGCATCGTGGTCAACGACGAGGCGATCGACGCGCTGGAGCACGCGATCAGCCACGACGTGATGCGACTTGCATTGCGCGGCCCGATGGCGCGCGATCTGCGCGAAATTCTTGCAGGCCTGCGGATTCCGGCCGATATCGAACGTATCGGCGATTACGCGGCCAACGTGGCCAAGCGCTCGATCGCGCTCAATTCCGCACCGCCGCTGCCGCAGACCGTGGGCCTGCGCGCGCTCGGCCAGATGGCGGCCGATGCGGTGCGAGAAGCCGTACAGGCATATCGCAACAAGGATGCCGATGCGGCGATCCGTGTCCGCGACGAAGATGCGCGCCTGGATGCGCAGTACACCGCGTTGTTTCGCGAGCTGCTCACCTACATGATGGAAGACCCGCGCAATATCACCCCGTGTACGCATCTGCTGTTCATGGCGAAGAATCTGGAACGCATTGGCGACCACGCCACCAACATCGCCGAGAACGTGTGGTTCCTAGTGCATGGCGAGCAACCCCTGCCTCCGCGCGTGAAGCGCGACGACACCAGCAGCACCGGCGTCGTCTAGACCGCGGCAGCGCTGCCGTGAGGCGCCGGAACGCCTTCTCATTACGTATTCAGCTTGAAACTTCTACCGTGCAGCTGCACAGGCATTTCCTGTGACCCAGGAGTCCGCTGATGAAACGCTTCGTTGGATCTTTCATGGCCTTGACGCTGCTGACCTCTGGCGCAGCGTTTGCAGCGCCGCAGCAGCACGACCTCGATCACGACCGTGACCGCAACGCGCAGCGTCACGACGACCATGGCCCTGACCGCCACGACGACCATCGCGACCGGAGGCATGACGACAGGCGCGACGATCGCCGCAAGGCGCATCACGACGATCACCGCGACGACCGGCGCGGCCCGCCGTATCGCCGCGGCGAGCGGCTGGCGCCGGACCATCGTGGCAGCCGCGTTGCCGACTACCACAAGCACCATCTCAAGCCGCCGCCGCGCGGACACGAATGGCGTCGCGTGGATAACACGTACGTGCTGATCGCAGTGGCCACCGGGTTGATCACCAGCGTCGTCGCTGGACACTAAGCGCTCGCGCTCACCGTGTCGTTAGTGAGGCCCGGTCCGTGGCAACGCGGATCGGGCTTCTTCTATTTTGGTGTGGGGGCGACCGACGCAGATGGTCCGCAGCCGCCCGGTTCGAAAAAAATGCTCGCCAACACGGGGCGGTCATGCGCGCCAACGGCATGGTGTTAGGTCATGCACCGGGTGATGCGGGCCACCGCCGCCACTGGTATGGATGTGCAAGCCTGCAGCCAAGGCAGAGCCCGGCGTGCGACCTGCTAGGCTATGCGGATGAACGAACCGGTCGATGCACAGCCTGCCCCCTCCTTTTTGCCGATGTCGCGCCGCTTTCGTGGCTATCTGCCCGTGGTGGTGGACGTAGAAACCGGCGGGTTCGACTGGAACAAGCACGCACTGCTGGAGATCGCTTGCGTGCCGATCGAAATGGGTGCCGACGGACGCTTCTTTCCCGGCGAGACCGCCAGCGCACACCTGGTGCCGGCGCCCGGGCTGGAGATCGACCCGAAGTCGCTGGAAATCACCGGTATCGTGCTCGACCATCCATTCCGATTCGCGAAGCAGGAAAAGGACGCGCTCGACCATGTGTTTGCGCCGGTGCGCGCAGCAGTGAAGAAATACGGCTGCCAGCGCGCAATCCTGGTCGGCCACAACGCGCATTTCGACCTGAATTTTCTCAACGCGGCCGTGGCGCGCGTGGGCCACAAACGCAACCCGTTTCATCCCTTCAGCGTATTCGACACGGTGACGTTGGCTGGCGTGGCCTACGGCCAGACCGTGCTGGCACGCGCCGCCCAGGCCGCAGGACTGGACTGGAATGCAGCCGACGCCCACAGCGCGGTCTACGACACCGAACAGACCGCACGCCTGTTCTGCAAGATCGCCAACGCCTGGCCCGGGCCGGTGTGAGGACGGGATTCGGGATTGGGCATTCGGGATTGGCAAAAGCGTCGTGGTTTCTGGATTGAAGCGGCCAATCGCGTACGTTTACCAAGCACGAGCCGCAACCGTCCTGATCACGACGCAGCACTGCTGCTTGCTGCCGTACCCTCATCCGCCCTTTTGGGCACCTTCTCCCGCAGGAGAAGGAACGCCTGCACTGCCGTTGCGAATCCCAAATCCCGAATCCCGAATCCCGAATCCCGGCGTCTAACCCACACAGATCCGGTCGCGCCCGGCGCTCTTGGCCTCGTACAAGGCGTGATCGGCGCGCTGCATCAGCGACGAGCCGGTTTCGTCGTCGCGCAGGGCGGCAACACCGGCGCTGAAGGTCACCTGCAAGCCCTCGACGCTGGCCCAGTTGTGACGGGCATGGAAGAGCGCGCGAATGCGCAGGCAAAGTGCCTGTGCCTCGTCCAGCGTGGTGTCGGCCAATAGCAGCGCGAATTCTTCGCCGCCCAGGCGTGCCGGCAGATCCGAGGCGCGCGCGGCCGCGGTGAGAAGCACCCCCACCTCGTGCAGGACCGCATCGCCGCTGGCGTGCGAATAATGGTCGTTGATGCGCTTGAAGTGATCGATATCCAGAATCGCCAGCACCAGCGGGCGCGCACTGCGCCGTGCACGGCTGATATCGCGCGCCAGCGCTTCGTCGAAATGACGACGGTTGGGTAGCCCGGTCAACGCATCTTCGTGCGCCTGGCGCTCGAACACATCGGACTTGATACGCAAACGCGTCAATAGCTCGCTCTTTTCCTGGTTGGCCTGCAGCAAGCGCTGCGCCTGCCGCTGCAGGTCCTCGGTGCGCTTGCGCACCAGCTCGGCCAGGCGCGCGTTGTGGGTCTTGTAGCGATGCAGCAATACGCGATACAGCAAGGCCAGCGACAAGAGCGTCCCCAGCGCCACGGCCAGGCGCACATCCTGCCGTTGCCACCACAGCGGCAATACCTCGAACGCCCACACCGCTTCGTGCGGACTCCATGCCCCACCCGGATGGCGCGCAGCCACGTGCAGACGATACCGGCCTGGCGGCAGGCCGATGAATTCCACGCTGCGCTGCCGGCCGCGCTCGGTCCAGCTAGTGTCCAGACCCTCCAGTCGGGTGCGGTACTCGATTCGCTCCGGCAGCAGAAAGCTCATGCCGACGTAGGACACGTTCAAGCGATGCCCGCCAGCCAGTTGTGCGCGCTGGCGCCCCACCAACGGCTGACCATCCTGCTGCACGTTCTCGATCACTGCCGGCGGCGGGCGACGTTCGCGAAAGCGCTGCAGGCGTGAGGGGTCGACCCTGCTCACACCGCCAGCTGTCACCACCCACACCGTGCCGTCGGCACGCCGCAGCAGGCTGGGGCCGGAACTGCCATTGGCTTGCGCATTGCCCATGCCATCGATCTCGCCATAGCGTTCGGTCGCGAGCGTGCCATGCCCGGCGGCAACGGCATTGAGGGTCTTGAGTTCGGTACGCAGCACACCGCGATTGCTGCTGATCCATGCATTGCCACGCCGGTCGTCGATGAGCTGGAACACCGTATCCACCGGCATGCCCTGCTCCAGACCCACGCGTGCAAGCACGCCATCGCGCTCGCGATACAGGCCGCGGTCGGTGGAGATCCACACATCGCGGCCGATGGTCTGAAAACCGAACACGCTGCGCGCGCCGCCCAGTTTTTCCAGATTCAACTGGCGCAGCTTGCCGTTGCTTAGCACTGCCGCACCATCGACCGAACCGATCCACAACGCACCATCGACGCTGGCCAATGCGGTCACCACGCTGGCAGGGAGGCCTTCGATCGCCAACGGCGCGCGCCTGCCATCCACTAGCTGCACCACGCCACGCTGGGTTGCCAGCCATACCGCATCGTGGTCGTCGATCACGATCGCGCGGATATGCCCGCCGGGAATGCCCTCGGCCTCGCCGTAATGGCGCAGCACGTGCCCAGCGCGCAACACGAAGACGCCATCGGCATAGGTGCCCACCCAAAGATCGCCGTGCCGGTCCAACGCCAGACTGAGCACCGAAAGGCGTCGCCCGGAGGGTGTGACCACCGGCACCGGTACGATGCGCCCGTCCGGCAGCATCCGGTCCAGGCCGACGGTTCCGGCGATCCATAGACTGCCGTCGCGGTCTTCCAACATGGCGCGGCTGTAGTCCCCGCTTAATCCATCGCGCTGGCTGTAGCTACTGAACAGGGTCTCGCGCAGCCGGAACAGACCGCCATTGGCGCCGACCCAGATACTGCCTTCGGCGTCCTCACGCAGGCTGACGATGCGTCCGGTCGGCAGGCTGCGACCGGCCGGCAGATGCTCCACGCCGTACGGCCCGATCCGCAGCAGCCCCTGGTTTTCGCTGCCCAGCCACAGATCGCCGTGGCGATCCTGCAGCATCGCGGTGAAGTGGCCCTGCCCCGGCACCCGATGCACCAGCTCGGCGCGCTCGCCCTGCAGGCGAAACAGCTGATCGCCCGCAACCACCCACACCGTGCCGTCCGTCGCGCGATACGGCCATGCCAACCCTGGTGGAAACCCGAATGCAGCCGGCGCGCGGTGCATGCGGCCATCCGGTTCGCGGTAGATCAATCCATCGAAGGTGCCGATCAACAAGCGCCCCCGCGCATCGAACACCATGCGCGGAAAGCTGCTCTGCAGCGGCGCGTCATCGTGCGGCGGGAAATAGTCGAAGCGCCCATCCGGCCACAGACAGCCCAGCCCATGCCCTTCGAACAATAGCCACATGCGGCCTTCAGCGTCCATGGTCATGGCATGGATCAACGCCTGCGGCCACTGCCCCTGCCGCTGCCACTGCCGCCATTGCCCATCGGCAGCATGCCGGACCAGGTTGCCGCGCGCATCGCTCAGCCACAGCGCGCCATCGCGATCTACGTAGAGTGCGCCGACGCCGTTATCGGGCAGCCCCGGGCGCGTGCTGCGGTCGATCACGCTGAATTCCAGCCCGTTGTAGCGCACCAGGCCTTCCCAGGTTGCGAACCACAGATACCCGTCGCGGGTCTGGGCGATGTCGCGCAAGGAGTTATGCGGCAGCCCATTGCGCGAACTCCAGCTATCGATGGCGTAATCGCGCAAGCGTGCCGTTCCGGCCGGTGAGGCAACCGCAACAAGCGAACACAGCGCCAACAGCAGGCAGGCGCCGACACCGAGCCAGCGCTGCTGCTGTCTACTTCTTCGTCGTGCTGACGCCTGGGCGCCGCAACTGCTCTCGCCTGTTTGCCAGGCGCCCACCCCATCGTTCATCACACACAACGCGCCGTTCGCTGGCGATATGGTAGGCAAAAACGCCGCGCGGCGTTCGACGATGGAAGCGCACGTCTGGAAAGCCTTGCTGCAACTCCCTGCGCGTGGGCCAGGCCACTGTCTGCGAGCTGCATCTGCGCGGAACATTGCGCAGATGCCCATCGGCAATGCCACGATCAAGAAGTGGAGCTGATGTGCATCGCGTGACGCGCGTACGATACCCAGGCCGGCACGCCCGCGCTCGCGCCTGATGCACGCGGGCCGTTACGCGCCCAGGCGCTGGCGCACGGCCTCGAACAAGGTCACACCGGTCGCGACCGACACATTGAGGCTTTCGATTTCACCGGGCATCGGGATCTTGACCAGGCCGTCGCAGTGCTCGCGGGTGAGACGGCGCAGGCCATCGGCCTCGCCACCCAGAACCAGCCCGACATTGCCGCGCAGATCCACGCTGTACAACGAAGCCTCTGCTTCGCCGGCCAAGCCATACAGCCACACACCCTGCTTCTGCAGATCGCGCAGGCAGCGCGCCAGGTTGGTCACCGCCACCACCGCAATACGGTCGGCGGCACCGGCGGAGGTCTTGCGCACGGTGGCGTTCACCGTGGCCGACTTGTCCTTGGGAATCACCACCGCAGTGACCCCGGCCGCTGCCGCACTGCGCAGGCACGCGCCAAGGTTGTGCGGGTCCTGCACGCCATCGAGGATCAGCACCAGCGCACGCCCTGCGGCGGCCTCGATCAGCCCTTCCAGCTCGTTCTCGGCCCACAGCCGCGCGGCGGCATAGCGCGCGGCCACGCCCTGATGGCGCACCTGCCCGCCCACACCGTCAAGCGCCTGGGTGTTGACCCGGCGCACGTCGATACCCTTGCGGCGTGCCTGTTCCTCGATCTCGGTCAGGCGCGGATTCTTGCTGCCGGCTTCGATCAACACCTCGCGCACGTTGTCGGCGTCGTTCTCGACGGACGAGGCGACAGCGTTGACGCCGACGATCCACTGGTTCTGCTTGCTCATTGCGCGGACATACGAAGAGGTAAAGAGGGAATGGTAGGGCCTGCGGCCTGTTACGTCACGGCCGGTGCATGGGAGCCCGGGCGATGCCAGCGAAGCGTTGCTGCAAGGGGCACCGGTGCTGGACGCGCAGCGCCCGGGGCCAATGGCACACCTGCAGTGAACGCATGCTGGCCGCGCACCCCATCGTGCCGATGGAAGCCTGCCAGATCGTGCACCAGCGCGTCTTACCGCGGCGAGTGACGGCCGCAGGCAAGTTGATACCGCCACTGCTCGCATGCCGCGATCAGCAGCGCAGTCAAACCAGGGCGATTTCTCACGCGGGCCAATGCGCAGTGTCGTGATCCGGATGCTGCCGCGACACCACGCTGGCCAAAAACGCCTCCGCGGCGGCATCGTCTTCGGGTGGACGCGTGGGTAGCTGCGCCAAGCTATCGACGAAGGGCAGCTTACGATCCAACCCGTACTGGATATGCGGCGGCAACTGCTCCGGCGTGTCGAAGGCACCTGCTGCAACCGAGATCCCGTCGGGTGCCTCATAAGTCAATGGCGTGCCGCAATCGGCGCAAAACCCACGCTGCACGACCGTCGACGATGCAAAGCGCTTGGGCTCGCCACGGGTCCAGCGAAACTCGGTGCCTCGCACTGACACCAGCGGCGCATAATACGCGCCGAATGCTTTCTGACACATGCGGCAGTGGCAGATGGAAGCGTCCACCAACGCACCACGCACATGAAACCGCACCGCCCCGCACTGGCAGCCACCGCTGTATTCGCTTGAAGTGTCCATGCCCTGCTCCGCGTCAGTCTGTTACGGACACCATTGCAGACCCACACACCTGCAACGGCCCCACCTGCCTCTATAACAGCTAATAACACGACTGCGCTCACCGCCAAGCGGACGCGACTGGCAGCGGGAGTGGAAGTGGCCCGGAAACGCCGGCACGCTGCGATGCATCAGCGCCGTCTGCAGCCATCCGACGACTCTCGCTACAGTTTAGTGGCCGCTCTTGCCACCACTAGACGTGCTGCGGGCCGCCATTTCGGTCGCCCGCAGCATGGTCCTGCAGCTCAGTACGATTTCTTCTTGCGCTTGGTCGGCTTCTCGCGCGGCGGCAGCGGCGCTTCGGGCGCTCCGCCATTTTCTTCGGCCAGGCGGAAATCGATCTTGCGCTCTTCCATGCTGGCCTTGAGCACCAGCACGCGCACCGGGTCGCCGAGGCGGAACTCGCGGCCACGGCGCTCGCCGCTGAGCGTCTTACGAATCGGATCGAACTGGTAATAGTCCTGCGGCAGCTGCGTGACATGCACCAGGCCGTTGACCTTGGACTGTGTCAACTCTACGAACAGACCAAATCCCGTCACACCGCTGATCACGCCATCGAACTGGCCACCGACGTGCTTTTCCATCCAGGCGGCGCGATAGCGCTCGTCCACTTCACGTTCGGCTTCATCGGCACGCCGTCCGCGCTCGGAGCATTGCAGCGCCAGTGCCGCCATCTGACGCGGGGTATAGATGAATGTTTGCGGGCTGGCGCCGGTCAGTGCGTGCTTGATTGCGCGGTGTACCAACAGATCCGGGTAACGCCGAATCGGCGAGGTGAAATGCGCGTATGCCTCCAACGCCAGACCGAAATGGCCGTTGTTCTCCGGCGAATACACCGCCAGGCTCTGGCTGCGCAGCAACACCGATTCCAGCAACGCCGCATCCGGGCGGGCGCGCACTTTCTTCAGCAGCTTGGTGTAGTCGCCGGGTCGCACCTTGCTCCATGCCGGCAAGCTCAGCTGGAACTCCTTGAGGAACTCCAGCAGGTCTTCGTACTTGCTCTCCGGCGGGCGCTCATGCACACGGTAAGGCGCGGGCACATGCACGCTCAGCAGGTAGCGCGCCGCCTCGACGTTGGCGGCGATCATGCATTCTTCGATGAGCTTGTGGGCATCGTTGCGCACCAGCATGCCGGCCTGGGTGACTTCGCCGGTGTTGTCCAGCACGAAGCGCACTTCGGAGGTTTCGAACTCGATCGCGCCGCGCTGCGTGCGCGCCTTCGACAGCAGGTGATACAGCTGATGCAGGCGCTGCACTTGCGGCAGCAACGGACCGATGAAGGCCTTGGTATCCGCATCGTCTTCGCCCACCGCCTTCCAGACCTGGTTATAGGTCAGGCGTGCGTGCGAATTCATCACCGCTTCGTAAAAACGCGAGCCGGTCACTTCGCCATCGCGTCCCACCTGCATGTCGCAGACGAAACACATGCGGTCGACCTTGGGCATCAGCGAGCAGATGCCGTTGGACAGCGTCTCCGGCAGCATCGGCACCACGAACCCGGGGAAATACACCGAGGTGGCGCGATTTTGCGCTTCGTCGTCCAGCGGCGTCCCGGGACGCACATAGTTGGACACGTCGGCGATTGCCACCACCAGACGGAAGCCGTCGGCGTTGGGTTCGCAATACACGGCGTCGTCGAAATCCTTGGCATCTTCGCCATCGATGGTGACCAGTGGCATCTGCCGCAGGTCCACGCGCCCGCCGATCATCTGCGGCTCGACCACCAACGGCACGGCCGCCGCTTCGTCCAATACTTCTTGCGGAAATTCGTGCGGTAATTCATGGCCGTGGATGGCCATTTCCACGACCAGCGACGGCGCCAGCTTGTCGCCCAGCACCGCGATGATCTTGCCGATCGCCGGGCGGCGCGCGTCCGGCGGCGCGATCAGTTCGCAGACCACCAATTGGCCTTCGCGTGCCTCGCCGATACCGTCCGGGGCGATCTGCACATTGCGCTGGATGCGCTTGTCGTCGGGGTCGACGTAAGCCACGCCGTGCTCATAGAAGAAGCGCCCCAGCATGCGCGACATGCCACGCTCGAGCACGCGCGCAATGGCGCCTTCGCGACGGCCGCGGCGATCGATGCCGGTGACATTGGCGAGCGCGCGGTCGCCATGCATGACCTTGCGCATTTCGAACGGCGGCAGGAACAGGTCGTCGCCGCCCTCGTCGGGCTTGAGGAAACCAAACCCCTCCGGATTGGCGATGATCACGCCGGCAATCAGGCTGGTCTGCTGCACCGGCGCATAACCGCCGCGGCGGTTCTGCACCAGCTGTGCTTCGCGCACCATCGCGGCCAGGCGCTTGCCCAGTGCGTCGATGCGATCACTCAGATTGAGCTGCTCGGCAATTTCTTCGGCGGTCTGCGGACCGTCGCAGGCTTCCAGCAATTGCAGGATCGCCTCGCGGCTGGCGATCGGCTCGGCATACCGAAGAGCCTCGCGCTCGGCATGCGGATCCTTGAATTCGGCAGCCGCGGGCGCGGCGGTCTGGAAGCGTTCCGGCGGCGGCGCAGACGGGCCACTCTTGCGCGGATGCGGAGCGCGCGGCGCAGGCGGCGCGGTCGCCGGCTGTGGCGAGGCTTTGGAGGCGTTGGATGCTTTGTCGGCAGCGCGCTTGTTGGCGGACTTGGTCGATGCGCCGGCTGCGGCGCGGACCAGGAAGTCTGGCATCCAGCCCGGCAACTTCTGCTGTTCGGCAGTGCTGGAATCGCCTGCGCCGGTGGATTTGCGGCGACTCGGCCGATCGGAATCTGGGTTTTTTTTCTTTGTCATTGCTTATATGGTACTGCGTGGCGCGGCGAGATGGGCACCAAGGCCGGCGCGACCGCCGACGACTGCCGCATAAAAACCCATTGACAAGCCTGCCGGGAGCCTGCAAAATTCGCGGCTCACCTGCCCAGGTGGCGGAATTGGTAGACGCACTAGCTTCAGGTGCTAGCGGGGGCAACTTCGTGGAGGTTCGAGTCCTCTTCTGGGCACCAGTTTAAAAAGACCTCCGAGCAATCGGGGGTCTTCTGGTTTCTGCGGTTCGAAAATGCAGTGCTCTGCACTCGATCGCCGTGCCGAGTCCTGCCGGCACCTCGACCCGGGCTCGCTTTCCTGGCGCCGGACGCGGCAGACCAGGTCATGCCGGGCCTTGCCTGACGCAGAGAGCCTCGCTTGCGCCCGTCGGCCGTCATCACGCTCCACGCGGGAATGTGGGCTCGCGCAATGCTGAAAGACCAAGCGCGACTGTCGGCACGCACGACGCAGCAGCGCGCGGGCGGCCCCATTGCCACGCTCACCAGCCGCGCGCGCCTTTCGGCGAACGCGCTCGCGTGCCGCCCCGTTACGGCGCAGCGGTAATTCCTGCCTCGCGTAGCGCCTGTGCCCAGATGCGGTAGCCGGACTCGCTGGGATGGGTGCCATCGGGCATCAGCGCTTCGGGCAGCGTGCCGTCGGGCTGCAGCAGCTTGGGACCGAGATCGACCAACTGCACCGCCGGATCCTTGGCATAGCGCGCGACCAGCAACCGGTTTGTCTCGGCGATCGGCGCGCGCCGCGCATCGTCGGGGTTGCGGCCGCGCGGCATGATCGCCATCAGGATCAGCTTGCTGTTGGGCAGGCGGCGGCGCACCTCGCTCACCACCGCCTGCACACCCAACGCCGCTTCAGCCGGGGTGCTGGCGCGCGATTGCGCCGTGCCGCTGAGATTGTTGGTGCCGATATGCAGCACCACCCAGCGCGGGTCCAGACCATCGAGTTCGCCCTGGCGGATGCGCCACAGCACATTTTGCGTGCGGTCCCAGCCGAAGCCCAGATTCAGTACCGGCCGCGTGCCATACAACCATTGCCACGATTCGGGGCCACTGACGCGCGTGGCCTGCGGCGGCCCAGACCAGAAATGGGTGATCGAGTCGCCGATCATCACTACCTCCGGCTTCAGGCTGCGCGCGATGGCCAGCGCTGCGTGGTGGCGCGCGTACCAGTCGTAGGAATCCTGCTCCAGCCAGTCGACCGGCATCAGCGAGGTCGCCGCGTCACGGCCGAGTTCGGCCACCGGCTTGACCGGCGGCTCGCCCAGCAGCCGCGCGAGCGTTGGCTCGATCGCTTCGGCCAGCATGCGCTGCCCCCGCGTGTCCGGATGCAAGGCACCGGCCGCCGGACGGAACCGGGTGTCGTAAAACAGCTCGGTGCGCAGCTTGCCTTCGCGCTGGAAGACCGAGCTCACATCCAGATAGGTCACGCGTGGGTTGTCGCCGTAACGCACGGCCAGGCCCTGATTGATCTGCGCATCGCGCCGCGATTTTTCGCTGGAGAGATCGCTGGGCAACACACTCAGCAGCAGGATGTGGGTGCGCGGCAGCTTCTGCTCGATCGCTGCGACCACCGCATCGATACCGAGCTGGGTCTGTTCGGCGGTTTGACCGAGGTGGCCGGTGTTATTGGTGCCGATCAGCACCAGCGCGACCTTCGGCTGCAGCCCGTCGACTTCGCCATTGGCCAGCCGCCACAGCACGTTTTCGGTGCCGTCGCCGCTGAAACCCAGGTTGAGTGCGCCGCGGCTTCCGTAGAAGGTTCGCCAGGTCGGCTGGAAGTCTTCATCCGGCGCCTTGGCTTTCTCGTAGTTTTGGGTGATCGAATCGCCGATCAGCAGCAACTTGGTATCCGGGTGCTGCTTGACCTGCTCCAGCACCTGCGCATGCCGCTGCGCCCACCACGCTTCTTGCAGACGGTCAGTCGGCACGATCGAAGGCGGCGAGGCCTGCGCGCCTGCCGCCGTGCAGAACAGCAGCAGCCCCCAGCACCACAGGGCATGTGCAAGGCCGGAGCGTGAAACACGGGACGAAGCAGCGTGCGAAGACCGGGACATGCGCGCACCAGACACAGGAGAAGCGTCGATTGTGGTCCGCGCATGCAACGCAGGACAAGCGTTGGCGTAGCCGCCCCTGGTGATCACAACGCACTGCAGCGAGCGCTCCGACCTTGCCGCGTCGCTGCGGCCGAGAGCGCTCCAGCGTCGCCGCGCGTAGCGGCAGCGCTGGAGCACGGCAAGACCTCAGCGCAAGCCAGTTTCGCCACGCGCAATCACCAGGCGCTGGATTTCCGAAGTCCCCTCGTAGATCTCGGTGATCTTGGCGTCGCGGAGAGCGCTCCAGCGTTGCCGCACGCAGCGGCAGTGCTGGAGCGCGGCAAGACCTCAGCGCAAGCCAGTTTCGCCGCGCGCAATCACCAGGCGCTGGATTTCGGAAGTCCCCTCGTAGATCTCGGTGATCTTGGCGTCGCGAAGAGCGCTCCAGCGTTGCCGCGCGTAGCGGCAGCGCTGGAGCGCGGCAAGACCTCAGCGCAAGCCGGTCTCACCACGCGCAATCACCAGGCGCTGGATTTCCGAGGTGCCCTCGTAGATCTCGGTGATCTTGGCGTCGCGAAAGTAGCGCTCCAGCGGCATTTCCTTCGAATACCCCATGCCGCCATGAATTTGCACGGCCTGATGGGTGATCCACATCGCCGCCTCGGATGCAGTGAGCTTGGCTACTGCCGCTTCGGTGCCGAACTTCTGCCCCTGCCCCTTCAACCACGCCGCGCGCAACGTCAGCAGCAGCGCTGCATCCAGCTTGCACTTCATGTCGGCGATCTTGGCCTGGGTCATCTGGAACGTGCCGATCGCCGCGCCGAATGCCTTGCGCTCCTTGACGTAGGCCAGCGTGGCCTCATACGCCGCGCGTGCAATCCCGACCGCTTGCGAGGCAATACCAATACGCCCGGCATTCAGAACGCTCATCGCAGTCTTGAAGCCCTCGCCTTCCACGCCCAGCACCTCGTCGGGCTGCGCAACGTAATCGGCAAACTCGATTTCGCAGGTGGCCGAGGCACGGATGCCGAGCTTGGGCTCGGTCTTGCCGCGATGAAAACCGGCGCGGTCGGTATCGACCATGAAGGCGGTGATGCCGCGCGAGCCCTTGTCCGGCTCGGTCACCGCAAACAGGACGATGTACTTGGCGACCGGGCCGGAGGTAATCCAGCTCTTCTTGCCGTTGATGACGAAGCTGCCATCGGCCTGCTTGACGGCGCGGCAGCGCATTGCCGAGGCATCCGAGCCGGACTGCGGCTCGGTCAGCGCGAACGCACCGATGTGCGTGCCTTCGGCGATCGCGCGCACGTAGAGCTGCTTCTGCGCTTCGCTGCCGTTCTTCAGAATACCGGTGCAAAACAGCGAGTTGTTGACCGAAACGATGGTGGAATGCGCACCGTCGGCCGCGGCGATTTCGATCATCGCCAGCGCATAGCTGATCGGGTCCATGCCGGCGCCGCCGTATTCGACCGGCACCTCGATGCCCATCAGGCCGTTTTCGCCCAACAGGCGGATATTTTCGAGCGGGAATTCGCCGCTACGGTCGAATTGCTCGGCGCTGGGCGCGATTTTTTCCTGCGCGATGCGGCGCGCCACATCCTGGATCATCAATTGTTCTTCGGTGAAGCTGAAATCCACGTCGCACCCCTTCAGGCCTGAGCTGAGCCCCATTGTAGCGCCAACCATTCGCATGCGTATGTAGTTGACCGCACCTGTCGCCGGGTCGAAAATATCTCCATATCGCGATATAGAGATATTCATGGATCTGGAAGACTGGTCGGCACGCCTGAAGGTATTCGCCGACGCCACCCGAGTCCGCCTGCTGGCCTTGCTGGAGCAGGAAGAACTCACCGTGGCCGAGCTGTCGGCCATCACCCGGCTGGCGCAGCCACGGGTGTCCACGCACCTGGCCAAACTCAAGGAAGCCGGGCTGGTCCGCGACCGCCGCGCCGGGGTGTCGGCGTATTACCGCTTCGACGAAGTGTCGCTGGACCCGGCGCAACGGGCGCTGTGGCTGGCACTGAGCACCGGCAGCGACGACCCATTGCTGCGCCAGGATGCCGAGCGCGTGGCCGCCGTGTTGGCCAACCGTGCCGCGGATCAGAACTGGGCCGATTCGGTGGCCGGCGACATGGAGCGGCATTACTCGCCGGGACGCACCTGGGAAGCCCTGGCGCGCACCGCCCTGCCCCTGCTGGAAACCGGCGACGTGCTCGATATCGCGTCCGGCGACGGCGTGCTGGCCGAACTGGTGGCACCGCACGCCACCCGCTACATCTGCATCGACACCAGCGCGCGCGTGGTTGCGGCCGCCAGCGAGCGCCTGCGCAAACTACGCAACGTGGAAGTGCGCGAAGGCGATATGCATGCGCTGCCATTCCCCGATGCCAGCTTCGACCTGGTGGTGCTGATGCATGCGCTGACCTACGCGGCCAAACCGGCGCAGGCGGTGGCCGAATCGGCGCGCGTGCTGCGCCCGGGCGGCCGCCTGCTGCTGTGCAGCCTGGCCAAGCACGAACATCGCGCCGCGGTGCATGCGTACGGCCACGTCAATCTGGGCTTTGCTGCCAAGGAATTGCGCAAGTTCGTTGAAAAAGCCGGGCTGGACGTCTCCAGCCTGGAGACGGTGACGCGCGAAAAACGCCCGCCCCATTTCGAAGTGATCTCGCTGATTGCGGTGAAGCCGGGAATGGCGAATCTGGATTCGGGATTAGTGGAAAACAAAGACACTGCTGCGCGGAGAACCGGACCATGACGCTCGTGCGAATCCCCGATCCCGAATCCCCAATTCAATTTGCATTGCCGTGGCTGCATCCAGAACGCGCAGCCAAGCTCACTGCCGCGCTTGCCGAGCGCATCCTCATCATCGATGGGGCGATGGGCACCATGATCCAGCGCCACGATCTGCAGGAGCCCGATTACCGCGGCACCCGCTTTGCCGACGGCTACGACAGTGCGCACGTGCACGGCCCCGGTTGCGACCACGCGCACGTACCGCAGGGCCACGACCTGAAGGGCAACAACGATCTGCTGCTGTTGACCCGTCCGGAAATCATTGCCGGCATTCATCGTGCCTACCTGGAGGCAGGTGCCGATCTCCTGGAAACCAATACCTTCAACGCCACATCAGTGAGCCAGGCCGACTATCACCTGGAACATCTGGTGTACGAGTTGAACAAGGCCGGCGCACAGGTCGCGCGCGCCTGTTGCGACGACGTCGAGGCGTTGACCCCGCACAAGCCGCGCTTTGTGATCGGCGTGCTTGGCCCCACCAGCCGTACTGCCTCGATCAGTCCGGACGTCAACGACCCGGGCTACCGCAACACCAGTTTCGATGCGTTGCGCGCAACCTATCGCGAGGCGATCGAGGGCCTGATCGATGGCGGCGCGGATACGCTGATGGTGGAAACCATCTTCGACACGCTCAACGCCAAGGCCGCGCTGTATGCGATCGAAGAGGTCTTCGACGCGCGCGGCGGGCGTTTGCCGGTGATGGTCTCCGGCACCATCACCGATGCATCCGGTCGCACCTTGTCCGGACAGACTGCCGAAGCGTTTTATGCATCCGTCGCGCACGGCCGGCCGTTGTCGATCGGCCTGAATTGCGCGCTCGGCGCCAGGGATTTGCGCCCGCATGTGGAAACGTTGGCGCAGATCGCCGACGCCTATGTCAGCGCGCATCCGAATGCTGGATTGCCGAATGCCTTCGGCGAATACGACGAGACGCCGGAAGAAATGGCGCAGACGCTACGCGAATTCGCACAGGCCGGCCTGCTCAATCTGGTCGGCGGCTGCTGCGGCACCTCGCCCGACCATATCCGCGCCATTGCCGAGGCGGTCGCGGACCTGCCGCCGCGGCAATTGCCTGGCGCACAAGAGCTGGCGGCGTGATGCGTCAGGCTGCCCCTCATCCGCTCTTCGGGCACCTTCTCCCGCTGGCGGGAGAAGGACAGCGCGGCGCTTGGATTGCCACAAGGACGCGCCGTGCGCAACGCACCGCCCTTCTCCCGTCTGCGGGAGAAGGTGGCGCGAAGCGCCGGATGAGGGCGGCATGGCACCACGCCCCAGCGCCGGGCCGTGAACACTCACTCACCACGACCGATCGCGCCGTCAGCGTCGCCTTCCAGCAGAGCCTTGCATGAGCACTCCCCGTTACACCCGCTTGTCCGGCCTTGAGCCGCTGGTCATTACGCCGGACCTGTTGTTCGTCAACGTCGGCGAGCGCACCAACGTCACCGGCAGTGCGCAGTTCCGCAAGCTGATCAAGGAGGAGCGCTACGAGGAAGCGGTGGAGGTCGCGCGTCAGCAGGTGGACAGCGGTGCGCAGATCCTCGACGTCAACATGGATGAAGGCCTGATCGATTCGGAGAAGGCAATGACGCGCTTTCTCAACCTGATCATGTCCGAGCCGGATATCGCGCGCATTCCGGTGATGGTGGATTCGTCCAAGTGGAGTGTCATCGAAGCGGGATTGAAGTGCCTGCAAGGCAAGAGCGTGGTAAATTCCATCTCGCTCAAGGAAGGCGAAGCGGTGTTCATCGAACACGCACGCAAGGTGTTGCGCTACGGCGCCGCCGCGGTGGTGATGGCCTTCGACGAAGCGGGCCAGGCCGACACCTGCGCACGCAAGGTCGAGATCTGCACGCGCGCCTACAAGCTGCTGACCGAGCAGGTGGGCTTTCCGCCGGAAGACATCATCTTCGACCCGAACATCTTTGCCGTGGCCACCGGCATCGAAGAGCACGACAACTACGCGGTGGACTTCATCCAAGCCACTCGCATCATCAAGGACACGCTGCCGCACTGCCATGTGTCCGGCGGCGTTTCCAATGTCTCGTTCTCGTTCCGCGGCAACGAAACCGTACGCCAGGCAATCCACTCGGTGTTCCTGTTCCATGCGATCAAGGCCGGTATGGACATGGGCATCGTCAACGCCGGCGGCATGCCGATCTACGACGAGCTGGACCCGGAACTGCGCGAACGCGTGGAGGACGTGATCCTCAACCGGCGCCGTGACGGCACCGAACGTCTGCTGGAAATCGCCGAGCGCTACAAGGGCACCAAGGGCGCGGCAAAAGTCGAAGACCTGGCCTGGCGCGACAAGCCGGTACGCGCGCGCCTGGCGCATGCGCTGGTGCATGGCATCGACGCATTCGTGGAAACCGATACCGAAGAAGCGCGCCAACATTCCACACGCCCTCTGGACGTGATCGAAGGCCCGCTGATGGACGGCATGAACGTGGTGGGCGATTTGTTCGGCGCCGGCAAGATGTTTTTGCCGCAGGTGGTCAAGTCCGCGCGCGTGATGAAAAAAGCGGTGGCGTATCTGCTGCCCTTCATCGAAGCGGAAAAACTGCGCACCGGCGATGTCGGCAAGTCCAACGGCAAGATCATCATGGCCACCGTCAAGGGCGACGTGCACGACATCGGCAAGAACATCGTCGGCGTGGTATTGGCCTGCAACAACTTCGATGTGGTGGATCTGGGCGTGATGGTCTCCGCGCAGGTGATCCTGGATCGCGCACGCGAAGAAAACGCGGATCTGATCGGGCTGTCCGGCCTCATCACGCCATCTCTGGAAGAAATGTCGCATGTGGCGCGCGAGATGCAGCGGCAGGGCTTTGACATTCCGTTGTTGATTGGCGGCGCAACCACCTCGCGCGCGCACACCGCGCTGAAGATCGACCCGCACTACACCGCGCCCACCGTGTGGGTGAAGGACGCCTCGCGTGCCGTGGGCGTGGCGCAGTCGCTGATCTCGCGCGACCTGCGCCAGGCCTTCGTCGCCGCCAACGATGCCGATTACGCAGAAATCCGCGCGCGCCACCGTAATCGCGGCGATGCCAAGCGCTTGGTGTCGCTCGAAAAAGCGCGTGCGCAACGCTTCGACGGCGATTGGGGCACCTACACGCCACCGGCCCCACGCCAGCCAGGCATCCACGTCTTCGACGACTACCCGTTGCAGGAGCTGATCGAACTCATCGACTGGACGCCGTTCTTCCAGGCATGGGAACTGGCCGGCAAGTTTCCCGCGATTCTCAGCGACGACATCGTCGGCACCCAGGCCAGCGAGCTGTATCGTGACGCACGCCGCATGCTCAAGCGCATCGTCGAAGAGAAGTGGTTGACGGCCAAGGCCGTGTTCGGGCTGTGGCCGGCAAATAGCGTTGGGGATGATGTTGAGGTGGTCCTGACGGACCACCGGGATTCGGAAGTCGAGATTGGAGATTGGCAGAAGCAGAGCCAATCCCGAATTTCCAATCCCCAATCCCGGCAACTCCTGCACTTCTTGCGCCAACAAGTCGACAAGCCCATCGACCGCCCGGATTTCTGCTTGGCCGATTTCATCGCTCCAAAAAGCAGCGGCAGGCAGGACTGGATCGGCGCCTTCGCGGTCACTGCCGGCATCGGTATCGATGCGCATGTGGCTCGCTTCGAAGCCGCGCATGACGACTACAATTCCATCCTGCTCAAGGCTCTGGCCGACCGTCTGGCAGAGGCGCTGGCCGAGCGCCTGCATCAGCGCGTGCGCACCGAGTTCTGGGGTTATGTCGAGGACGAAGCGTTGGACAACGAAGCCTTGATCGCCGAGCGCTATCGCGGCATTCGCCCGGCACCCGGTTACCCGGCCTGCCCCGAACACAGCGAAAAACGTACCTTGTTCGATCTGCTCGATGCCGAGGGCAACGTCGACATGTCGCTGACCGAAAGCTTCGCGATGCTGCCCACTGCCGCGGTCTCGGGGTATTACTTCAGCCACCCCAAGAGCCAGTACTTCGTGGTCGGGCGACTGAGCAAGGAACAGGTGGCCGATTATGCAAAGCGCAAGGGCATCACGCTGGCACTGGCCGAGCGTTGGCTGGCATCGAATCTGGATTACGACCCGGAGTAAGGGCATCTGCAGACCGCAGATATCGTAGGAGCGCACCCGGGCGCGACGAGGCTTTCCCGGTAGCGCCTCATCGCGCCCGGGTGCGCTCCTACGCTGCAACGCCGCCGCATTGCGCGGCGGCGCTTGGATCACGCCAGCATCAAGCAGCCGGCCGCAACACGTTCAAGACTTCGTAGCACGCACCCATGGTGTGATAATCGGTCTTACCCGCCGGGCTTTTCTCATCGCTGTACTTGCGGTTGTCCGCATCCAGGATGCGATACCACGCGCCATATTGATGGTCGATCATGTGCGCCCACGAATAGGCCCACAGCGTGTCATACCACTGCCAGTAGCGATCGTCGCCGCTGCGCTGGGCCAGCAATGCGGCAGCGGCCAGCGACTCGGCCTGCACCCAGAAATACTTATCGTCGTCGCAAACATTCCCGTCGGGATCGAAGCCGTAATACAGCCCGCCGCGCTGCGTGTCCCATGAGCGCTCCACCGCCACATCGAACAGGTGCTGCGCGGTGGGCAGCAACCAGTCGGCCGGTGCATAGCGATCCAGCAGCATCAGCAGCTTGGCCCATTCGGTCTGATGGCCCGGCTGAAAGCCCCAAGGGCGGAACAGGTGCTTGGGATTGTCGCGGTTGTAATCCCAGTCGATATTCCACCGCAGGTCGTAATGCTCCCACACCAGCCCATCGGCTTTGGCAGCCTGGCGTTGGGTCATGTTCTCCGCAAGCACCAGTGCGCGATCGAGATAACGCTGCTCACCGCTTGCCTCGTACGCGGCGATCATCGCCTCGCACATATGCATGTTGGCGTTCTGACCGCGGTAGCTGGTGAAGTTGAACTGCGCGTCGGCTTCGTCGCGATACAAGCCGAAGCCTGCTTCCCAGAAGTGTTTTTCCAGCAGTTGCCAGGTTTCGTCCATCCACGCACGCGCCTCATCGACGCCGGCTTTCAAGCCGCAGGAATACGCCAGCAACACAAAGGCAACGCCGTAGCAGTGATTCATGTCGTCTTCGACCACGCCATCGCGCAGCGTCCACGCATAACCGCCCGTTTGCGGGTTGCGATGCACGTTGCGCAGATAGTCCAGCCCGTGACGTACCGCCTGCAGGTACGCAGCGTCGCCGAACTCGCGGTACGCCATCGCGTAATTGAAGACGAAGCGCGTACTGCTGACCAGGTGGCGATGCCCGGCATCGTAGATCGAACCGTCATCGCGGAAATACTGGAAAAACCCACCGGCCGGATCAATCGCGCGCGGATGATAGAACGCCATGGTGTCGGCGATGTGCTGGCGCAAGACGTCGGCCGAACGGAAATCGGGTGCGGGTGTTGCAGGCAAACGGCTCATGATTGTTCCTGGATCAAGGAATGGACTTCATCGATGCTCGGCATTGCCGCGAACGCGCCCTTGCGCGTCACCGCCAGCGCGCCGACTGCGGCAGCAAACCGGATCACCTCATTGATTACCGCGGGATCACCGCACAGCTGCTCCAGCGATGCAGCACGCGTTGCCAGCTGATACAGCAGCCCGCCGACGAACGCATCGCCAGCGGCGGTGCTATCGCGCACCTGCACCTGGAATGCCGGCACCTGGCCCGAATCGGTGCGTGTCTGCCAATGCACCGGCCCGCCGCCATCGGTGACCAGCAACCAACTGGCCCTGCCCTGCCACAGCTTTTGCGTAACCGCACTGGCGTCGCTATCGAGCGTTCCCGCCAGATACTCAAGTTCCTCGCGCGAAAGCTTGACCACATCGGCCAACGCCAGCGCCTCCCATAGCAACGGCGCCGGGTCGACATCTTGCGGCCACAGCATCGGGCGCAGATTCAGATCAAGGCTGACGATGGCGCCATCGGCGCGCGCACGGCGCATGCCGTCCAGCGTGCACTGGGCAATCTCCGGCTCGGTCATGCTGTTGGAGCACACATGCAAGACCGCTGCCTGCGTAAACCCGTCCGCAGCGAAGTGCTCGGGACAGAACAACAGGTCCGCTGCCGGTGGACGGTAGAAACTGAAACTGCGCTCGCCCGCTTCGTCCAACGCAACGAACGCCAACGCAGTCTTGGCCTGATCGGTGCGCACGATGCCGTCGGTTGCCACGCCGGATTGCTGCAGGCTTTGCAGCAGGAAATCGCCGAACATGTCGCGCCCGAGCATGCCGACAAAATGCGCAGCGCCCCCCAGGCGCGCCACCGCGACGGCGACATTGGCCGGCGCACCGCCGGCATATTGCGCAAAGGTGCGCGCCTGGTCCGGGCGGGCCTGCGGCAACGCCAGCATGTCGATCAGCGCTTCGCCGAAACACACCACCTGATGCTTGCTCGCACTCATGCGCGTGCCTCCGCCAGTGCGCCGCGCAACCGCGAGCCCCAGATACCGTAGAACACGATGTACAGGTAGCACAGCAACGGCAGCACGAACGACTCATGCAGGCCGATGCTGTCGGCGAGCAGCCCTTGCAGATACGGCACGATTGCGCCGCCGACAATGGCCATGATCAGCAGGCTCGACGCGCGCCCGGTCAGCGGACCAAGCCGCTCGATGCCCAGGGTGAAGATGGTCGGGAACATGATCGAATTGAACAGGCCGATCGCCACCAGCGCGTACACCGCCAGCATGCCGCCGCTGGCCATTGTCAGGCCCAGCAACACCGCGTTGATTGCAGCGAACACCGACAACAACACGCGCGGCGACAGCTTGGCCAGCAGCGCCGAGCCGATGAAACGGCCGATCATCGCCAGCGTCCAGTAGGCCGACACGTACTTGGTTGCCTCGCGCTCGGTGAACCCACCAATCTGCGGCAGCGAGAAGTAATTGACCATCAGGCTGCCGATCGCCACTTCTGCGCCGACGTAGAAAAAGATCGCCAACACACCGAAGCGCACATGCGGGTGTTGCAAGGCATCGAGCAGGGAATGCTTGCTGTCGTCTTTCTGTGCGCTGGCGTCGGTCAGTGCCGGCAGACGGAACAGAAACACGAAGATCGCCAACAGGAACAGCACGATGCCCAGCCCGATGTACGGGCCTTGCACGGCCTGCGCTTCCTGCACGCGATAAGCCAATTGCTCGGCTTCCGGCAAGGCCTTCAGTTGGTCGCCGCTCATGACCGTGTTGGACAGGATCAACCAGCCGCCCAACAGTGGCGCGATTGCAGTGCCGAGCGAATTCAGTGCCTGGGCCAGGGTCAAGCGACTGGAGGCGCTGCGCTCGGGCCCCAGCAAGGCGACGTAGGGATTGGCGGCCACCTGCAAGATGGTGATGCCAGTGGCCAGTACGAACAACGCGCCGAGAAATGCGCTGTACACGCGCAATTCCGCCACTGGCCAGAAGCCCAGCGCGCCGACCGCCGCCACCGCCAAGCCGGCCACGATACCCTGCTTATAGCCCAACCGGTTCACCAGCCAACCGGCCGGCAGCGACATCAGGAAATAGGCACCGAAGAAGGTGAACTGCACCAGCATCGCCTGCGCGAAGTTGAGCTCGAACACCGCCTTCAGATGCGGAATCAGGATGTCGTTGAGGCAGGTCAGAAAGCCCCACATGAAAAAGATCGTGGTGACCACCGACAACGCGACGCCGTTGTTGACTGGCGCCTTGTTGCCGCTGGGCACGGAGGATTGCGTGGAAAGGGAAACCATAGGGATTGCCTGGTCAGCGGCCTGAGGCCTTGGTGGGGGAATGGGCGGATGGACCGCTTGGGGGAGGTGGTGACATTCGCGTTGTGGGTCCGCAGGCGCTGCTCGCACGAATATTCAGTGCGACTGCGGCGGTCAGCTGTTGTGCGGCAAGCTCGGGGCTACCGATCCGTTGCAGCACCAATTGCGCAGCCTGCCTGCCACGCGCACGCGGGTCTGCAGCCAGGGTGGTCAATGCAGGCGTGAACAGCGCCGCTTCGGCGATGTCGTCGAAGCCGGTCACCGCGAAGTCGCGGCCGGGCACGATACCGTGCTTGGCCAGTGCCGCCATCAAGCCGAGCGCAACGCTGTCGTTGTAGCAGACCGCCGCAGTCGCTGCCTGCGCCGTACTGCCTAGCAAGCGCGCCCCGCAGACTGCGGCGTCCTGGCGATTTGGAGCCGACTCGACGTAATGCGTTTCCAGGTCCGCCTCCTGCATCGCACGCGCGTAGCCGGCGCGGCGCTGGCGGCAGGAACTGGATGCGGCATGCCCACCGAAAAACACGATACGCCGATGACCTTGCGCGATCAGATGCGAGCAGGCCACGAACGCGCCTTGTGCGTTGTCGAGCGCCAGCAGATCCCATTGCGCGCCTTCCACCTCGCGATTGAACAGCACCACGTTGCGCTGGCGGCCGAGCACCTGGCTCAGCGCCTGCGCCTGGCTGCCTTCGGCCGGCGACAGGATGATGCCGGCCGGCGTGTGCTCCATCAGCGAAGTCAGCACTGCTTGTTGACGCTGCGTCGATTCGCCGGTGCTACCGAGCAAGGTGACATAGCCGGCTGCGCCCAGTGCTTCGTCGACGCCGGCGGCGAACTCGGCAAAAAACGGGTTGGACAAATCGTTGATCACCAGCGCGACGCTGGACGAGGTGCGCTGGCGTAAATTCGCCGCGGCGCGGTTGTAGATGTAATTCTGCCGATCCAGCTCGGCCTCCACGCGCGCGCGCGTGCTCGCATGCACGAGCGGGCTACCGCGCAACACCAGCGACACCGTTGCGCGCGAGACACCGATGGCGCCGGCGATATCGCGTAACGTCACCGCCCCGCGCCCCGCGCCCGGCGTAACGTCGTCCGCCGTCATCTCGGATGTCGGCTTGGCTGGCGTCACGTGGAAAGCCTTGCGATGGAAGAAAGACGCATGCAGTGGCATCTAATTGGATCGATCCAATTAGGCCTTTTCCGCGCAGCCAATGCATGCGGCAGTGCAACATAGCTCAGCTGGCACCAGGCTGAGAGGCCCAAGGCACCGCGCCGATTGGCCAGTGACCCAGCAGCGGCGGTTCGCGCCACTCACTCAAACGCGATCGACAGTCCGATGCCGCCCTGCCAGTCCGGGCTTTCCGAGGTCAGTCCGCGCAACACCGACACATCCAGCTGCATCGCATGCGGCAGCTGCCAGGCGCCACCCGCGCCAGCCACGCGCGCATGCTCGCTGCCGGTGTCCAAGCCCGCTTCCACATAGCTGCTGAAATCGTCGCCGGAGAAAAACGTGTAATTGGGAGAGAACGTCCAGGTGTGCCCGTCGTCGTCGCGCGCGTAATTGACGTATAACGCGATGGCGCGCTGCTGCGCCAGATCCCAGGATGCAGTCACACCGAGTTCGCGCGAGTAGCCGTCGCTGAAGGCCGGGCTGCCGGTCGGAATGCTGTAAGTGCCCAACGCAGCCCAATGAAAGCTCTCCGAACGCGATGGCAAGGCCACCTTCAACCCGACACTGCTGTCGCCACCGCCACGCACCCGCGCGCCACCGCCATGCTGCCAGTTGTAACTGTCACTCCCGAGTTGCAGCTCGACATTCCGGAACAACCCCAGACGCAGCAGCGTGTCGGCAGTGTATTGGGTCGTGCGCTGCCCGCCGCTGCGATCGGTACTCGCGTCCGGCAAGCCCTGTTCCCACGCAAACGCACCTGGCTGCAACGCCTCCGCAGCGAACGGAATGCCCGGCCGGTCGAACGCTGGCGCATCGTCTGCCTGCGCGGCGGTATGGCCGCTAGCGACGCACAGCGCGAGCACCACCGCAGCTGACGAGGTTCGGCGCAGCGCCCGCACCGGCACGCGAATAGGCGCACGAGAGACGACGGCCGCCACGGCGTTGGATTTCAAGGATTTCGACGACAGGGACATATGCAGCACCATTGGCAGGACAGAGCAACCGCGCAGGGACGAGACCACGGCGAAAGGCGCCGGCCTGCATCGATACGTAACGGCGCGCATGGTGCCGCGCCGCCTGTGACCGGCTTGTATAGCGGCGCTCAGTTCGTTGTCTGCCGGGTTAGCGGTCAGGGTGAGCCCCGCTGGCGGTGCAGCACCATGATCAGACAACCAGCATGCGTTCTACGCCCGACAATCCCATGGCCGCCCTCTGGCTTACGCGGAGACTGCGCGCTGCTGCCTGCGGATAAATGCCTAAAAAGGGCACCCGCAGGCGCCCCTATACAACACACAACACGCAGCGCGCGTCTTACCAGACCAGATCGTCGGGCACCTGATATTTCGGATCAGCGTACGGGTCCTCGCCCGCTGGTGCGTTCGGGTCCACTTTCAATGCCACCGATGGGGCGAACACCGCTTCGGCTTCGGCGAGTAGCTCGGCAGTCACCAGCAGATAGCGTCCGTTGAGTTGCAGCACGCCCAGCTCGCCGGCGTTGAGCGCCTTGAGCTGATCGGCGTTGACGTAAATGCGCTTGATCTTGCCGCCATACGGAAAGTGCCGGGCGATATCCGCAGCGGCATCATTCAAGCCCTTGTCCTTCACCAGCGCTTCGAGCCTGGCCTTGGCTTCGCGACGCAGGCGTGCTTCTTCCTGCTTCACTCGCTCGGCTTCGATGCGCTCGTCCTTCTCGCGCTGCGCACGGATCGCATAGGCCTTGGCCAGATCGATATCTTCGCGCGTGCGCGCCGGCCTGGGGCCACGGCGGTCTGCAGCGGGATGCTGCGGACGCGGCGCTGCACCGGGCTTGCCGTCATGACGACGCTCGGGCCTGCCAGCGGTTCTGCGCTCGCCATGGCCATCGGTCGCCGCAGCGGCATGCGGACGCTGCGGCCCCCTGCCCTCGCCCGGCCGATTGCCCCCGGGTGCTGGCTTGCCACCATTGCCATGTGCACGCGCTGCGGGCCGTGCATCGGGTTTGCGTTCGGGCTTGGGCGCGGACTTGAAGCCCAACCCAAGCAATTGGTCACGTAAGGTATCGCTCATGGCGGTGGCAATCTGCAATCAGTAGTGCGGAGGCGGCGGTTCGTCCGCTGCATCGGCAAACAATGTGGAGCGCACCTTGCCCAGATCCTCGAGCAGGTGGCGGATCAATTCGGCATTGCGTGCGCCCGTCAAACGGGCGTCCGCAAGTGCTTCACTCAGTTCGTTGAGCGCCTGCTCCTGGAAGGAGAGGCGCGTTTCCAATTCGATCAACCGCGCTTCCAGCGCGCGGTCTTGCAGCGGGAGTTGCTCATGCATACAGCGAACGGCCTCGTCCAATGGCGTAGTACGCCAGACCTGCGGCTTCGATCTCTTGCGGATCGTAAAGGTTGCGGCCGTCGAAGACGACATCGTCCTTCAAGGCCTGCTTGATCTTGCCGAAGTCCGGGCTTCGGAACTGCTTCCACTCGGTGACCACGACCAGTGCGTCGGCACCTTCCAGTGCAGAAAAGGCATCGTCGCAGAAGGTCAGATCGTCGCGCTCGCCGAAGATGCGCCTGGCTTCGCGAGTGGCTTCAGGGTCGTAGGCGCGCACGGTGGCACCGGCTTCCCACAACTGTTCCATCAAGCGACGGCTGGACGCAGCGCGCATGTCGTCGGTATTGGGCTTGAACGCCAGACCCCACACCGCGAAGGTCTTGCCGGCCACACTGCCGGTGCCCTCGGTACCGTAATGCCGCTGCACCAGTTCGAACAGATGGCCCTTCTGCGCGTGATTGACGCTTTCCACTGCGTTGAGCAGGGTCGGCTGCATGCCGTACTGCTCGGCCGTCTTGGCCAATGCCTGCACGTCCTTCGGGAAGCACGAGCCGCCGTAACCGGCGCCGGGATAGATGAAGTGCCAGCCAATACGCGGATCAGAGCCGATGCCGTTACGCACATGTTCGACGTCGGCACCGACACGCTCGGCAATATTGGCGATCTCGTTCATGAAACTGATCTTGGTCGCCAGCATCGCGTTGGCCGCGTACTTGGTCAGTTCGGCCGAACGCACGTCCATTTCGACGATGCGATCGCGGTTGCGATTGAACGGTGCGTACAGGCGACGCATGCGCGCAATGGCCGCCGGCTTCTTGGCGCCGATCACGATGCGGTCCGGGCGCATGCAGTCGGCCACCGCGCCGCCTTCCTTGAGGAATTCGGGATTGGAGACGACATCGACGTCGTGCGCCACTCCGCGCGCGGCCAGTTCTTCCTGGATCGCCGCGCGCACGCGATCGGCCGTGCCGACCGGCACCGTTGACTTGTTGACCACGATCGCCGGGCCGTCGATATGCCGGCCCACCGTGCGCGCAACTGCCAGCACGTATTGCAGGTCGGCACTCCCGTCCTGGTCGGCCGGCGTGCCTACGGCAATGAAGGTGATCTCGCCATGCGCGATCGCGGCAGCCGCATCGCTGGTGAAGCGCAACCTGCCGGCGGCATGGTTGGCCTTCACCATCGGCTCCAGGCCGGGCTCGTAGATTGGAATCAGCCCGCGATTGAGGGCATCAAGCTTGGCTTGATCGATGTCCACGCAGACGACCTGGTGCCCCACTTCCGCCAGGCAGGCACCGGTCACAAGACCCACGTAGCCGGTGCCGAAGATCGCAACGCGCATGGAATGAACTGCCTGCTGCGGAAGATCAGGGAAGGATACCCATCAGTTCGACATCGAACGTCAACGTTGCGTCAGGTCCGATCGGCCCTCCTTGCGTGCCGTTCGGGCCATAGGCCAAGTTGGATGGAATCCAGAAACGGTATTTCGAACCGACCGGCATCAACGCGACGCCCTCGGTCCAACCGGGAATGACTTGATCCAGACCGAACTCCGCCGGCTGGCCGCGCTGGTAGGAACTGTCGAAGACCTGTCCGTTGAGCAGCTTGCCTTCGTAGTTCACACGCACCTTGCTGGTCCGCATCGGGCGCTCGCCGCTCCCCTGGCGCAACACCATGTACTGCAGGCCGGACGCGGTGGTGATCACGCCCTTCTCGGTCTTGTTCTTGGCAAGGAATTCATTGCCCTGCTGACGATTATTAGCAGCGGCGGCGCCCTGCTTGGCAGAGGCGAATGCCTGCATGGTGGCTGCGGCCTCCTGCTGGGTCAGACGCGTGGTGCCCTTGGCGAACACGGTACGCACCGCTTCGATCAGGATCGACAGATCGATCTCATCCTTGATGCCGGCCAGCGACGGACCAACCGCACGATCGCCAAGCATCAGGCCGACATTTTCCTTGGACGGCGCAGCCGGCACGGCGCCCGGCGCCATGCCTGGCACCTGCTGGCCGTTGCGGGCAGCGAGCGCGGTACGCAACGCAGTATCGGTGGCCTGGGTCTGCTCATCCGACAACAGCGGCTTGCCGCCCTTGAACGCATTTTCGATGGCGCGTTGCATCGCGTTCACATCGATGTCCTGAGCAATCGGCTCGAACGAACGTGCCACGTCCATACCGATGGCGTAGCTGACGTTATCGCGCGTGCTCTTATCAGACGATGCATTCAAAGCTGGCTTCTCCTTGGTGGCCGCTGCGGCAGGTTGCTGCGACATCGCCGGCATCGACGCCGCCATTGCCACCATCAGTAACGACGCCGCCGCGCCGCGCTTTCCCATCTTCATTCGATGCACTTCCCAAAAGTGAAAAGACACGCCACCGATGGCGCTGAATGCGCATTGTCGCACGCGCGCGCGGCGATGCGAGCGCTGCGCTCAGCGCGCCGGCGCCTTGAGCTCGCGTTCGATTGCTGCCAGCACGCTCGGATCGTCCGGTTTGATCTTGCTGGGGAACTGCGCAACCACCCGGCCATCGCGACCGATCAGATACTTGTGGAAGTTCCAGCCCGGCGCCACGCCAGTGGCCTGGGTCAGGCGCTGATACAGCGGCGTTGCCTGCGCACCCAGCACATGGACCTTTTCGAACATCGGGAACTTCACGCCATAGGTCAGCGTGCAGAATTCCTGGATCTGCTTCTCAGATCCCGGTTCCTGTCCCTGGAAATCGTTGGACGGAAAGCCCAGCACGGTGAAGCCGCGGCTGCCGAAGCGCTGGTTGAGCGCTTCCAGACCTTCGTACTGTGGGGTGAAGCCGCACTTGCTGGCGGTGTTGACCACCATGACAACCTTGCCGCCGTAGGTACGGTTCAGGTTGATCGGCGTCTTGCCGGCCAGCGGCCGGTACTCCACATCCAGTACCGGGGTGCCGGCAGCGAACGCGGACGTTGCAAAGAAGCCAGTCAATACAAGAGCTAGCAGACGATTGAGCAACATGAGCAATGCCCTTCGAGAGTTGAGGCGGCGCACCGATAAAGGGGTGCCATCAGTTGGGGATGACAAACAGTTGACTACCTGCGTGTCGGTGTTATAGTTGAATACAACACCAGTCATCCAACGCAGGGGAAAGCATGAACAGCACACGCTTCACGCGACCAGTTCCGCTGTTGCTGTTCGGCAGCACCCTGTTTGCCATTGGTTGCCTGGGAGCCGCTTCCAGTCAGGTGACGGAGTCCGGCGCCGATTATGGCGTGTCGGAGGCGGTTACGGAAAACGCGACAACTCCCCCCGAAGCGCGTTCCCGGCCTGGCCGGCATGTGCGCGCTTCGCTGTCGATGCCCTATTTCTCCTTCGCGCAGGCCCTGCGCCCACGGAGCTGATCATGAACGATATTCAGTGGAGCGACGGCGCTCCCATCTACCGCCAACTCAAGGAACGGGTGATTGCCATGATGCTCGATGGAATTCTTAAGCCCGGCGACGCCCTGCCCTCGGTGCGCCAGGTGGCGGCCGATTACCAACTCAACCCCATCACCGTCTCGCGTGCGTATCAGGAACTGGCCGACGAGAACCTGGTGGAGAAACGCCGCGGCCTGGGCATGTTCATGACCCCGGAAGCCGCACAGAAGCTGCGAGGCAGCGAACGCGAGCGTTTCTTGAATGAAGAATGGCCCGCCGTGCTGGAAAGGATCCAGCGCCTGGGACTGTCCATCGACGATCTGTTGCCACAGGGAAAAACACCATGACCGCCGTCTCCTCCGACCATGTGGTCGATGCACGTGGCCTGCGCAAGGCCTACAAGCATCGGCTCGCGCTGGACAACACCAGCTTCACCATCGCCGCTGGCCGCATTATTGGACTGATCGGCCCCAACGGCGCCGGCAAGACCACTGCGCTCAAGGCGGTGCTGGGCCTGACCGATTTCGCCGGCGAGTTGCAGGTGTTGGGCATGGATCCGCGCACGCAGCGCAACGCGCTGATGAACGAGGTCTGCTTCATTGCCGATGTGGCGGTGCTGCCACGCTGGCTGCGGGTCGGCGAAGCGATCGATTTCGTCGCCGGCGTGCATCCGCGTTTCGATCGCGCCAAGTGCGAGCGCTTCCTGGCCAATACCCAGCTCAACCGCAAATCGCGGGTGCGCGAGTTGTCCAAGGGCATGATCGTGCAGCTGCATCCGGCGCTGGTGATGGCCATCGACGCACGCATCCTGGTGCTGGACGAACCGACCCTGGGCCTGGACATCCTCTACCGCAAGCAGTTCTACCAGCGCCTGCTGGAGGATTACTTCGACGAGCAGAAGACCATCATCGTCACCACCCACCAGGTCGAGGAGATCGAACACATCCTCACCGATGTGATGTTCATCCGCGACGGCCGCATCGTGCTCACCGCCGATATGGAAAGCGTCTCCGAGCGCTACACCGAAGTCCTGGTCGGTGCCGACCAGCTGGATGCAGCGCGCGCCCTGAAACCGATCGACGAGCGCGGCCTGCCGTTCGGCAAGACCGTGATGTTGTTCGATGGCGCGCCGAAAGAGCAGCTCGCCCGTTTTGGCGAAACCCGCAATCCCGGCCTAGCCGACCTGTTCGTTGCGGTCATGAAGGGGACCTACGCATGAATGCATTGACCAACCAAGCGTCACCCGCACGCACCTTCGCCTGGCTGCTCAAACGCGAATATTGGGAGCACCGTGGCGGCTTCGTGTGGGCGCAGTTCATCACCGGCGGCATTGCGGTGTTCTTCGCGCTGCTGGGCGCGGTGATCGGTGCGATCAGTGCGCGCCGCAACATGGTCGGCGACAGCATCGCCATGGACGACCTGGCCGAATACACCCGCACGCTGGGCCAGGTCGGCGACGGCCTGCTGCTGGGCGGCATCGGCATCGCCTCGGTGGTCCTGGCGTTTGTGGTGTTTTTCTATGCGCTCGGCAGCCTGTACGACGACCGCCGCGACCGCAGCGTGCTGTTCTGGAAATCGTTGCCGGTGTCGGACGTGCAGACGGTGTTGTCCAAGGCCGCCTGGGCGTTGCTGCTGGCGCCGCTGATTTCCATCGCGATCGGTGCGGCGGTCGGCATGGCGCTGTGGTTGATCGCCATCGTTGGCGCCTTGATTGCAGGTGTGCCCAGCCCCTGGGCGCTGGCGACCCATTCGCACCCGTTTTCGCTGCTGTGGCTGTTGCTGAAGACCGTTCCGATGAGCCTGTTGTGGGCGCTGCCGACCGTGGGCTGGCTGATGTTCTGCTCGGCCTGGGCCAACAGCAAGCCGTTCCTGTGGGCGGTGCTGTTTCCGCTGCTGGCCTGCGTGATGCTAAGCATTCTCTCGGCGATGCCAGGCGTGTCGCTGCCGATCGGCTGGATCTGGTACATCGTCGGCTATCGCGGCCTGCTCAGCGCCCTGCCCGGCACCTGGTCGCCGCTTGCCGTCAGCGGCAATCTGGACAGCAGCATGATCCAGAACCCCAGCGATCTGGTGCAGTGGGCATTGCAGCACACCGATAGCACACGTGTGTATGGCAGCCCTGACATCTGGATCGGCGCAGCCATCGGCGTTGCGTTGATCGCCGCCTCCATCTATCTGCGCCGTCGGCGCTCCGAAGCCTGAGGGACATCCCATGCGCCTGACCCTGAGCCTGGCCATCCTGCTCGCATTGCCCGGTGTTGCAGCGGCAGAGGAGCAGTGCAAATTCTCCGAACCGCGCAGCCTGGACCTGCAGCTGACCGGCGTGAAGTCGGTCCTGTTCGAGGTCGCTTCCAACGACCTGCATCTGGACGCCTCGCCCAGCGGCGGCGGAAAACTGGGCGGGCGCGCCTGTGCTGCCAGGGCCGAGTTGCTCAAGAGCCTGACCGTGACCCAGAAGCGCGTCGGCGAAAAGCTGGTGGTGACCTTGAACGATGACCGCCGGTTTTCCTTCGGCAACAGCTACTCCTACCTGGATCTGCGCGGCAGCGTGCCCAACACGGTGCTGGTGCAATTCGACGTGGGATCCGGCGATGCGCAGATCAACGGGGCCGCCGCGGTGAGCGCCGATGTGGGTTCCGGCGACATGACGATTCATCGCACAAAGGGCCGCGTGACTGCCAAGGTGGGCTCCGGCGATGTCGAGCTGGAAGATCTGGGCGCTCTGCGCGTGCTGGCAGTGGGCTCGGGCGACCTCAAGGCGCGCGAGGTGCACGGCGCTGCAGAGGTGGCGAAAGTGCAGTCCGGCGAGGTCAAGCTGCACGGCGTCGCAGGCAACATCAGGATCGGCACGATCGGCTCGGGCGATGTCGATATCCGCGATGTGCAAGGCAATGTCAACGTGGAGTCGGTCGCTTCCGGCGCGTTGAATGTCCGCAAGGTGCGTGGCGATCTGAGCGTGGCGCACAAAGGCAGCGGCGATATCGATGTGAGCGAGGTCTCCGGCAGCACGCGGGTGCCGGCAGACAAATGACGACGACTTCTTTCAGGATGTGGGGGAATTGCTGATGAAACTGCTTGTTTCGGCATTAGTGACGAGCGTCTTGCTGGCGGGTTGCGGCAAGTCCGAACCGACCGTCAACGTCTCCGGCCAGGCCAATGGTGCCGGCGTGACCTTTACCGGCAAGAGCCTGACGCTCAAGCGCGATGGCTTGCCGGCCGCCACCATCAGCGTCGATGGCGCGCTCAGCATCGACGGCAAGCCGGTGGACTTGAACGAGGCGCAACGTCAGGCGATGCGGAGTTACTACACGCAGGTGCAAGGCGTGGCCAAGAAGGGCATCGACATTGGCACCCAGGGCGCGGCGTTCGGGGCACATGCGGCCGGCGAAGCGATCAAGGGCGTGCTCATCGGCAATTCCGATCAGATCGGCGACAAGATCGAGGCCGAGGCGGACACCTTCAAGAACAAGGCCCTGCAGATCTGCGACCAGCTGGCCACGCTGCGCACCGCGCAGGATGCAGCCGCGCACCTGGTGCCGGCGTTTGCGCCGTACTCGACCCTGACCCAGCACGACATCGACGATTGCCGCAAGTAGAGCGGCCGACAAACCGACTTCGCCCACCGACAAGCGGGCGTCGTCGGTGCGCGGCGCGGCATGTGCAGCTCGTGCACTGCGGCGCCTGTGCGCCCCACGCCTGGTTGACGACTATTCGCGGGGGAGGTGGCAGCGCTTCCATCAGCACCGCTCAGCAACTGCGTATCGCACCGACTGCACAGCTGTTCGCATGGCGCGCGCCGCTGCTGATTGGCCGGCCGGAAAGCGCTCCCAGCCGACGATGCGTGCACGGCGGCCAAACAGAACGATGCCCTGCGACATTTTGGCAGGCACAGGACCGCCGCGTTGCCGATCCGCAGACCGGAGCGGGATTACACTAATGCGCTCCCCTCACTCCATCGACCCCATGAACAAGTTCGTGATGCTCTGCATGGCGCTTCTGCTGTGCACGCTTGCTGCCTGTGGCGACCAATCGTCTCGCCGCGCCGAACGCGGCAAGCCGCGCGTTGCGGTCACCACGCAGTCGGTGATGATCCGCCGCCCGCCGGCTGCCAATGCCGAAATCACCCCCGATGGCACGCTCAAGATCGACGACATCGCGCTACCGCAGAAAGAGCCGACACGCGCCAAGCTGCAGCTGCTGTTCGGCCACCTGCAGATGTTGCGTCAGCAGGCGGTCAACGAGGCCGGCCCGGATCCGGAATACAAGTCGATCAAGCTGACCGCCACGCCGCAGATCCAGACGCTCAGTGGTGAACTGCTGGATGAAATTCCGTCGCTGCAGCCGTATCGGGAGAGCTTCGGCAATGTGCAGGCCGAGCGGCATTGACGCTTAGCCGCCTTGGACAAGCGACGACAAAGCAGCAAGACCGGCAGCAGCGCGCCTGCGCGCGACAGGGCGTTATCGATAATGCACCAGCGCGCTCCTGCATATGCACTGCAATGATCAGCCCCCGCTACCGCCGCCGGCATGGATACCGCCACGCGTCAATGCCGTCGGGTCGAGCAATCGCCGCAGTTCCGTTTCGCCGAGCCCGCTGTCTTCCTTGGCCACATCCAGTACCGGCCGCTGCTCCTTGTAGGCACGCTTGGCGATCGCCGCGGCCTTTTCGTAACCGATGATCGGGTTCAGTGCCGTCACCAAGATGGGGTTGCGGTCCAGCGCCTCGCGGACGCGCTCCTGACGCACCTTCAGACCGGCAATGGCGGTGTCGGCCAACAGACGCGAAACGTTGCCCAGCAAGGTGATCGAATCCAGCAGGTTGTAGGCGATCAGCGGCAACGTCACGTTCAACTGGAAGTTGCCGGTTTGCCCGGCGATGGTGATGGCAGTGTGGTGGCCGATCACCTGCGCGCACGCCATCACGGTGGCTTCGGGGATCACCGGATTGACCTTGCCTGGCATGATCGAGCTGCCAGGCTGCAGCGCCGGCAGTTCGATTTCACCCAGGCCCGCCAACGGGCCGGCATTCATCCAGCGCAAGTCGTTTGCGATCTTGATCAGTGCCACCGCCAGCGCATTGAGTTGGCCAGACAACTCCACCGCATCGTCCTGCGCGGCGAGTCCTTCGAACTTGTTTTCCGCGCTCTCGAACCTGGCTCCGCTCAGGGTGGACAAGGCCTTGGCGACCTTGCCACCGAAGCGCGGGTCGGCATTGATGCCGGTCCCGATCGCCGTGCCGCCCAGCGGCAAGCGTCGCAAGCGTTTGAGCGCGTCGTCGATACGCTCCTGCGCCGAACTCAGCTGCGCCGACCACGCGCCGAACTCCTGACCAAAGGTGAGCGGCATCGCATCCATCAAATGCGTGCGACCGGTCTTGACGATCTTGTCCAGCGATTTGGCGCGCTTGTCGATGGTCTTGCGCAGATGCTTGAGCGCCGGTTGCAGATGTTCCTGCACAGCCAGCAATGCCGACACGCGAATGGCGGTGGGCACCACATCGTTGGAACTCTGGCCCAGATTGACGTGGTCGTTGGGATGCACCGCATCCTTGCCGGCACGCGTGGCCAGGGTGGCAATCACCTCATTGGCATTCATGTTGGACGAAGTGCCCGAACCGGTCTGGTACACATCGATGGGAAACTGCGCATCGAAGCTACCCTCGGCCACTTGCAACGCAGCGGCCTGCACGGTCTTGCCGATCGACTTCGGCAGCAATCCAAGCTCGGCGTTGACGCCGGCTGCCGCGGCCTTGATCAAGCCCAGCGCGCGAATGAAACCACGCGGCATCGGCTGCCCGGACACCGGGAAATTCTGCACCGCGCGCTGGGTCTGCGCGCCCCACAACGCATCGGCGGGCACCTGCAGTTCGCCCATGCTGTCGTGTTCGGTCCTGAAACGTTCGCTCATCTGCACTCTCCGCACATTGCTGATTTGTGGTGATGGATGGCTGGCGGCGGGCGTACCCACGCTGGCGAGACTGTCTACGATACTCGCACGCCGCGTTGCGACGATGTCGTCGCACGCTGTCGGCTAGACTGCCTGCTGATCATGACGAGATACCAAGCCGCCATGGGCGACGAGCCTGACTGTAGAAACGCACGTTCCGCATCGGTTGCCGCAACACTACACATCGCGGCTGCACATGCGGTGGCACGCGGATGGACCACTCCTGCAGCGCATGGAGGCGGCCATGTTGGGTGACGTCCTGCTGCTGTTGGTGGCATTGCTGCTGGTGCTGTTGAATGGATTTTTTGTCGCCGCCGAGTTCGCGCTGGTCAAGCTGCGGCACACCCAAGCGGTGGGCCTGGCGCAAACCAACGGCTGGCGCGGGCGCTTGTTGCTCGGTGTACACGCGCATCTGGATGCGTATCTGTCGGCCTGCCAGCTCGGTATCACGCTGGCTTCGCTCGGGTTGGGCTGGGTCGGCGAGCCGGCTTTTGCACATCTGCTGCAACCGCTGTTCGCTACGCTGGGCCTGTCGCCGGAAGCGGCACAATTCACTGCGCTGGCGATTGCCTTCAGCCTGATTTCGTTCCTGCATATCGTGCTGGGCGAACTGGCGCCCAAGACCATGGCGATCCGCCGCCCGGAACGCATGTCGTTGTGGACCGCTGCGCCGCTGTACGTTTTCTACTGGCTGATGTACCTGGCCATCTGGGTACTCAATACCAGCGCCAATCGCTTTCTGCGCCTGCTCGGCTGGGGCGAGGTGGAACATCACTCGCATCGTTACTCACGCGAGGAACTGATGCTGATCGTCGGCCGCCAGGACCCGAACGCCGCTGCGCCCGACCAGGGGCTGGCCTTGATGAGCCACGCGTTGGAATTGCCGGATCTGGTCGCCGGCGATTTGATGCGCCCGCGCGAGCACATGCGCAGCCTGCGCGAAGGCATGACCCTGGAGGCGGTGCTGGCCGAATTCAGTGAGTCGCGCTACAGCCGCTACCCCTGGTTCGATGCCAATGGCGAACAGGTGCTGGGCATCCTGCACACCAAGGATTTGCTGGTGGCGATGGCACGCGGCCAAAACCTGGACGATCTGCACCCGCTGCTGCGTCCTCCCACCGTGCTGACCCTGGAAACGCCGATTCCCAACGCGCTGGAGCAATTCCGCACCGGCACTACCCATCTGGCACTATGCGTGGAAGAAGAAGGCCGCATCCTGGGCTTTTTCACCCTGGAAGACCTGCTGGAAGTGGTGGTTGGCGACATCGAGGACGAGCACCGTCACGTGGTGCGCGATGCCCCGATCCGTGGCCAGGACGGCTCGTTGCTGATCGCCGGCAGCACCTCGATCTTCCGCCTGGAACGCCTGCTCGGTCAGGACCTGAGCGCGCCGGACCACGTCAATTCGGTCGGCGGGCTGATCCTGCATCAGCTGCAGCGCTTGCCCGAGGAAGGCGAAACACTGGAGCTGGATGGCCACCTGCTGACCGTGCGGCGCATGGCAGGCCACCGCATCCAGGCAGTCACGGTGCGCCCGGTGGGCGAAGCCGTCGACGCGGCCAGTTGATGCCGTCGATTCAGTCGGCGGACGCGCGAGGCGATGGGCCGATGCGAAACCAATAACGGTAATCGCGCGACTGCCCGCCGAACCGCACCCCGCGGATGGTCACGTCGTACATCACACCCGGCTGCAGGCGCGGCACCCGGAACTGCAGGCTGTTGGGCACCCCGAAACCTTCGTGGTCGTCGCTCAGGTTGCGTACCTGCAGCTGGCGTCCATCGCGCTCGCGGATCTGCACCTGCGCATCGGCATAGTCGACATCGCGATTGGCGAACTTGCGCTTGCGGTCCGGCAATGCGGTGAACGACAACAGCGCATCGTCGACGTAGTAGCGGCCCGGGTACTCGCCGATCGGCCAGGCGATGAAATCCTCACGCGTCCGCGCCGCGACGCCGACCGCCGGAACGAAGCGCAGCGCGGCACCGCTACTGAACGCGGCGCCGTCGCGACCGGCCACCATGCCGAAGGCGACGCGTTGCAGAAACGGATCCAGCAGCCAGCGCCGGTGCCCCAAGCCACCGGCGCTGACATTGTTGGCGTCGGTCAGCCACTCGATCACGATCTGTTCGGCGCTGGAGAAACGCAGCAGCGGCGAGCTGACTCCGCCATAGATCAGGCTGCGGCGCGCGCCCTTGGCTGCGGTGTCGGAATAGCAGCGCCAGTCCGGCGTCGGCGTATGGCTGAGGCGGCCGTTGGCGGCAATCACCAAGGCCGCCTGGGTGGCTTCGGGCTCGGCCGCCGGGTCGTCGTCGACCGCGTCGAGCCCGTGCAGCCGACGGATGTCGTTGATCAGCGCCAGCACGCGTTGCCGCTGCGCCGGCTGCAGGTCTCCGGCGCGGCAGCTGGCGATCGCGGGCGGGGTGCGATACAGCGCCGCCGCCTGCGCGGCGAAGTCGGCCTCCTGTGCGGCGGCAGGCAGCGCGGCGGTAAAGATCGCAAAGGCGAGGCTAGCGAAGATCGGGCGCATGGCAGCCGGAACAGCGCAGGGAGCTCTACCATAAAGTGCAGGTCGCGCCATGTCGGGCTCCCTCGGCCGCGCAGGTAGCCCGCCATTCAGCCTCTCTGCCGTGGGCTTGGGGACCCGTTTTGCAGGGCACCGGGCCTGCCCACAGCGCCGGCGGCGTAGAATGCTGGCCCCACCGTCACCGCCGCCCCCCTTGCCCATGTCGGATTCCGCTCTGCTCGCCCTGTCCCCGCTCGACGGCCGCTACGCCTCCAAGGTGGATGCGCTGCGCCCGATCTTCTCCGAATACGGCCTGATCAAGGCGCGAATCAAGGTCGAAATCGAATGGCTGCTGGCACTGGCCGCCGAGCCGGGCATCGCCGAACTGGCGCCGTTCTCGCCGGCTGCCACGCAGCGGCTGCGCGTCCTGGCCGACGATTTCAGCGTGGCCCATGCCGCGCGGGTCAAGGAAATCGAGCGCACCACCAACCATGACGTCAAGGCGGTGGAGTACTTCATCAAGGAGCAGCTCAAGGACGACGCCGAGCTCGGCCCGGCACTGGAATTTGTGCACTTTGCCTGCACCAGCGAAGACATCAACAACCTGAGCTACGGACTGATGCTGGAGCAGGCCCGCCGTCAGGTGTTGCTGCCCAGCCTGGATGGTATTACCGCAGCGCTGCGCACCCTCGCCCACGCTCAGGCTTCCCAGCCGATGCTCTCGCGCACCCATGGCCAGACCGCCTCGCCCACCACGCTGGGCAAGGAAATCGCCAACGTGGTCGCGCGCCTGGAGCGCCAGCGCAAGCAGATCGCCGCGGTCGAACTGACCGGCAAGATCAACGGCGCGGTCGGTAACTACAACGCGCACTTGGTGTCGTACCCGGACCTGGACTGGTCGGCGTTCGCACAGCGTTTTGTGGAAAGCCTGGGCCTGGTGTTCAACCCCTACACCACCCAGATCGAGCCGCACGACAATGTGGCCGAAATCGGCGATGCCAGCCGCCGCGCCAACACCATCCTGATCGACCTGGCGCGCGACATCTGGGGCTATATCTCGCTTGGCTATTTCAAGCAGAAGCTGAAAGAGGGCGAAGTTGGCTCCTCGACCATGCCGCATAAGGTCAACCCCATCGACTTCGAAAATGCCGAGGGCAATTTCGGCATCGCCAACGCGCTGTTCGAACACTTCTCCGCCAAGTTGCCGATCAGCCGCTGGCAGCGCGACCTCACCGATTCCACCGTGCTGCGCGCACTCGGCACCGCGTTCGGCCATACCCAGGTCGCGCTGGATTCGCTGGCCAAGGGCCTGGGCAAGCTCACCGTCAACCCCGAGCGCCTGGATGCCGACCTGGATGCGGCCTGGGAAGTGCTGGCCGAAGCCGTGCAGACGGTCATGCGCCGCCACGGCCTGCCGAATCCCTACGAGCAACTCAAGGCGCTGACCCGCGGCCAGGGCATCACCGCCGCCTCGATGCAGGCCTTCGTGGAAAATCTGCAACTGCCGGAAGAAGACAAGCAGCGCCTGCGCGCGCTCACCCCGGGCGCCTACACCGGACTGGCCGAGCAGCTGGCGCGCGCGATCTGAGCTGACCGAACCGCAAGCCCGGTGGGAGCTTGCGAAGCGGGCCACGTCATCGGCCTCATCGGCGAGGCTTCATCGGCATCACCGCATGCCGATGACGCACGATCAAGGCCCGTGATGACGACGCCTCGCGTCGGATGCGTCGCACGGCCTTAGAGGACTGGATGGCCGGCGAGGGCCTGCACATGGGTGACCTGACCGGACTGCTATCGTGCCGGCCTTACTTTTCAGGAGACCGGCGATGCGCGTCACCCACACGGCACTGTCCCTGTTGACGCTGGCAAGCGTCCTTGCACTGAGCGGATGCGGCGGCGACGGCCCCGCTGCGCAGGCGCTGTCGTCGGTCTCGTCCACACTGACCGATCCGGCCAGCGGCGCAGACTGTGCCGGCAAAGATGTGCGGCTGACCCGCGATGACAGCAAATGGGTCCTGCACGGCGAGTGCGGCACGGTCACCATCACCGCCTCGCGTGGCGCGATGAATCTGGACACCGCGCGCAACATTCGGCTGGAGGGAAGCAACTTCACGGTACTCAACAGGCAACTCGGTCAGCTCAGCGTGAGCGGTCACGCCAACACGCTCAATCTGACCGATGTCGATCGCGTGGACATCCAGGGCAACAAGAATCTGGTGCTGGCGCGCGCCGTGAAACAGGTGCGGTTTTCGGGCAACGACAACACCGTCAACCCATCCAGCAAACCCGCACTGGACGATCGTGGCAGCGGCAACAAAGTGATGTGATGCGCGCCGGTGCGCTACCCGCGCACGCGACGATCGGCGTGCGCGGCAGGCGCCACCATGCCGCTGGCAAGGCCATCAACACGAAGAAGCGATCGGAAACGCCGGCCAGCCCTGCAGCGGCGAACCGGAGCGGGCACGTTGCGCGCCGCACAGGTGCACATCCGGCTCGGGCAGTCGACAATAGGCCATTGGCGCCGGCCGATGCCGCGCACCGCACTCTCTTCTACATCGTGTAAGGACCCCAAATGGCCGTACGTAAAGCGACCCCACTTGCCATCGAAGTCCAGGCCCGTCCGGGACAGCCGCTGGGCATGCCGGTCGAGCGTTTCCTGCGCAATTACTGGCACAAGCACCCGCTGTTGATCCGCAATGCGTTCGCGGATTTCGCCTCGCCGCTGCAGCCGGAAGACCTGGCCGGGCTGGCCTGCGAAGACGGCGTGCTGGCACGCCTGATCAGCCACGACCGCACCACCGACGGCTGGGACGTGCGCACCGGCCCGTTCCAGGAAACCGATTTTCCCGGACTGCCCGACCATGACTGGACCTTGCTGGTGCAGGACGTGGACAAATGGGACGCCGACGTGCGTGCCCTGCTGGAGCACTTCCGCTTCCTGCCGCGCTGGCGTATCGACGACATCATGATCAGCTTCGCGGCCACTGGCGGCTCGGTGGGCGCGCATGTCGACCATTACGACGTGTTCCTGCTGCAGGGCCAGGGCCACCGCCGCTGGCAGATCGACGCGCGCACCGTCCAGGGCCGCAAGGCCACGCCGCTGGCGTTCCGCGACGATGTCGAGCTCAAGCTGCTACGCGAGTTCAAGCCCACCCACGATTGGGTGCTGGGCCCGGGCGACATGCTCTACCTGCCGCCGCTGATCCCGCACCACGGTGTGGCCGAAGACGCCTGCCTGACCTTCTCCATCGGCACCCGCGCACCGTCCTCGGCCGAGCTGATCGGCGATTACCTGGACACCTTGATTGCCGATGCCGACGAGGCCGTGCGCTATCACGACGAAGACCTCAAGGTGCCGGCCGACCCCTACGAAATCGACGTCACCGCGATGAACCGCGTGGTCGCTGCGCTCAATGCGCTGCGCATGAACGACCCCGACCGCCTAGGCGACTGGTTCGGCCGCTTCATGACCACCTACCGCGCCTCCGGCGACGTGGTGCCGGCGCCCGAGCCGATCCCGCGCGAAGCGGTCGAGCAGGCGCTGGAAGAAGGCGTGCTGCTGCACCGCCACCCGTGGTCGCGGCTGGCCTGGCGGCGCGCCAAACGCGGCGCCACGCTGTTCTGCAGCGGCCTGGAGTTTGCGCTGTCGGCCAAGGATGCGTCCCGTCTGGCCGCGGCCGAAGAGATCGACGGCACTTTGTACGCGCAGTTGTCCCCGCGTGGCCGCGAGGTGGTGCTGGAGCTGCTGGCACAGGGCCACTACCAGCGCGCCCACGAAGATGCCGAGGACGACCTCGCAGAGGACGACCACGCGCATGCCCTGAGCGTGTCGGCCGACCACGACGACGAAGATGCCGATGCCGAGGACGACGTGCCGGAGGCAGACGAAGACATCGATGCCGACGCCGATGTCGAACAGGTTGCCGACGCTGCCGACACCCCGGCAGAGGCGCTGGAGGCCGATGTCGAACCCGGCGACGATGCCGAAGCCGAGCAGGACGTCGACAGTGCGATCGCCGACGAGACCGATTCCGACGACAGCGACGACACCACCAAGCCTGCATGACCGCGTACGCCAGACCGCAGATCGTCACGCTGGACCCGGCCGCCGACGCCGCGGCGCTGCGTGCGCTGCGGCTGGCCTGCGCCACCGACACCGCTGGCGCCACCGGCGGTGTCCAGTGGGATGCATTGGATCCGCTCAGCCTGCATCTGGCCGTACGCGACGAAGGCCAGCTGATCGCCTCGGTGCGGCTCACCGCCGATCGCCGCCTCGACCGCCTCGGCGTTCTGCCCAACTGGCGCCGCCGTGGCGTGGCCGACCAACTGCTCGCTGCCGCAGTCGACGCGGCACGGCAGCACGGCTGGCATAGCCTGCGCGCATGTCCCAGCCCAGCTGCGGAAGCGGTCTTCGCGCGCCTGGGCTTTCTGCCCGACGCTGGCTCCCTCTCCTCACCCGAGCGCATTGGCCAGGCCTACGATGCGCCCGGTACCGTCGTGCACCGTCGCCTCGACGGCCCGATGGCAGTGGACTCCTTCACCGCAGCCTTGGCCGCCACCACCGGGTTGCTGTGCGCCGCGCGCCGCCAGGTGCTGATCTACACCCGCGCCCTGGACCCGCCCCTGTTCGACAACGCCGCGGTGCTCGACGCGCTGCGTCGTTTCGCCACCGCCCGCCACGACAAGCGTGTACATGTCCTGGTGCAAGACACCGCCAGTGCCGCGGCCAGCAGCAGCGCGATGCTGCGCCTGGCACAGCGCCTGCCCAGCGTGTTCCGGTTCCGCGCGGTCAGCGACCCGGTCGATGCAAGTTTTGCATCGGTCTATGTTGTCGGCGACGAGGCCTACTACTTTCGTCCAACAGGTCATCGCTTCGATGATGGCGAAACCTGGCTGTCGGGCGCAGCGCGCAGCCGCCAGCTGGAGCGCGAATTCGCGCAGATATGGGAGCGCAGCGCGCTTTGGAACGAGCCGCGCGCGCTCGGCATCTGACGCCGCAGCGCCCCTTGCACGTAGGCGCGCGTGCAATTGGTCTACCCCGCCGGTCAGCTTGCAGACGCCCCCTCACTAGCGCAAGGGGGTATAATTTTTCGAGATTTGAGACCGACCGATAGGGCATCTCGCCCTGCCGCTTCCGCACAATCATCCCCACAGCAGACCCGACTTACCATCGTGGATAATCTCCTAAAGCAGTTCGCGCAGTCATCGCAACTCGCCGGCGGCAACGCCGCCTATATCGAGGATCTGTACGAGCAGTACCTCGTCGCCCCGGACAGTGTCGATCCGAAGTGGAAGAGCTACTTCGATGGTTTCGAAGGTCGCGGTGCCGGCGATGTGCCGCACTCGGCGGCCATCGCCCACATCCTCACCGCCTCCAAGCAGGCTGCCAACGCCGGTACCGGCGCAGGCGCCAGTGACGAGCGCGAGCGCAATGTCGGCCGTCTGATCACCGCCTACCGCGCCCGTGGCCACTTGGGCGCCCAGCTCGACCCGCTGGGCCTGGTCCCGCCGGTCAACCCGCCCGACCTGGACCTGCCGTTCCACAGCCTGTCCCAGGCCGATCTGGACAGCGAGTTCAGCACCGGCGGTGTCGGCGGCCAGCCGCGGATGAAGCTCAAGGATCTGCTGACGCGCCTGAAGGCGACCTACGCCAGCAGCATCGGCGCCGAGTTCATGCACATCCAGGAGTTCGACCAGCGCCAGTGGATTTACAAGCGCCTGGAAGACGCCGGCGGCAAGATTGCCGGCGATGCGGCCAGTCGCAAGCGCACCCTGGAGCGGCTCACCGCTGCCGAGGGCCTGGAGCGCTACCTGCACACCAAGTACGTCGGCCAGAAGCGTTTCTCGCTGGAAGGCGGCGATGCGCTGATCCCGATGATGGACGAGATCATTCGCCAGTCCGGCAACGATCAGGTCAAGGACATCGTGATCGGCATGGCCCACCGCGGCCGCCTCAACGTGCTGGTCAATACGCTGGGCAAGAACCCGCGCAAGCTGTTCGACGAATTCGAAGGCAAGTTCGAGCATGCCCATGACGACCGTGCGCACACCGGCGACGTCAAGTACCACATGGGCTTCTCTGCCGATATCGCGGTGGGCACCGACAAGCAGGTGCACCTGGCGCTGGCCTTCAATCCCTCGCACCTGGAAATCGTCGACCCGGTCGTGGTCGGCAGCGTGCGTTCGCGCCAGGAGCGTTTCGGCGATGCCGAGCGCAAGAGCGTGTTGCCGATCCTGATCCACGGCGATGCCGCATTCGCCGGCCAGGGCGTGGTGATGGAACTGTTCCAGATGTCGCAGGCGCGCGGTTTCGCGGTCGGCGGCACCGTGCACATCGTCGTCAACAACCAGATCGGCTTCACCACCAGCACCCGCGACGACGCCCGCTCCACGCTGTACTGCACGGACGTGGCCAAGATGATCGGCGCGCCGGTCTTCCACGTGAACGGCGACGACCCGGACGCGGTGATGTTCGTGTCCAAGCTGGCCTACGAATTCCGCCAGCAGTTCAAGAAGGACGTGGTCATCGACCTGGTGTGCTACCGCCGTTGGGGCCATAACGAAGCCGACGAACCGGCAGCGACCCAGCCGGTGATGTACCAGACCATCCGCAAGCACAAGACCACCCGCGAGCTGTACGCCGCCAAGCTGGAAAGCGAAGGCGTGCTGAACGCCGACGAGGCCAAGGCGCTGGTGGACGGCTACCGCAACAAGCTGGATTCGGGCGAGTACACCACCGAACTGGCCAAGCGCAAGCCGGACGAATTCGCCATCGATTGGTCCAGGTACCTGGTCGGTACGGCTGCAGATCCGGTGGACACGCGCGTCAAGCGCGAGCAGCTGGACCGCCTGGCCAAGCTGATCACCACCATCCCCGAGGGCGTCGAACTGCACGCCCGCGTGGCGAAGATCTACGAAGATCGCGTCAAGATGGCCGCCGGCGATCAGCTCGGCGACTGGGGCTTTGCCGAGAACCTGGCCTACGCCACCTTGCTGGCCGAAGGCCACAAGCTGCGCCTGGTTGGCCAGGACGCCGGCCGCGGCACGTTCTTCCACCGTCACGCGATCCTGCACGACCAGAAGACCGACGACTACTACCTGCCGCTGCGCCAGCTGGTGCAGAACCCGGAAGACGCCACTGTCATCGACTCGTTGCTGAGCGAAGAAGCGGTGATGGGCTTCGAATACGGCTACTCCACCACCGATCCGAATGCGCTATGCATCTGGGAAGCGCAGTTTGGCGACTTCGCCAACGGCGCGCAGGTGGTGATCGACCAGTTCATCGCCGCCGGCGAAGCCAAGTGGGGCCGCATCGCGGGCTTGTCGCTGTTCCTGCCGCATGGCTACGAAGGCCAGGGCCCGGAACACAGCTCCGCTCGTCTGGAGCGCTTCCTGCAGCTGTGTGCGCTGGAGAACATGCTGGTTTGCGTGCCGACCACGCCGGCGCAGTGCTTCCACATGATCCGCCGCCAGATGCGCATGACGACCCGCAAGCCGCTGGTGGTGATGACGCCCAAGTCGTTGCTGCGCCACAAGCTGGCGGTGTCGAGCCTGGAAGAACTGGCCGACGGGCAGTTCCAGCATCTGATCCCGGACGCCAAGGCCGACGCGGCCAAGGTCAAGCGTGTGGTGCTGTGCTCGGGCAAGGTCTATTACGACCTGCTCGAAGACCAGACCAAGCGTGGCCAGGACGATGTCGCCATCCTGCGCGTGGAGCAGCTGTATCCGTTCCCGCGCGCGCAGCTGGCGGCCGAATTGAAGGCCTATGCCAACGCCACCGATGTGGTGTGGTGCCAGGAAGAACCGCAGAACCAGGGTGCGTGGTACCAGATCCGCCACCACCTCAACTTCTGCCTGGCCGGCGGTCAGAGTCTGCATTACGCCGGCCGTGCCCGTTCGCCCTCGCCTGCCGCCGGCCACATGGCCGACCACATCATCGAGCAGCAGAAGCTGATCGCCGATGCGCTGCTCAACCCGTTCAACGACCAAGTCGCTGAATAACTCCTCTTCCCCAAAGAACGAAAACCCTAGGACGCTCCCCGAATGGCCACCGAAGTCAAAGTTCCGGTACTGCCCGAATCCGTTTCCGACGCCACCATCGCCAGCTGGCACAAGAAGGCCGGCGAAGCGGTCAAGCGCGACGAGAATCTGGTCGACCTGGAAACCGACAAGGTCGTGTTGGAAGTTCCTTCGCCGGTCGACGGCGTACTGAAGGAAATCAAGTTCGACACCGGCAGCACGGTCACCAGCAACCAGATCCTGGCGATCATCGAAGAAGGCGCTGTGGCTGCGGCTGCACCGGCTGAAGAGAAGCAGGCCGCCGCCCCGGCTGCGACTGCTGCGGCACCGGCGGCCGCTCCGGCACCGGCGGTCGCTCCGGCACCGGCCGCCGCCGCGGCGCCTGCTGCTGCGTCCAAGTCCGCTGCCGATTCGCTGCCGCCGGGCGCACGTTTTTCCGCGATCACCCAGGGCGTGGATCCTTCGCAGGTCGAAGGCACCGGCCGTCGTGGCGCGGTGACCAAGGAAGACATCGTCAACTTCGCCAAGGCCGGCGGCGTCGGCAAGGCCTCTGGTGCGCGCCCGGAAGAGCGCGTGCCGATGACCCGCGTGCGCAAGACGATCGCCAAGCGCCTGATGGAGTCCAAGAACTCCACCGCGATGCTGACCACCTTCAATGAAGTCAACCTGGCCAAGGTGTCGGCCGCGCGCAAGGAGCTGCAGGACGAGTTCCAGAAGGCGCACGGCATCAAGCTCGGCTTCATGAGCTTCTTCGTCAAGGCTGCCGCCAACGCGTTGCAGCGCTTCCCGCTGGTCAACGCCTCGATCGACGGCGACGACATCATCTATCACGGCTACAGCGACATCTCGATCGCGGTGTCGACCGACAAGGGCCTGGTCACGCCGGTGCTGCGCAACGTCGAGCGCCAGTCGTTCGCCGATGTCGAGCAAGGCATCGCCGACTACGCCGCCAAGGCGCGTGCCGGCAAGCTGGGCCTGGACGACCTGCAGGGCGGCACCTTCACCATCACCAACGGCGGCACCTTCGGCTCGCTGCTGTCCACGCCGATCATCAACCCGCCGCAGAGCGCCATCCTGGGCATGCACGCGATCAAGGAACGTCCGATCGCCGAGAACGGCCAGGTCGTGATCGCGCCGATGATGTATCTGGCGCTGTCCTACGACCACCGCATCATCGACGGCAAGGACTCGGTGCAGTTCCTGGTCGACATCAAGAACCAGCTGGAAAACCCGGGCCGCATGCTGTTCGGCCTGTGATGAAAGCCGGGATTGGGGATTCGGGATTGGGGATTGGCGAGAGCCGCCCCTTCCCACGCATCCTGCTTTTACGAATCCCCAATCCCCAATTCCCAATCTCGTGAGCGAAGAATGAGCGAACAAGAACAATTCGACGTCGTCGTCATCGGTGCCGGTCCGGCCGGTTATCACGCCGCCATCCGTGCGGCGCAGCTGGGCATGAAGGTCGCCTGCATCGACGCGGCCCTGGGCAAGGACGGCAAGCCGGCACTGGGCGGTACCTGCCTGCGCGTGGGCTGCATTCCGTCCAAGGCGCTGCTGGATTCCTCGCGCCAGTTCTGGAACATGGGCCACCTGTTCGGCGACCACGGCATCAGCTTCAACGACGCCAAGATGGACGTGCCCACGATGATTGGCCGCAAGGACAAGATCGTGAAGCAGTTCACCGGCGGCATCGCGATGCTGTTCAAGGCCAACAAGATCACCCCTTACTACGGCTTCGGCCAGTTGCAGCCGGGCAACATCGTCAAGGTGACCCAGCATGAAGGCGGCGAGATCGAGCTCAAGGGCACCAACGTGATCCTGGCGGCCGGTTCGGAGTCGATCGAACTGCCGTTCGCCAAGTTCGACGGCGACACCATCGTCGACAACGTCGGCGGCCTGGATTTCACCGCCGTTCCCAAGCGTCTGGCCGTCATCGGTGCCGGCGTGATCGGCCTGGAGCTGGGCAGCGTGTGGAAGCGCCTGGGCGCCGAGGTCACCATCCTCGAAGCGCTGCCGGACTTCCTGGCCCTGGCCGATGCCGAAGTGGCCAAGACCGCGCTGAAGGAATTCAAGAAGCAGGGCCTGGACATCAAGCTGGGCGCCAAGGTCGGCAAGACCGAGATCACCGGCAGCGGCGACGCCAAGCAGGTGGTGCTCAGCTACACCGACGCGGCTGGCGAGCAGACCCTGACCGTGGACAAGCTGCTGGTGGCCGTGGGCCGCAAGGCCGCCACCAAGAACCTGCTGGCCGAAGGCACTGGCGTCAAGGTCACCGACCGCGGCCAGATCGAGGTCGACGGGCATTGCCACACCGGCGTGGATGGCGTGTGGGCGATCGGCGACTGCGTGCGCGGCCCGATGCTGGCGCACAAGGGCTTCGAGGAAGGCATCGCGGTGGCCGAATTGATCGCCGGCCTGCCGGGTCACGTCAATTTCGACACCATTCCGTGGGTCATCTACACCGAGCCGGAAATTGCCTGGGTCGGCAAGACCGAGCAGCAGCTCAAGGCCGAGGGCGTCGCCTACAAGGCCGGCAGCTTCCCGTTTGCAGCGATCGGCCGCGCAGTGGCGATGGGAGAGCCGGCCGGCTTCGTCAAGGTGATCGCCGATGCCGAAACCGACCGCGTGCTGGGTATGCACCTGGTGGGCGTGGGCGTGTCCGAGCTGGTGCACGAAGGCGTGCTGACCATGGAGTTCAACGGCTCGGCCGACGACCTGGCCCGCATCTGCCACGCGCACCCGACGCTGTCCGAAGCGATTCACGATGCCGCGATGGCGGTGAGCAAGCGCGCGATTCATAAGGCCAACTGAGGCCGGGATTTGGGATTCGGGAGTGGGGATTCGCAATTGCGGTTCCCGCCTCCGACTATTTCCCAGCCATGACATAACGCCGGGTAGATTCCGGCGTTATGTTTTTCAGGCCCAGTCAGAACAGTCGTGCAACGTGCATTCCACCGCTTTCCAGATGACATCGACGCATCGCGCCGCCGCTTTTACGAATCCCCACTCCCGAATCCCGACTCCCATGAAAAGCATCTGCGTCTACTGCGGCTCCAATGCCGGCAACAAACCCGCCTATGTCGAGCGCGCGATTGCGTTGGGCGATCGCATCGCCAAGCAGGGCCTGCGCCTGGTGTACGGCGGCGGCAACGTTGGCTTGATGGGCACCGTGGCCAATGCAGTGCTGGCGGCCGGCGGTGAAGTGACCGGGGTGATTCCGCAGCAACTGGCCGATTGGGAAGTAGCGCACCGCGGGTTGACCACGCTGGAAATCGTCGGCTCCATGCATGAGCGCAAGATGCGCATGTTCGAGTTGTCGGATGCGTTCGTGGCCCTGCCCGGCGGCTTCGGTACCATGGAAGAGATCTTCGAAATGCTGACCTGGCGCCAGCTCGGCATCGGCAACAAGCCGTGCGCCTTTCTGGACATCGAAGGTTTCTACGCACCGCTGATTGGCATGATCGACCGCATGGTCGAAGAGCGCTTCCTGCATCCAGACCAGCGCGCCGACCTGTGGTATGGCGCCGATATCGAGCAGATGCTCGAATGGATGCGGCACTACACTCCGGCGCAGGCGTCGAAGTGGATTGACGAGAAGCGTCGCTCCACCCTGGTGTAAGCGTTAGCCGCCCCGTCTCTTCGACGCGGCGGCACTGCATGCATCCGCGCGGTGGACCACTGCGCGCATCACCCCGGCATCGACCAGCGCGCTGTTGGCCAGCGACGCCGCTCCACGGCGACGTTCCAGACAGCGCGCAGCGCGGTCGCACGACATCGCCTCGATCTGCCAGCTTGCAACGGCAGTCACGATGGCTGCAGCGATCCGCCGTACCGCCTCGCATAGAATGGCGGCGATGCTCGATACCCTCGCCGCTGATGCGCACCATAGTCTGGACATCAAGCACAGTCGCTTTGTGGCCCACGCTGCCGCACTGGACGCTCCCGCGCATGCGCTGGAGATCGTGCAGCGCGTGGCAGTGCCGGACGCGACGCACAACTGCTGGGCCTACCGGTTCGGGCAGGACTACCGCTCCAGCGACGACGGCGAGCCAAGCGGCACCGCCGGCCGGCCGATCCTGGCCGCCATCGACGGCCAGGGCTTCGATCGGGTGGTGGTGGTGGTCACGCGCTGGTATGGCGGCATCAAGCTCGGGGCCGGCGGGCTGGTGCGCGCCTACGGCGGTACCGCGGCCGAGTGCCTGCGGCTGGCAACGCGACAGCCATTGATCGCGTTGTCACGGGTGCAGGTGCAGTGCCGGTTCGACGATCTGGGCCTGGTGCACGCAGCACTGGCGGCCTTCCATGCCGACAAACTGGACGAACGCTTCGACGCCGAAGGTGCAGCGTTGCATGTGCAACTGCCTGCCGATCAGCTCGCCGGCTTGAAAACCCGCCTGTGCGACGCCACTCGCAATCGTGTCCACCTCTCAACCCCGGAAGCCGCATGACCCAGCCAGCCGCTGCACGTCCCAGCCCGTTGCGGAAGCTGGGCAGCCTGCGCACCTTGTGGCCATTCGTCCAACGCCAGCGCGGCCTGTTCGCCGCCTGGCTGGTCGCGCTGGCGATTTCCGCTGCCGCCACGCTGAGCCTGCCCGCAGCGGTCAAGCGCATGATCGATCAAGGCTTCTCCGGCGACGCGCAGATCAATCAGGCGTTCTCGCTGCTGTTCGCAGTCTCGGTGGTGCTGGCGCTGGCGACTGCGGCGCGCTTCTATTTCGTCGCACTGCTCGGCGAAAAAGTGGTCGCCGACCTGCGCGGCCGGCTGTACGCACACCTGATCGGACTGGACGCCGGGTTCCATGACCGCAGCCGCAGCGGCGAACTGGTGTCGCGCCTGTCGGCCGACAGCGAATTGCTGCGGGGGCTGATCGGCACGACCATGTCGGTGGCCTTGCGCAGTTCGGTCACGGTGATCGGCAGCATGGTCATGCTGTTCGTCACCAGCCCGCGGCTGGCCGGCTTTACCTTGATCGGCATCCCGCTGGCGGTGCTGCCGATCGTGCTGGGCGCACGCCGCCTGCAGAAGATTTCGCGCGCAAGCCAAGACCGCGTGGCCGACGCCAATACGCTGGCGGCCGAAACCCTGGGCGCGGTGCGCACCGTGCAGGCGCACGCGCGCGAGCGTTACGAAAGCCAGCGTTTCAGTACCGCGCTATTTGCCGCCATCGATACCGCAAGGGTGCGCATCCGCACCCAGGCCACCGTGACCGCGGTGGCGATCATGCTGATCTTCGGTGCGATCGTCGCGGTGTTGTGGCTGGGCGCGCACGATGTGATTTCTGGCCGCATGACGCCCGGCACGCTGGGCCAATTCGTGCTGTACGCGCTGATCGGCGGCGGTTCGGTCGGTGCACTGGCCGAGGTCTGGAACGAGTTACAGCGTGCCGCCGGCGGCATGGGCCGGGTGAGTGAATTGCTCGACGAACAACCGCTGATCGTGGCGCCGGCCACGCCGCAGGCCTTGCCGCAGCCGCTGCGCGGCGCGATCCATTTCGACCAGGTGGTCTTCCATTACCCGCAACGCCCGGACGCGCCGGCGCTGACCGGGTTCGACCTGCATGTCAGCCCCGGCGAAACCGTGGCGCTGGTGGGTCCGTCCGGAGCGGGCAAGAGCACGGTGCTGTCGATGCTGCTGCGTTTCCACGACCCTGTCAGCGGCAAGGTGCGCATCGACGACATCGACCTGCGCGAGGCCGACCCGGTACTGCTGCGCGAGCACATCGCGCTGGTACCGCAGCAACCCACGTTGTTTGCCGCCAGCGCCGCCGACAACATCCGCTATGGGCGCCTGCAAGCCAGCGATGCCGAGGTGGAAGCGGCAGCGGCCGCCGCCGAAGCCGATGTCTTCATCCGCGCCCTGCCCCAGGGCTACGCCAGCGAACTGGGCGAGCGCGGCACGCGCCTGTCCGGCGGCCAGCAGCAACGCGTGGCGATTGCGCGTGCGCTGCTCAAGGATGCGCCGATCCTGCTGCTGGACGAAGCCACCAGCGCGCTCGATGCGCACAGCGAGCGCGCGGTGCAGCAGGCGCTGGAGCGGCTGATGGAAGGCCGCACCACGCTGGTGATCGCGCACCGCCTGGCCACCGTGCTCAAGGCCGACCGCATCGTGGTGATGGATGCCGGCCGCATCGTCGCGCAGGGTACGCATGCGCAGTTGATCGCCCAAGGCGGTCTGTATGCGGAGCTGGCGCGGCTGCAGTTCATCGACCAATGAGCCTCGCTGGGCGCCGTGGTTCCAGCGATGGCATCTGGCGCACCTAGCGAAACGACTGCGCTCACCGCGCTGCGGGCGCGGCCGGTGCTCGGAATCGGCATGCACCGCTCGTACACTGCGGTTACCGCGCGTCGTCCATCCTCGCCGGACGAGCTGCCGCTGCAGTCGCTAGCCGCACTTCGCCTGTCTGGTCTCACCGGCCACGCCGGCCGTGCGCTCCCACGCAATCCGATGTGATCCCATGCCGCGCCCCAGAACCACCCTTCGCCAGCTGAGCTATTTCGTCGCGCTGGCCGATACCGGCAGCTTTACCCGCGCCGCCGAGCAGATGGGCGTCTCGCAGCCATCGTTGTCGCAGCAGATCCGCGCATTGGAAGCGATCATCGGCGCGCCGCTGTTGGAGCGCGGCACGCAGGCGATCCTGACCCCGCTGGGTCGCGATCTGCTCGACCGCGCACGCAGCATCCTGCTCGATGTCACCGATCTGGAAGAGGTCCGCGCCACCGCCGCCGATACCTTGATCGGCACCATCCGCCTCGGCGTCTCGCCCACGCTTGGCGCCTATCTGATGCCCAGCCTGGTGGCACGTTTGCATCGCGAGCATCCGGCCCTGCGCGTGCATGTGCGCGAAGGCCTGCCAACCGCACTCGCCGCCGACCTGAGCAACGGCACGCACGATCTTGTCCTCGCGCAACTGCCGGTGGCCGGCCGGGGCCTGCACAGCGAGCGGCTGTTTCGCGAACTGCTGCATGTGACCATGGCTGCCGATCATCCGCTGCGCACCAAGGCCTGCATCACCCCGGCCGATCTGCGCGGCGCCAACTTGCTGACCTTGATGCCGGAATACCGATTGGCAGAACAGGTTGCCGCGATCGCCATGGATGTGGGCGCCAATGTCTTGCGCGATTACGAAGGCACCAGCCTGGACGCGATCCGCCAGATGGCCGGCATGGGCATGGGTCTTGCCTTGCTCCCGGACCTGTACGTGCGCCAGGAAATCCGCGAAGGCGACGACGTGGTGGTTCGACCGGTCGAAGGCGGGCGCTACTATAGGGAGATCGGTCTGCTCTGGCGCCAGGGTGCTGGTCGCGCACCGGCCTTCGGTTTGATCGCCAATCTGCTGCGCGCGGTGGCCGCATAGGAAAATCCTATGTGCCAAATAAGCACCATGGCCTTGTTTGCGGGCCGGCAACTCGTCAATGCTTCACTGAACTCATCAACGGATATCGAATGGCGGCCAAGCGGATTGGATGGCGGGAAGCGGCGAGCTGGCTGACGGAAATTGTCGGACCGGACATGCCGTATGTGCGCCTGACCCTGGTGTACGGCGTCGCGATCAGCCTGCTCTCGCTGGCCACGCCGATCTCGGTGCAGTTGCTGATTAACAGCGTCGCCAACACCGCGCTGCCTACGCCGCTATGGACCTTGTCCGGCCTGCTGCTGGGCCTGCTGTTGCTGGTGGCGGCACTGAGCGCGATGCGGGTGTGGGTGATGGCGCTGTTCGAACGTCGCCTGTTCGCACGCGTGGTGGCGGAGATCACCGTGCGCGCGGTGCATGCGCAGAACCCATTCTTCGCCGACCAGAACCGCGGCGATGTCTTCAACCGCTATTTCGATCTGGTGGTGGTGCAAAAGGCAGTGCCCAGCCTGGCGGTCGGTGCGTTCACCATCGTGCTGCAGTCGGCGGTCGGCTTGATCGTCACCAGCTTCTATCACCCGTTTTTCCTCGGCTTCAATGCGCTGCTGCTGCTGACCATCTTCTCGATCTGGATGATCTGGTCGCGCGGCTCGATCCGCTCGGCGGTCGAACTGAGCCAGGCCAAGCACAATGCCGCGCATTGGCTGGAAAGCGTCGGCGGCTCCAACGGGTTCTATAAATCCAGCCGCCATCTCAACTTTGCGATGGATCGCTCGGAAAAGGTGACCGCCGACTATGTCGACCGGCATCGGCGCCATTTCCGCTACACCTTTACCCAGACGCTGGCGTTCCTGCTCACCTATGCGGTCGCCAGCGCGGCGCTGCTGGCACTGGGCGGCAGCCTGATCCTGCGCGGCGAGCTGTCGATCGGCCAGCTGGTGGCAGCCGAGCTGATCCTGAGCGCGGTGTTCTACGGCATCGCACAGTTGGGCAGCTACCTGGACATGTTCTACGACCTGGTGGCCAGTGCGGAGGAATTGTCGCTGCTGTACGCCATCCCCCAGGAGCGCCCGGTGCTTGCCGCCGGCGAGGCGCCGCGCAACAGCGGGGTACGCCTGGATGGCGTGGTGATCGAGGGCGCGCGTTTCGATTTCGCGCTGGAAGCCGGCGAGCAGTTGGTCACGCTGGCCGATGGCGGCGCCGAGCGCCTGCTGGCCATGGTGCTCAAGCGCCACGTCGTTCCCGACCGCGGGCTGGTGATGGTGGGCGGCGCGGACATGGTCACCTTCGATATGTACCTGCTGCGTTCGGAAGTCACCGTGCTCGACCGGCCGACCATCGTGGAGGTCACCATTCGTGAATACCTGGCGATGGCCTCGGCCGATGTGACGTCCGAAGCGATGCTGCAAGCCATCGATGCGGTGGGCTTGCGCGCGCGCATCGCCGCGTTGCCGCAAGGCCTGGACACCCGGCTTGCCGCGTCCGGATTCCCGCTGTGGATCGGCGAGGTCATGGCGCTGAAGCTGGCCAATGCACTGTTGGTGCGCCCGCGCGTGCTGATGCTGTCGCAGCTGTACGACCTGATCCCGGCCGAGCGCCTGACCCAGGTGCTGCGGCGCTTGAAGGATGCAGGAACCACCGTGCTGCTGTGCACCGGGCGGCCGGAGGACATCACCCTGGATGGCTGGTTCCGGCTGGAGCCGCAGCGCCAGCAACGCTACGCCACACGCGCCGAGTTGATCGCATCCACGCAGGAGGTGCCGCATGCCGCACGCCCCTGATCGCATGGCGCATTTCCCCACCCTGGCGGCAATGCGTCCGCCCGGCATCGCCAAGGCAGTCGCCTGGATGCTGCTGATCGGCATCGGCATCGCTGCGGCGATCCTGGCACTGGCGCCATGGGTGCAGACCGCCAGTGGCAAAGGCCAGGTCGTGTCGCTGGATCCCAGCGACCGTCAACAACCGGTCACCGCCTTCGTGCCGGGCCGCGTCGAGCGCTGGTACGTGCATGACGGCCAGCATGTTGCCAAGGGCGACCCGATCGCGCGTGTCGGCGATCTGGACCCGGACCTGCTCACCCGCCTGGCCAGCGAGCGCGCGCAGGCGCAGGCGGAAATCGCCGCCATCCAGCAATCGCGCGCGGTGGCCAGCATCGATGTGGCGCGCAGCAGGCAATTGCTGGCCGAAGGCCTGGCCGGCCGCCGCGACTACGAGCTGACCCAGATCAAGGTAGCCGAGGCCGACGCCAAGCTGGCCGAATCGCGCGCCAAGCTGACCCGTATCGACATCCAGTTGAATCGCCAGTCTGCACAGCTGGTGCGCGCCCCACGCGATGGCCGCGTGCAGCAGCTCAACGCCGCCAGCGGTAGCGCCATGGTCTCGCCGGGCACCGTGCTGGCGGTGATCGCGCCGGAACGGGTGGAGCGCGCGGTCGAGCTGTACATCGATGGTCGCGACGTGCCGCTGATCCGTCCCGGCCGTCCGGTGCGGCTGGAATTCGAAGGCTGGCCGGCGATTCAATTCAGCGGTTGGCCGTCGGTGGCGCACGGCATGTTCGACGGCCGGGTGCGCGCCATCGACCCCAACGCCGCGCCCGATGGGCTGTTCCGCATCCTGGTGGAGCCGATGCCGGGCAAGCCGGCGTGGCCGGCACAGGAATTCGCCCGCCAGGGCGGCAAGGTGCGCGGCTGGGTGCAGGGCGAAACGGTCAAGGTCGGCTACGAGCTGTGGCGCCAGCTCAACAACTTCCCGCTGGAATTCGGCCGGCGCCCGGCTGCGGCCACCCAGGAAGACGGCAAGGCCAAGCCGGCCGCACCCAAGTCCGAAGACGAAGCGACGGGCAAGAAATGATCGGCCGTCTTGTCGTCCTGTTGATCGCACTCTGCCCCGGTGCGGCATTCGCCCAGGCCGCTGCGCTGACGCTGGATGAGGTGCTGCAGTCGTCGGCACGCTCCGCACCGCAGATCGTCGAAGCGCTGGCGAAGGTGCGCCAGGCCGAAGGCAAGGGCATCTCGGCCGATGGCGCCTTCGACACGGTGTTCGACATCGAAGGCCGCTCGCGCGAGGCCGGCTATTACGACGGCAGTACCATCGAAACCGGGGTCAAGCGGCCGTTCGAAGAGAACGGCGGCTATTACTACGGTGGCTACCGCTCCTCGCGCGGCTCCTTCCCGATCTACGAAGACAAGTCCTATACCGATCGCGGCGGCGAAGTGAAGGTCGGCGCGCTGTACGCGCTGCTGCGCGACCGCGTGATCGACGAACGCCGCACCAAGCGCAGCATCGCCAGCACCGATATCGATGTGGCCAAATACGAGGCGGAAATGGTGGCCATCGGCGTGCAGCGGCGCGCGGTGGATGCCTACCAGAACTGGGTCGCCGCCGGGCTGAAGTTGCGCGCCTACAACGAGCTGCTGCAACTGGCCGAGCAACGCCGCAATGCGATTTCGCGCCAGGTCGCGCTCGGTGCGCGCCCCACCATCTTGCTGACCGAAAACGACCAGAACCTGGTGCGCCGTCGCGCCTTGGTGGTCCGCTCGGAACAGGACTTCGCCAACGCGGCCAACGCCTTGTCGCTGTATTTGCGCGACGACGCCGGCATGCCGCTGATCGTTTCCGCCGAACGCCTGCCGGCCGACACCTCGGCGCTGGAAGGACTGGCCGGCGCCAGCAAGATCACCGCGCCGGTAGAGCGCCCGGATTACCGCGCCGTGCTGACCCGCATCGACCAGGCCACCGCGCGGCTGATGCTGGCGCAGAACGATCTCAAACCGCGCCTGGATGTCAGCGTGGAAGTCAGCAAGGATCTGGGCCCGCCCGGCGTCGGCGGCCCGAACCGGTCGCTGACCGACGCCATCATCGGCTTCCGTTTCAGCGTGCCGCTGGAAAACCGCGCCGCCCGGGGCCGCGTGGCCGAAGCGCGCGCCGAGATCGAAGCGTTGGATCAGCGCAGCCGTTTTCTGCGCGACCAGATTTCGATCGAGGTCGAATCGATCGTCATTTCGCTCAATGGCGCCGAACGGCTGGCCAGGATCGCCGATGAGGAACGCGGCCTGGCAGACCGCCTGGCGGCGGCCGAGCGGCGGCGTTTCGAGCTGGGCTCGGGTGACTTTTTCCTGGTCAATCAGCGCGAGGAAACCGCCAACGACGCGCGCGTACGCCTGATCGATGCGCAGGCACGCATCGCCTCCGCGCGTGCCGAACTGGCGGCGGCCACCGCCGACCGGGATGCCTTGCAGCTGAGTCGTTGATGGGTCGGCTGCGCGTCGGGCGGACGCGGTGATGCTGGGCAATTGCGCGGTTGTGCGAGTGACCTCGCGATGCCGCTGCTTGGCATCCTGTGGGTTGAAGCAAATCCTCCGCAGCGGACGCACTCAACCGCCACGCAGGTGGCTGGCTGTTGTGCCCAGCGACGTTTCAGCGCGCTTCACGCCTTGTCGAACCCGAGGCTGCAGCTGTCTGCTCCATGGCTGCTAGGCAGCCGCCTCTGCAACGCACGCGTGCACAGCAGCTTGTCGACGTGAACAATCGCCGTCGTCGCCCCGCCCCGCCTGACGAGCTCAACCAACAGGTCCGCATACCCCACCGCATAACGACGTTTGGATAACACCTGCGTGCGCATGCTCGCCGTACCGGCACGCGCGCCGGGCGCGCGGATCCATCGCGATCCGCACTGCAACCTTAGGAACTTTCGGAGGTGTGTATGTCTTTCCGGCAATTTCCCGCAATCGGCGCAGATGGCGAGCCTTACGTCATCATCGAATTTCGCGACGAGCAACAACCCCGCGCAAACCCCCATTCGGCGCCGCGTTACGAGCTTCCCGATGGCCGACATCTGCAACGTCAGGGGCAGCGCTTCGTCACCGACGGCGGTGAGCTGCGCCTGTCCGCGCTCTAGGAACGGCCCCAGAACCTCGCGCGTCGTCATCTTGCAGCCCTGGGCGGCGCACAGGAACCGGGGTGTACGAGGATCAGATGCCGAACCAGGGGACGCGACCGCCAAGAACGACGCCGTCGTCTAGCTGGCTGCCTCAAACGGCACTGGTCAATTTTTGACCAGCCACTGTACGCCCCTTGCGTTGCAAGGGCCGCGGGCAGTTATCCACATGCTTGTGCAAGTTTCATCCACACCCTGTGTGGATGAAACGGTGGCGATGGGAACGGGCCTGATCCTGCTACTAGCCACCGGAACGCTCCAGCACCCGACCGATCCCAGTGCGATCGATCTCGCTCGCTGCTTGCGTCAATGCTGCACGATCGCTCGCCGCCTCGAAGCCGATACGGAAATGCAGCTCGCCAACCGGCGTGCGCGATGAGTGGATCGACGACAGGTTTACCCCATGCCGCTCGAACACATGCAGCAAGGCGCGCAGCGAGCCGGGCTGGTCTTCGGGCAGATACACGCTCAAAGTCAGCGGCTCGGTGAGATCGGCCAGCAGATAGCCCACGCGCTCGTAGGTGTAATTGCCCGCCGCAAGCGCGTCGTGCTGCAGGGCTTGCGCATTGTCGTGCAGGAATTGGGTGCGGAACTGCGCACGCGCGGCATCGTCGCCCTGCGCGACCAGGGCGCGCAGCTGCTGCAACTGCAGTAGCAACCGGTCGAGCATCTCGCCCACATACGGGTTACCAAACTGGATGTCTTCGTAGATCGAGGGATTGAGCGAAAGAATGCGCGCGATCACTGCGGTATCCAGTTCGAACGACGCCGAGCGGTACGGCATCAGCGCGCGCAGCTCGCCCAGCAGCGGTGCGTAGTCGCGCAAGGTGCCGGCCTGCGCCAGGTGAGTGGCGTGCACCATCGCCTGCACCAGCGCCATCACGCGGTCGTGGTGCTCTGGCGTTGCGTACACGCATTCGGCCTGCAGCGCGCTGCACAAGCTCTGTACCCATGCCGACCAGTGCTGCAGCCGCGCCTCGCAGACCACCATCACGCGCCCTTTCAAGGTCGGCGATTTTGGCGGTGCGGTCATCGGATGCAGGCCAACCACGTCCGCCTGCGAGGTCAGCATTGCAGCGACCGGTGCCTGTTTGATCGAGGTGACATCCAGCCACAACTGCGAGGCAGCGCGTGCGCCGGCAAGCTGCACATACCGCTCGATCAATGCCGCAGTGTGGCGGATTGGCGCGGCGAACATCAGCACGTCGGCACGCTGCGCCAGCGTGACCTCATCCATGCTGACGCTGTCGGCCGGATCGAACCCGATCACCTCCAGCTGCATACGCGTGCGCAGGAACTGCGCCAGCCATCGCCCATATGCACCGGCGATGCCGACGATGCCGACTACCGGCTGCGCGATCATGCCAATCGCTCGACGGCAAATCGTGGCGTCGCGGCAAGTGCGGCCGGCGCCGCGGCCAGCACGTCGAACTCCTCGAATCCCGCAGCCAGGGTCGCTTCCAGCGCGCTATGCACTCCGCTGAGCGCGTGCCCCACCGCCTGCTCGAACGGCACATCGCGCAACAAGAAGCCAATCAGCAAGGCCATCAGCACATCGCCGGTGCCTGCCACATCGACCGGCAGGTGCGGGCTGGCCCAGCGATACACCGCCGCATCGCTGACTGCCAGGGTCACCAGCTCGCCCGCAGCACCGGCCACGCTGTGTGCAAGGACCCATTGCGGCCCACGCGCCAGCAAAGCGCGCGCGGCAGCAATGGCATCGTCCTGCTGCAGGCTCGGCAAGCCGGTCAACCGCCCCAACTCGAATGCGTTGGGCGTCACCAGCCAGGCGTGCGGCAGCAAGCGCTCGGCGAACACGCGCTCCAGCCCGGGTTCCACATACGGGCCGGTGTGCGTGTCACCAATCACCGGGTCCAGGCAGTAGCGCAGCTGCGGGGCCTGCGGCAAGGTCTGCGCCAGCCAGTCGGCGAAGGTTTCGCCGTTGGCCAGGCTTCCGAAATAGCCGGACACCAGCATGCGTGCACGCTGTGGCAAGCCGCGTTCGGTGGCGCCCAGCAACAAATCCGCCAGCCAGTCGGCCGGCAGGATGCGCCCGCGCAGGGTGGCGTAGAACGGCGCGTTGCTCAGCAGCGTGGTGGGCACTTCGGCCACACGCAGTCCCAGCGCGCGCAGCGGCGGTACTGCAGCGCTGTTGCCAGCATGGCCATAGACCAATTGCGATTGCACCGAAATCACATCGATCGGCGAAGGGCCGTCCGGACGCTGGCGGCGACCATGGACGAGGTGGCTGTCGGTTGCATCGCTCATGCGGGCGGCCGTGCAGGAAAGAGGGCACCGATTATCCGCGTAACCTTGCCAGGATGTCGTGGATGAACGGCGTCACCGGCAGTTGGCGCTGTTGAACAGCACGCACGTGGTCTCCATCGCATCACGGCCAGCTGCCCAAGCCCGCCAGTGCAGCCTGATGCGCAGTACCGTGGGTGAGCAAGGTCAGACGCTAAAGGCGCTCGACCGGTGCTGCAGGCCAATGGCCCGACCGCACGATCAGGGATCGGCTTTGCTAGCGGTGCGGGCAACGACGTGCTGCGCCTGAAGCCAATGACGACGCTTCAAAGACGCACGCGCGATGTGCGGAGATGTCGCTGAAAATCTCACACGGCGGCGCTGTTGGACCGCACGCGCGACTGGCCCGGCACTTCTCGCGCTGACACCTGCGTTCCATCCGCAACTTCAACACATTGGCCGCATCACGCGCGGCCTTCGGGGCAGCCCAAAAAAAGAGCCCGACGCGCAGCAAGCCGCACGCCGGGCCATCGTGACATCACGCCGCCTGGGTCAGGACGTCATCCGATCCCAAAACCCCTTGACGCCGTCGATGAAGGTGGCCGACTTGGGCGAATGCTTGCGTGCGTCCTCACCGGTGAACGTCGCTTCGAACTGCTGCAGCAGTTCGCGCTGATCGGCGGTGAGATTGACCGGCGTTTCCACCACCACGCGGCAATACAGGTCGCCTTCGCTGCGGCTGCGTACCGAACGTACGCCCTTGCCACGCAGACGGAACAACTTGCCGGTCTGCGTTTCGGCCGGGATGCGGATTTCCGCTTCGCCGCCCAAGGTTGCCACCCGCACGGTATCGCCGAGCGCCGCCTGCGAAATGCGGATCGGCACCTCGCAATGCAGATCGTCGCCGTCGCGCTGGAAGATCGCATGCTCGCGCACGCGCACTTCCACATACAGATCGCCCGGTGGCGTGCCGGCCGGGCCCGCCTCGCCTTCGCCTGCAAGACGAATCCGGTCGCCTGTATCCACACCGGCGGGCACCTTGATCGACAGCACCTTGTCTTCTTCCACCCGACCGGCACCGTGGCAGGTCTTGCAGGGGTTCTGGATCAGCGTGCCGCGCCCGTCGCAATGCGGGCAGCTCTGCTGCATGGCGAAGATGCCGCGCTGGATGCGGACCTGGCCGCGCCCATGACAGGTGCCGCAGGTCTCGACCTTGCCGTCTTCCGAACCGCTGCCATGGCAGGGCGCGCATTCGATCAGTGTGGGAATCTCGATGCGGCGCTCGATACCGGCGACGGCTTCTTCCAGATCCAGTTCCAACACGTAACCGACGTCGGCGCCACGTCGCGCAGCGCGCGGACCGGCAGCGCCACCGCCGAAAATATTGCCGAAGATATCGCCAAAGATATCCCCCATGTCCGGACCACCCGGCCCGCCACCACCGCCCATGCCGTGCTCGAACGCCGCATGGCCGTGCGCGTCGTAGGCGCGCCGCTTATTGCCATCGGACAGCACTTCGTAGGCTTCCTTGCATTCCTTGAACGCCGCTTCGGCAGCCGCATCGCCAGGATTGCGGTCCGGGTGATGCTTCATCGCACAGCGCCGGTACGCCTTCTTCAGCTCCTCGTCGCTGGCGCCACGGGCAACGCCCAGCACTTCGTAGTAATCGCGTTTGCTCATAAGCCGGGATTCGGGATTCGTGATTTGAGATTCGTTGAAACGCAAAAGCGGACAGCGTGTGCTGTTCCGCCCTGGCGACGCGACGCGTAAAGGATATCGGGATGGGGAACGGCTAGCTTTAGCGCTTGCCGATCCCCACTCCCGACTCCCAAATCACGGCTTACTTCTTGTCGTCCTTGACCTCGGTGAACTCGGCGTCCACTACGTCATCGGCGGCCTTGGAGGCCTGGGCGTTGCCGCTGGCCGCATCGGCGTTGCCGCCCTGCTCTGCTGCCGCAGCTGCTGCGTACAACGACTGGCCGGCTTCTTCCAGCGTCTTGGTGCGCGCTTCGATCTGCGCCTTGTCGTCGCCCTTCATGGCGGTTTCCAGATCCGACAGCGCCGCTTCCACCTTGCCAATCACATCGCCACCGACCTTGCTGCCATGCTCGGTGATTGCGGTACGGGTGGCGTGGATCAGACCATCGGCCTGGTTGCGGGCCTGCACCAGCTCCTGGAACTTCTTGTCTTCTTCGCGGTTGGCTTCCGCGTCGGCGACCATGCGCTGGATCTCTTCATCCGACAGACCCGAACCGGCCTTGATCTCGACCTTCTGTTCCTTGTTGGTCTTCTTGTCCTTGGCCGACACGTGCAGGATGCCGTTGGCGTCGATGTCGAAGGACACTTCCACCTGCGGCATGCCGCGCGGGGCCGGCTCGATGCCGGACAGGTCGAACTTGGCCAGCGACTTGTTGAAGCGGGCCTGCTCGCGCTCACCCTGCAACACGTGCACGGTCACGGCCGACTGGTTGTCTTCGGCGGTGGAGAAGGTCTGCGAGGCCTTGGTCGGGATGGTGGTGTTCTTTTCGATGATCTTGGTGAACACGCCGCCCATGGTCTCGATACCCAGCGACAGCGGGGTCACGTCCAGCAGCAGCACATCCTTGACGTCGCCGGCCAGCACGCCGCCCTGGATCGCCGCACCCACGGCCACGGCTTCGTCCGGATTGACGTCCTTGCGCGGTTCCTTGCCGAAGAAATCGGCAACTGCCTGCTGCACCTTCGGCATGCGGGTCTGGCCGCCGACCAGGATCACTTCGTTGATGTCGCTGGCGCGCAGGCCGGCGTCGTTCAACGCGGTGCGGCACGGCTCGATCGACTTCTTGACCAGGTCTTCCACCAGCGCTTCGAGCTTGGCACGGGTCAACTTGATGTTGAGGTGCTTGGGGCCCGACGCATCGGCGGTGACGTACGGCAGGTTCACTTCGGTCTGCTGGCTGGACGACAGCTCGATCTTGGCGCGCTCTGCGGCGTCCTTCAGGCGCTGCAGCGCCAGCGGATCCTTCCGCAGATCGATACCCTGATCCTTGTTGAATTCATCGACCAGGTACTCGATGACGCGGTTGTCGAAGTCTTCGCCACCCAGGAAGGTGTCGCCGTTGGTGGCCAGCACTTCGAACTGCTTCTCGCCGTCCACTTCTGCAATTTCGATGATCGACACGTCGAAGGTGCCGCCGCCCAGGTCGTACACGGCGATCTTGCGGTCGCCGCCGTTCTTGTCCAGGCCATAGGCCAGCGCTGCGGCGGTCGGCTCGTTGATGATGCGCTTGACGTCCAGACCGGCGATGCGGCCGGCATCTTTGGTGGCCTGGCGCTGGCTGTCGTTGAAGTACGCCGGCACGGTGATCACCGCCTCGGTGACCTTCTCGCCGAGGAAGTCTTCGGCGGTCTTCTTCATCTTTTCCAGCACGCGCGCAGAGATTTCCTGCGGCGCCATGCGCTTGCCATCGCTGGTCTGCACCCAGGCATCGCCATTGTCGTGGGCGAGAATGCCGTACGGCACGTGCGAGATGTCCTTCTGCACTTCGCCGTCGGTGAATTTGCGGCCGATCAGGCGCTTCACCGCGTAGAACGTGTTCTTCGGGTTGGTCACGGCCTGGCGCTTGGCCGAGGCGCCGACCAGCACTTCGCCGTCCTTGGTGTAGGCGACGATCGAGGGCGTGGTGCGATCGCCCTCGGAGTTTTCAATGACGCGGGCCTTGCCGCCGTCCATGATCGACACGCACGAGTTCGTGGTGCCGAGGTCAATACCAATGATCTTGCCCATGGATACGCTCCTGATGATTCTGTAGCTGTGTCCGGCGACGCCGGGTCTGGCTGAGATGTGGGGGTGGTGCGCAGGTGTTCAAGCCACCGGCGCACATCTGTGTTTCATGCCTGCGCCTGGCAGTTCAGCCGGCGCTGCGGGTCAGTCGTGCTTGGCCACGACCACCAGGGCCGGGCGCAGCAAGCGGTCGTTGAGCAGGTAGCCCTTCTGGAACACCTGCACCACATGGCCCGGCGCGACGCCCTCGGCCTCGCCCTGGCTGATCGCCTGGTGCTGGTCCGGGTTGAACGGCTGGCCGACCGGATCGAGCAGGGTCAGGCCGTTGTCTGCGGCCACCTTGAGCAATTGCTTGTAGGTCATGTCCAGGCCATCGCGCAGCGGGCTGGGCTCGGTACCGGCGGCGGTGAGTCCCGCGTCCAGGCTATCGAACACCGGCAGCAGCTCGCCCAGCAGCTTCTCGTTGGCGAACTTGCGCGCGTTTTCCACGTCGCGGGCGATGCGCTTGCGCTGGTTTTCCAGGTCGGCGCGCTCGCGCAGGGCGTCGGCCTTGACCAGGGCGATCTCGCTGCGCAGCGATTCGATCTCGGCCTTGAGCGGATCGGTCTCGGGTGGATTCTGGGACAGGTCTTCGGAGTCGAATTCGGGGTGGTCTTGGTTCATATGCAGTTCCCGGGCAAGCGGAACGCCCGCCCCAACGTCACCCCGTATATGGGCGCCTGCGCGCGTTTCAAGCAAACACGATCGCGCCGATCGATGCCGGTTATCGCGTACCGGGAGACTCCATGGCCGCACCCAGGACGTCGGCGGCGGTCTGCACCAGTGGAATCAGCCGGTCGTAGGCCATGCGTTTGGGCCCGATCACCCCCAGCACGCCCAGCACCTGGCCATTGGCGGCGTAAGGTGCAGTGACCAGCGAGACGTCTTCCAGCGACACCATGCCGGTTTCCTCGCCGATGAAGATGCGTACGCCCGGGGCCTGGATGGTGCGTTCGAGCAGTTGCAGGATCTCGCGCTTGCTAGCGAAGGCCTCGAACAGTTCGCGCAGGCGATCCAGGTCCGACAAATCCTGCACGCCCATCAGCCGGGTCTGCCCGGCCATCACCATGTCGTCGGCATCGGCCGGCACCAGCGCCTCGCTGGCCAGGTCCACGCTGTGCGCCAGCAGTTGTTCCATCTCGCTCTTGGCCATGCGCAGCTCGCGCAGCAGGCAGGCGCGGATGTCGGCCAGCGCGCGCCCGGCGAACTGCGCATTGAGGTAATTGGCCATCCGTTCCAGCTCGGCAGGCTCGTAGGCGCGCCGCGGCTCGATCACCCGGTTCTGCACCTCGTTGTCGGCAAACACCAGGATCGCCAGCACGCGGCGCGCATCCAGCGCCACGAAATCGATATGCCGGAACGCGAACTGCTCGCGGCGCGGCGCGCTGACCACGCCGACGAAATGACTCATCGCCGACAGCATCTGCGAGGCGCTGCCCAGCAGCGACTGGGTCCCATTGCCGCTGGCCAGCTCCGCGCGCAGCCGGCGCACTTCTTCTTCGCCGGGCGGCTGCATCTGCACCAGGCTGTCGACGAATACCCGGTAGCCATGCGCAGTGGGCACGCGTCCGGCCGAGGTATGCGGGGAGCTGAGCAGGCCGACGTCTTCCAGGTCGGCCAGGATATTGCGGATGGTCGCCGGGCTGACATCCAGCCCCGCATGCTGGGCCAGCGTCTTGGAGCCCACCGGCTCGCCGTCGCGGATGTAGCGCGCAATCAGGGTGCGCAGCAACTGGCGGGCGCGGGGGTCGAGCATTGGGGACTGGGACGCGCGCATGGGATCATCCGGTGAGACAGCGCATAGATAATGTCTGGCCCCGGGGATGGCAAGCGTCCGATTCCCCGTCCGCCCCCGCCACCCTAAGCTTCCCCAAAGCATTCACACTCGACCTCATGCTCAGACACCTCTCGATCAAGGATTTCGCCGTTGTCCGTGCCACCGAACTGGAATTCGGGCCGGGAATGACCGTGGTATCGGGCGAAACCGGCGCCGGCAAGTCGCTGATGGTGGACGCGCTGGGCTTCCTGTCCGGCCTGCGCGCCGACAGCGGCGTGGTCCGTCATGGCGCCGAGCGCGCCGAACTGTCGGCCGAATTCCAGCTGCCGGCCGAGCACCCCGGGCTGGGCTGGCTGGCCGATAACGAACTCGACGACGAGGCGCAATGCCAGCTGCGCCGGATCATCCGCGCCGACGGTGGCTCGCGCGCGTGGATCAACGGCCGCCCGGTCACCTCCTCGCAGCTGGCGGAACTGGCCTCGAAACTGGTCGAAATTCATGGCCAGCATGAGCACCAGGCGCTGATGGCCCGGCATAGCCAGCTCGCCCTGCTCGATGCCTACGCCCGCAACAGCGCCCAGCGCGAGCAGGTGCGCCAGGCCAGCCAACGCTGGCAGGCGCTACTGGACGAGCGCGATGCCCTCTCCGCGCAGGGCGATGTTTCAGACCGGATCGGCTTTCTGGAACACCAGCTGGCCGAACTGGAACGCGAGGACCTGGACCCGGCCGCGATTGCCGCACTGGACGTCAATCACCGCCGCCAGGCCCATGCCACCGCGTTGATCGGCGCCTGCGACAGCGTCGCCCAGCAGCTCAACGGCGACGACGGCGCCAGCGCCCTGGGCCTGTTGCAGGACAGCCGCCACGATTTATCGCGCGTGGCCGAGCACGAGCCGCGGCTGGGCGAGGTGGACGCGTTGCTGGACAGCGCCGTCATCCAGATCGAGGAAGCGCTGGCCCTGCTCGACCGCGTGCGCGACGACCTGGAGGCCGACCCGGCCCAGTTCGAGGTGATGGAGCGCCGCCTCGGCCGTCTGCACGATCTGGCGCGCAAACACCGCGTCACACCGGACGAGCTGGCCGCGCATCGCGACCATCTAAGCGCCGAAGTCGAGAACCTGCGCGGCGCCGACGAGCGCCTGCAGCAGCTCGACAAGCACATCGAAACCGCCACCGGCGCCTGGCGCAACGCGGCCGGTGCGCTCAGCGACAGCCGCACCGCCGCCGCCGAGGCGTTGTCGGCCGCGACCACGGCGCTGATCGGCGAGTTGGGCATGGGTGGCGGGCAGTTCCTGATCCAGCTGCAGCCGCACGAGAGCGCCCGGCCAGACCCCAATGGCGCCGAGCGGGTGGAATTTCTGGTCGCCGCCAACGCCGGGCAGCCCCCGCGCGCCTTGCGCAAGGTTGCCTCCGGTGGCGAGTTGTCGCGCATTTCGCTGGCCATCGAAGTGGCGGCGTTGGGCCTGGACAGCGTGCCGACCATGGTGTTCGACGAAGTGGATTCGGGCATCGGCGGCGCGGTGGCCGACATCGTCGGGCAGAAGCTGCGCGCGTTGGGCGAAGAGCGCCAGGTGCTGTGCGTCACCCACCTGCCGCAGGTCGCCGCCAAGGGCCATGCGCATTACCGGGTCAGCAAGGCGCCGGTGGACGGCATGACCCAGAGCGCGGTCGAACTGCTCGGCCCGCAGGCCCGCCAGGAAGAATTGGCACGCATGCTGGGTGGTGTGGAAGTGAGCAAGGAAGCGCGCGCGGCCGCCCGCAAGCTGTTGCAGAGCGCCTGACCGGGCGAGCTGCCCACAAATTCAGACTCCCCGTTCCCTCCGCCGGTGACAAGGCTCCCTCCTCCTGCGGGGGGAGGTGTCCGAAGGACGGATGGGGGCGACATCGCTGCGACGCGACCACGACAGGCGCAAATGCGGTTGTTCCTCATCCGGCGCTGCGCGCCACCTTCTCCCGCCCGCGGGAGAAGCGCTGTCTGGCTGAGCGCGATCTGTCTGCTGCACTGCGAACGGCCGCCCGCCGGCTCCCTTCCCCCGCCCGCGAGGGAAGGTGCCCGAAGGGTGGATGGGGGAAGGCCGTGCATCGAATCCACCAACACGCCCCACAACGGACAAGGCGGCCGAAGCCGCCTTGTCATTCGCACCAGCGCTAGGCCCCAGCTCAGCGCGGACGCTTCTTGCGTACGTACAGCACCAGCGAGTGCTCTTCCAGTTCATAGCCATGCTTGGCGGCGATCTGGCGCTGCAGCGCCTCGATTTCCTCGCTCTCGAACTCGATCACGTGACCAGTGTCCACGTCCACCATATGGTCGTGGTGACCGCCGCGATCCAGCTCGTAGACGGCCTGCCCGCCTTCGAAATTGTGCTTCAGCACCAGGCCGGCCGCCTCGAACTGGGTCAGCACCCGGTAGACCGTGGCCAAGCCGATCTCGTCGCCGTGGTCGAGCAGTTGGCGATAGATGTCTTCTGCGCTGAGGTGATGCTGATTGCTCTTCTGCTCGAGCAGTTCCAGGATCCGCATGCGCGGATGGGTCACCTTGAGCCCGACTTTGCGCAGGTCGTGGGTTTCCATACGTTCTCCGTTCATTGGCGATTTAGCGCCAGCTGCCATCAAACGGGTCGCGGCGACCGGCGGAAGTGTATCATCGGCGTGATTTCCTCAGCACTTAATCCCCGATGCGCAATCTCCTGCTGGTCGCCGCCGTTGCTCTTTCCACCGCTGGCTGCGGCATCATCTACAAGCAGCCGATCTACCAGGGCAATCTGATCAAACAGAACGCCGTGGAGCAACTGCAGGTAGGCCAGAGCAAGCAGCAGGTCAGCGCGTTGCTGGGCACGCCCTCGATCCCCGACCCGTTCCATGCCCAGCGCTGGGACTACACCTCCACGCAGCGCGTGGACCGTCTGGCGCGTACCGAGATCAAGAATTTCACTGTGTTCTTCGAGAACGAACAGGTCGCACGCTGGGAAGGCGACTACTTCCCGTCGCAGGACGAGCAGCTGGCCAAAGCCGCGCCCAAGCAGTTCGGCCGCAACCTGGCACGCGACAAGAAGAAGCAGCGCGGCCGTTGATGTGGTGGCTCTGCGGTGTCGTGATCGCCTGACCGGACCCAAACGCATCCCTTTGAACGGATGCGTTTTTCGTTTTGCCTGACGCCAAAGAGCGCTTCAGTGACCCCGCAGCGCCGAGCCCAGGACCGGTCCATCGCACTTGTTGTTGCATGTCTTAGGTCGAGCCGCGCTCGTTCGAACTCATCGAATACATCGAAGTCTTCAAGACAACGGGCAGAAGCGCTTGGTTTGCAGTGAGGCCAAGTACGTCCTCGCAGCGTTGGAAGTCGCTAGCTGTTGGCGCCGGCTTTCTTGCCTGGTCCGGCACGCCTGCGCCGCGCCTCTTTCGGATCCAGCAACAGCGGCCTGAGCAATTCGACCCGGTCGCCGTCGCGCAACACCTGCTCCGGCCGCGCGACCAGCCCGTGCACCGCATGCGCAGCAGGGGCTTGCTGCAACGCCAAACCGGACGTGGCGACGGCGTCGGCCACCGTTGCGCCTTCAGGCAATTCCAGCTCTACCGAGCTGTAGCGATCCGGCCAGGCCAGCACCACGTCGATACGCATGCCGCCGCGCAACCTAGACGTCGCCGCGATCGGCGACGCGCACGAAATCGTTGACCATGCGGTCGGCCAAGCCCTGAAAGCCCAGCGCCAGCGCCGGGCCAAGCAGCCGCGAGCTGGTCTCCACCTCCAGGGTCAGACTCACCTTGCAGGCGCCCTCGCCCAGCGCCTGGAACTCCCACAAGCCTTCCAGGCGCTTGAACGGGCCGTCGCGCAGATGCATGACGATGCGCTCCGGGCGCTCGAGGATGTTCTCGGTGGTGAACCAGGTGCGGAACGACCCCAGCCCCAAATCCAGGCGCGCCACGATGTGCGCCTGGTCCTGCTCAAGCACATTGGCAGCGTCGCACCAGCCGAAGCGGCGCGGGTAGGCGGCGACATCATTGACCAGATCGAACATGCGGGTGGCGCTGTGTTCGACTAGGGCGCTGCGACGGATGGTAGGCATTCGCTAACTTGTGAAAGACGGAAGATCGTTTGACGACACCGAATCGGCGACAATGGGCAGATGAGCAAGAAACAGACCAAGGATAAAGCAAACGGCGCGAAGGCCACGAAAACCATCGCGTTGAACAAGCGTGCGCGCCACGAATACCACCTGGAAGAACGCTACGAAGCCGGCCTGGCACTGCAGGGCTGGGAGGTCAAGGCGATCCGCGCCGGCCGCGCCAACATCGTCGACGGTTATGCCTATGTGCGCTCCGGCGAGATCTACCTGATCGGCGCGCAGATCACGCCGCTGATCCAGGCCTCCACTCACACGGTGCCAGTGGAACGGCGCGACCGCAAACTGCTGCTGCACCGCGCCGAGATCGACAAGGTGCTCACCCGCGTGGAGCGCGAAGGCTACACCCTGGTGCCTACCGCGCTGTACTGGAGCAGCAACAAGGTCAAGCTGGAAATCGCCCTGGCCAAGGGCAAGCAGAATCACGACAAGCGCGACGCCGCCAAGGACCGCGATTGGCAGCGCGACAAGCAGCGCGTGATGCGGCGGCATAATCGCGATGCGTGAGGAGCTGGGATTGTTGATTCGGGATTAGGGATTGGTTACAGCGGCTGTGCGTGGCCTTTCGCACTGCTGGCTTGCGATCCACACATGCAGCGCGGTGAGGCTAGCCCGCCGCTCTTGCGAATCCCCAATCCCGACTCCCGAATCACGTCGCTCCAAGCATCCGCATCAAATTCGGCACTCCCCTGCCCTGCACATAGCGGTCGCGCTGCAGGTCGGTACAGGTATCCAGCAGCAGTTGCTTGACCCGATCGGGGAAGCCGATGAACTCGCGGCGCGCCGATAGGAACCCCGCCAGCACGCCGGAGACATGCGGTGCGGCCATGCTGGTGCCGCTCATCTCCACCATCAGGCTCGCCGGGTCGTCCGGGTCGAAGTCGTAGTAGGCCGACAGGATCTTCTCCCCTGGCGCAACCACATCCGGCTTGCTGCGGCCGTCGGCGGTCGGCCCGCGCGAGGAAAAATACGATACGCCATAGTTATGCGGGCTGCTCTTGTGCACCGAGCCGACCACGATGGCGTCTTCCAGATTGCCGGGGTCGCTGATCGACAGATCCATGTTGGCCGCATACGCATCGCCATCGTTGCGCATCAACCAGGCCAGGCCCTCGTTGCCGGCAGCGATCACCACCAGCACGCCTTGCCGCCACAGCCGGCGTAATTCATTGCACAACGGCGTAAACCCGCAGCCGTAGCTCTCCGGGTCGAAACAGCCGCCCAGACTCAGGTTGACGCCTTGGATGATCAGCTCGCCGGCGCGCTCGTTGATGTCGGCCACCTGCTGCACCGCCTTGATCGTCCACGAGTCGCGGCCGTTTCCGGCATCGTCGAGCACCTTGAAGCCATACAGCTGGGTATCCGGCGCCATGCCGGAAAATTCAAGACTACGCCCGGGCGTGCCGCTCGCATCCGGGATCCAAGCGTGACACTGCCCGGCGATGATGCCGGCGATATGCGTGCCGTGCCCATGCCGATCGAGCCGGGTAAACGTCGTGCCGTCGGCGCGGGTCAACCGTTTGGGCGCACCGCGCCGCGTGCAATCCCACTGTGCCACCACGTTGTCGCGCTCACCCTTGAGGAAAAAGTGCGGGTGACCGGCCGCGATGCCGGTATCCATCACCGCCCAACCGATCTGCTGCCCGCGCGCGATACGCCGTGCGTGCCGCATCGGCATGCAGCACATTGCCCGACACATGGATCAACGCGCGTTTTCCGGCATCGCGCCACACCCGCCGAAAACCCAACGTGCGATAGCGATCCTGCAGCGATTCGATCTCGAACCGGGTGAGCCGCGCAGACACGAAACGCTGCAGGCTGTCTTCCAGCTCGATCGCCTCATCCAGCGCATCGCCACTCAGGCCGGTGGTGCGCGCAGCGGCTTCGCGCACATGCTGCAGCAGCAATGCGCGCACACCGGCAGGATCGTTCCCCAACACGCGCCGATCCAGCTCGATCAGCACATCGTGTCGGTGCTCCGGGCCATGCGCTTCGAGCTGCTCGCTGAGGTCCTTGATCAGCACTGCATTGGACACCGGCTGATCGAAGCCCACGCCCACGGCTTGGCGCACCGCGGCGCGCACCTGCGGAATCGACAGATAGCCCGAAACCGAATGCGGGTTGTGCTGCCAGTCCGGATTCAAGCGCGCAGCGGCCAGGTTTTCGAAACGTCCTTTCGCATTGGCGATGTCGTCGGTGAGGTCCGGGTCCAGCGCGATCGGGTCGCGCGTTTCGGCCACATTGATCCAGCGCTGTACGCACTCGGGGAACGGCAGTTTGCGCGTGCCGGTCCAGCGCTTGAACATGCTCCGCACCTGCGGCAACCCCAGTGGCGAGCCCAGGGTGAGGAACAAACTGACCTCGCAGTCGGCCGCCTTCAGCTGGCGCAGCACATCGAAGGCGATCATCGAACCCTGGCTGTGCGCCACCACCACGAATGGCCCGCCGCCTGCACGCAGCCGCTGCGCCAGACTTTCGCGCATCAGCGCCGCACGTTCCGGCACGAAGAACAGGTCATGCACGTCCTGCAACAATGCAGCGGAAATCAGCCGCAGCAACACCCGGTTGATCGCATCGATCGCCCCCTTGGCCTGCACGGCGCCGGGCACGGACGCGCCCTGAAGCTCGTCCAGCAGCCGATGCAGATCGGCACGTTCCTGCTCGCTCTGCGCCAGCGCGTCTGCCAACAGGTGCAGGTCCTGTTCGCCCGGCACCAGGCCAAGCGTGCTCAAGGCGCGCTGCACGCTTTGATTAAGCGCCGGACCCACATCGCGCGCATCGCAATTGCCCGGCTCGGCCACCGGATACCGCTCGCGATTGACCCAGTACGCCAGCCGCGTACGCTCGCCCATGGGCCGCCCGAACAAGGCCTTGTCCCACTGACAACGCAGCACATCAGCCGGCGGCTTGTTGCCGATGCCATGGATGTAGATCACCGTGCGCGCCTTGCCCTGCACGCGGGTCGCCGCGGGCTCCCGGGCTCCGGCCTGCTGCGCACGTGCAACGTGCGGCCGCGCCGGTTGTTGCGTGCTTGCAGCCGCCTTGCGCGGTAGCGCGCGTGCAGGTTTCGAACGTGGGGGCTTGCCTGTCGCCATCGCTTCGCTCCTTCGTTTGCAGACTGTTCCGTTCGGTAAGGGACTGAAGCCACTGTAAGCGTTGCGCATCTCACCACTTGTGACAGGGCGCGCCGATCCCTACACTGACCTGGTCAGCGTTTTACTGCTTTCCCCGGGGGTGCACTGGTTTCGACGGGGGTCGCGAAGTCGCTTGGCGCATGCCGAGGGGGCAGCTTTCCTCGTTAATCCAGCAGCAAACTTTTAGTTGCCAACGATGACAACTACGGTTCGGACTTCGCTATCGCCGCTTAATTGGCTTTAGTTGTAGTTCTACAGCCGCCTAAGGCGAACCCCCGAACCTACTTGTGCCCGTGCTCGTAGGTGTAGGGTCATTATCACGGAACCATCGGTAGTGGCTGCCTGTCAGCTACCGGTCAGATAAAGCAGGCTGGTTTCCAGGTGCGCTTTGCCAACCGTGCTGCCTGGGAACGAGATCTAACGGAGGGCTAAGCATGTAGTGCTGGGGATGGAGTGCTTCCGGACGGCGGTTCGATTCCGCCCACCTCCACCATCTGAACGCGGAAGAGAGCAGTAAGCGCTTGATTCTGCGAAGGTTCGGCCCGGGGTTTGATGTTCAGTTTGAGCCTGCGTTAGGTATCAAACGAGGTATCAAACCCCGTGCCGAAGCCTTATTTTTTGCGCCGCCCAGCTGGGCTCTACGTGCGCTTCTTCGTCCCTACCGACCTCCAAGCCATCATCGGCTCGCGCTACCTTGTCCGTCCCGTTCGCTTGGCCCTTGGTGATGCTGCACGTCTGGCCGTGGCACGAACTGCTGTGGCACTCTCGGAAGCATTCGATCAGATGCGGCAGGGAGCGGGCATGCGGGACGATTTGCTGAGCCAGGCGCTGGCCGCGTTGCAAGGGAACGAAGCCCGCCCCTACACCATCAAGGTCGGTGGCGTGGAGCTTTCTGCCAACGGCGCTGAGGATCATGCTCGGCTGCTGGACGCACTGAAACACCTCCCTCTTCAGCAACTGGCTTCTGTGAAGAGCGCCGGACCGCGGCTGTCAGAGCGCGCCACCATCCACATCAGTGAGATGCGGCGTGTTGGGCGAAGCGCGAAAAACGTGCTGGATACCGAGCACAGCCTGGGTCTTTTTGTGGCGCTTGTCGGCGACAAGCCGGTCGAGGACTACAAGACCGATGACGTCCGAAAGTTCCTGGATGCGCTTGAGCACTACCCCAGCAACGCCACCAAGAAGGCGGTGTTCGCCGGCCTCACCCCTGTCGAAATCCTGAGCAAGGCGCGGCAAGGTGGTCACGAACTGCTAAGCATGCGCACCAAGGAAAAGCATCGCGATCGCATTGCGTCCTTCTTCAACGCCTTGGCGAACGAAGACCTGATTAGCAAGCCGCCTCACAAAGCCATCCTCAATCGTGCCAAGTCGCTCACCGATGAGCCGAGTCGTGATCCGTTTAGCCAAGCCGAGCTTGAAGCGCTGCTCGAACTGAATGCATTCACGTCCTGGGCGAAGAAGTATCCCCATCGATGGTTTGGCACGCTGTTGGGATTTGCCACCGGTGCTCGGGTCAACGAAGTCGCGCAGCTCTATGTTGACGACATCGGCAAGGTCGGTGACTTCTGGGGCGTGCATTTCCGAGGAGCAAAGCCGGATCAGCGTTTGAAGAACCCCCACTCTTCCCGCTTTGTGCCCTTGCCCACATCTCTGATTGAGGCTGGGTTCTTGGTCTATGTGGATGAGGTCAAGCGCGCAGGCTTTGAGCGACTGTTCCCGCACTTGCCCTACAACGCCGAAAATGGCTACGGCGACGCGCTGGGGGATCAGTTCCGGGCCTATGCGATCAAGCAAGGGTTAACCCAACGGCTCAAAAGCTTTCACTGCTTTCGACACACTCTGTCCAACTCGCTGGTCAATGAGCACGGCATCTCGCTTCCGATTTCGCAGCAAATCACCGGCCACGAGTTGACGCTTCCACCAGGCTTGAAGCACTACGTCGATCCACCTTCTGTCCCCGCTCGCTTTGCGGCCATTGAACGGTTTGGCCCTCCGCTTCCATTGCCCGCTTACACGCCAGGGCAATTTGACCGTGCGTTCAAGCAGGTTTGCCACATGGAACGACGACGGGAACAAGCAGCAAAGAAGAGGACGACCAAGTCGCGAACGACAGGATGGAAAAACTAAAATGAAACGAGACTGAGGAGGCACCAACGCTGAAAGCGCTAAGGCATCTTACAGAGAGAGCTTTAGAGCGCTGGACAACAACATGCAGCCTTAAATGTTAACCGATGTTCTGCGGAGGACCCAAGGCAGCAATTTTCTGAAAAAATACGAAAGCTGGCCAGCCAAAAGTGCGTCTCATTGGAAAACACACAGAGAAAAAGCCTCCGGTGAGGGAGGCTTCATTTGCAGCTATACATGGCGAATCCTTGTATCACATCTTCCGGACAGGGGGATTTTCAATTATTCCTTGGGGCACTGAGAGTCTAATCCTTTCATGCTCTTCCCAGATGCGAGCCTGTTCCCATTCCTTGCTACCAATTTCTAGGGTTGATGACGGGGGGTGCTTTTTCATGTTTACTCCTTTTGATTATGATGAGCGGCAATTATAACTTATTAAAATAAATAAAAAACAATTTTCCATGGATTTATAATTTCCATTCATACTTCATAAAGAAAGGGCGATAAAGACCTCAATATTATGCGGACCCCTACGTTTGCTGCAATCTCGTAAAAGCAGAAAATTCTTCCAGAAGCTCATGATCGGCAACAAATGGCCGCCTCTTTCTCGCTCGACAAAATGCCTACTTTTGACTGGCCCATTACAATCGTGTGTTCGATACCCTCGCGGGCCATCTGCCGGATCTTTTCCGTCACGCTGTAGTATTATTCAAAGAATGCGCATTAATTGAAAAAATTAGCTGAAGACGGGTAACTAGAGACGGCGATCCTTGCTGAAAATTTTGGTGAATGATCACCAGCTCTTTAACGGCACTGAAAATTAAAATAAAGCGTTATTCACCCCAACCCTTAATCTGACATCGTGCATCGACAGATTTTCCAGGAAGCATTAATCTTAGACATCAGAAAGTGCGACGAGGGCCCCGGTCCCCAACAGATGCGTGTGGAGCCGTTTCGCTTGGGACTTCGGAACCGCTATGACAAGGAGTCGGCGAGCTCTCGACGCACCCACATAGATTTTCCGCGCGCTCTCAAGATCTTCTGAGGTCCCACCTTCGATAAGGCAGTCCACAATTTTTTTTGCAGTCTTCGGCGCCAACACGACACAGACCGCATCAAACTCCTTGCCTTTGACCGCATGAATAGTGTGCGCAGGATGTTTAGACACGCTACCAAGCGAAAACGCCGTAGCGAGTTCTTTCTTATTTTGCAGCTTCCGGGCAATCGATGCTGAACCGGCTGGTAGAAGGTGTCGAAGCACATCGCGAGCATCGATAAGCCACCTCTCAACCGTGGTGTGCTTATCAGGCTGAAATCGGAGCGCTTCGAGAGTCGCGATAGCACTAGGGAAGGTCTGATCAACTCACCGCAGATGCGCGACACTATCGCCTTATGTAGAGGATTCATCCATGCAGCT